>JBBQDK010000043.1:0-19951 GCA_038319625.1 Gammaproteobacteria bacterium
AATGATCAAAAAATAAACCAGCGCCAATACCTCATGAGCTACAAACGCTTCAATGGGAGTGGATTGCTCATCTCAGAGATTAAACCGGTAGGCTGGAGAAACTCACGCATCAAAAATTCCCCACGCAGCGATTTGGAGCGGCGTGGGGATGTGTGCTGAGTGTTAGGCCAGATCGAAGCGGTCAGCGTTCATGACCTTCGTCCATGCGGCAACGAAGTCCTGCACGAACTTCTCCTTGCTATCGTCCTGCGCATAGACTTCGGCATAAGCGCGAAGGATCGAATTCGACCCTAAGACAAGGTCGACCCGGGTTGCCGTCCACTTGACTGCGCCGGTCTTGCGGTCGCGTATTTCATACAGGTTCTTACCTGCAGGCTTCCACGTGTTGGCCATGTCCGTCAGGTTGACGAAGAAATCGTTCGTCAAGCTACCGACGCGATCGGTGAACACACCGTGCTGGGTGCCACCCTGGTTGGTGCCCAACACGCGCATGCCGCCCACAAGCGCTGTCATCTCATGGGCTGTCAGGCCCATCAGCTGCGTGCGGTCGAGCAGCAGTTCTTCGGCACTGACGACGTAATCCTTCTTGAGCCAGTTGCGATACCCGTCGTGGATCGGTTCCAGCACATCGAATGACGCGACATCCGTCATCGCCTGGGTGGCATCGCCACGGCCCGGTGCAAAGGGGACGGTGATGTTGACGCCTGCCGCCTTGGCTGCCTGCTCAACACCGACGTTACCGGCCAGAACGATGGCATCGGCCACGCTGGCACCGGTCTGCGCCGCGATGTCTCCAAGCACGCCGAGCACCTTGGCAAGTCGTGCAGGCTCGTTGCCTTCCCATTCCTTCTGCGGAGCAAGACGGATGCGCGCGCCGTTGGCACCGCCGCGCTTGTCTGAACCACGGAAAGTGCGGGCGCTGTCCCAGGCCGTGCTGACCATTTCGCCAATACTCAGGCCGCTGGCGGCGATTTTGGCCTTTACAGCCGCCACGTCGTAGTCTTTGCGGCCTGCGGGTACCGGATCCTGCCAGATCAGGTCTTCCTTCGGAACGTCCGGGCCGATGTAGCGAGACTTGGGGCCCATGTCACGGTGGGTCAGCTTGAACCATGCACGCACAAATATTTTCGAGAAGTAGTCGGGATCCTTGTAGAACCGCTCGGAAATTATCCGATAGGCCGGGTCCATCTTCATGGCCATGTCGGCATCGGTCATGATCGGGTTAAGACGGATCGAAGGATCCTCGACGTCGACCGGCTTGTCTTCGTTCTTGATGTTGATCGGCTCCCACTGCCAAGCGCCAGCGGGGCTCTTCTTGAGTTCCCAGTCGTAGCTGAGCAGCAGATGGAAATAGCCGTTGTCCCACTGGGTCGGGTGGGTGGTCCAGGCCCCTTCAAGGCCGCTGGACACGGTGTCGCGGCCAATGCCACGCTGGGTCTTGTTGATCCAGCCCAATCCCTGATCCTCGACTTCTGCCGCTGCGGGGACTGGCCCCAGCAATTGCGCATCGCCATTGCCATGGCATTTGCCAACCGTATGCCCGCCGGCGGTCAGGGCGACGGTTTCCTCGTCGTTCATCGCCATACGCTCGAAGGTCACACGCACATCGTGTGCCGTCTTCAGCGGATCCGGCTTGCCGTCGACGCCTTCAGGGTTAACGTAGATCAGCCCCATCATGACGGCAGCCAGAGGGTTCTCCAAATCGCGCTCGCCGGAGTAACGGCTGTTGGGTTTGTCACTGGTCGCGAGCCATTCCTTCTCTGAGCCCCAGTAGACATCCTTTTGCGGGTGCCAGATATCCTCGCGGCCAAAGGCAAACCCGTAGGTCTTCAGTCCCATGGATTCATAGGCTATCGTTCCGGCGAAGAGGATCAAGTCGGCCCAACTGATCTTGTTGCCGTATTTCTTCTTGATCGGCCAGAGCAGGCGACGTGCCTTGTCGAGGTTCACGTTGTCAGGCCAAGAGTTGATCGGCGCAAAGCGTTGATTGCCGGCACCACCGCCGCCACGGCCATCGGCAATACGATAGGTGCCGGCCGAGTGCCAAGCCATGCGGATCATCAGGCCGCCGTAGTGACCCCAGTCAGCAGGCCACCAGTCCTGGCTATCGGTCATCAAGGCATTGAGGTCATTCTTCAGCGCATCGACGTCAAGCTTCTTGACCTCTCTCCGATAGTTGAAGTTCGCGCCCAGTGGGTTGGTCTTTGTGTCCTGCTGATGCAGAATGTCGAGGCTCAGCGCCTTAGGCCACCAATCCATGTTCGATATGCTGGTAGATGTGGCCCCACCATGTATCACCGGGCATTTGCCAGCGTTCATATCAGTCTTTGCGTTCATCTTTCCCTCCAATCACGATTGCATTAGTCCTCAAACTGTCCCATCGTATAAAACGATCCCGTTTGTCGCCTGTCGGCACACCAGCGGCGGTAATCATAACCGGTGACTGCGTATTTTTTGCCACAATGGTTGAGCCTCCTTGTCAGGTTGAACGAAATTACTTCGTCGGTGAATGAATCAAGCTACCACTTTCTGCGAGCGGGTAGCTGATCTTTATCAATTATCCCGCGTTGTGCAGCTTGGCTAAAGCATACGGCGGAGTGACGAAGAGTTCTAATTGATTGTCGCCATCGTGCCGATAGCCGGTCGCTATCGCCACAAACCCGGCCTATTCCTTGCTGTATTATTTGAAGCGCATCCCCGCCGACACCATCAATATCAATAAATCGTTCATCGATGGTGTCGGTGCGAAAGTAGGTGGCACCACCATAGTTAGTACCGATATTGCACTTGCCCGGTCACTCGGGAAATCCACCGCCGCGGAACAGCTCGAGGTGCAGCCGCGCTCGTCCTTTCGGCTGTAAGACAAGTACTGATGCGACATGTCGTCAATGCCCGCTTCCAGGGCCTAAGCCGCCGCTCGCGGCAACCGGGTCGAAGGGCAGGTATGTAGCGTAACCAGACTGTCAGGTCTGAGCCATGATTTTGACGGAATCTACAATGAGCGGAAGTTTCCCGATGAAAATGGAGACATTCGTACACCGAGAATATTCCACTTATACTGCCGCCTATTATTGCTCAAAGAGGTGGTTCCACTTCTAATTAAGAAATAAGCAAAATGGAGAATCTATGAATCTATCTAGACTTTGTTGTTTGTTATTCTTGGCTGCATGGTTGTCGGGATGTGCAACTCTGAAAGGTACATTTAATAGTGGATTGTATATTTCACCAGGAGGAGAGTTTCTGGTTAAATCGCCAGACTTACTCGATATGAGTGTGGTTGATGGGCAAGTTGGAGATGGTAAATATTTTGTCGATTTTACTGTGGGTAAAGGCTTTTGGATGGCGGATGGATACTATTCCGTTGAATGGTATAAACTTGATAAACCATCTTTGACTAATAAAGAATTTCTAGAAACAACCAAGAGTTTTATGCCCTCGTATGTGAAAAATACTTTTGGTGCTTTATTCGGGATTATGCAAGAAAAAGAAGTCAATATTAATGGCAGGGCAGGATATCAGGTGACTGCTCAAGGTAAAAAAGATGGAATATTGGCATACTTAGTTGCAACGTCAATTAATTTCGATAACCGAGTTGCGATTGGCATTGTAGCGGTTAGTCGTGAAAATAATAAGGCAATTGCAACTGATGGTACTCCTGAAAAGGTTGTTCCATGGGAACAATATAGAACCTTTATTGAATCCATAAAAAAGCAGCATTAGTTAGTAAGCATCGTATAACCTCAAGGGAGGTTGAATGGCTGATTCCAATCGTAATCAGTTCGCGACTGGCCGCTCCCAGTATTCTTCTGCCAGTGGCGGCAGGCTGAGTCAACGACCGCTGTATAGCTGACTCCGGCCATTCACGGCGTACCGTCCGAGCGGCAGGAGTGCAGCGTTAGCGATCATTGGGAACACAAGCAAGCTGTCCGCATATTGAGGAAGATATTATAGAGACAGAGAAAAATATAATTCCTTGAATTACAGTCCATTACGCAAGCATAATTGTGCCATAAATATTAATTGCTATAGGGACGCTGGCGTGAGTCACTCATCTAATTACTATCCCCCGATCTTTGAACACAGCATGGACGCGATGTTTCTTACTGCTCTTGACGGGGCTGTCTTTGCGGCAAACCCTGCGGCGTGTAAATTATTTGGACGTACTGAGGGGGAAATATGCACACTTGGTCGGTCAGGATTAGTGGATTTGTCCTCTCCCCATCTCGACAATCTCCTGACCGAGCGGGCCCGCACTGGCAGGTTGCGAGACGAGATCGTCTTCATGCGCGGCGACGGAACCCGGTTTGCGGGAGAAGTCCGTTCGGAAAAGTTTGTCGATGAACAGGGGCGCGATAGAACGATACTGATAGTTCGAGACCTCACTGAACAAAAGCAGGCAATCGAAGCGATGAATGAATCTAAGGTGCTGCTTTATACTGTTGTTAACAGTACGCAGGATCTGATCTGGTCCGTCGATTCAGAGTCTTTCGGCCTTCTTTGGTTCAACCACGCTTTAAGTGATTATCTATTCCGGACGCGCGGTCTGCACATTTCAAATGGCATGCGGCCAGAAGAGCTTTTCAATGATGATGCTCACATACATCTGTGGCATGATTTTTATCAGACGGCGCTGCAAGAGGGATCGTTTACTGCTGAGTATGAGGTGCCCGCACGTACCAATGTGCTTCAGTTGAACCTGAACGTCATGAGGCGCGGTGGGGCCATTTTCGGGATATCCGTGTTCGGTAGGGACATTACCGCTCACAAGGAGGCGGAGCGATTGCTGGTCGAGAGCGAAGAGCAATATCGCTTGTTGATTGCAGCAATGGAAGAGGGCGTAACATTGCAGGATGAGAACTCGGCAATCCTCGCTTTCAACAAGAGCACGGAACGCATTTTAGGTCTCAGCACGGATCAGTTAGAAGGCAAAACCTCGTTCGACCCTGACTGGCACTCGATACACGAGGATGGGTCACCATTTCCAGGTGAAATGCATCCGGTCGTGGCGACCTTAAGGACCGGATTGCCGCAATCCAATGTTATCATGGGCATCCACAAGCCCGACGGGAGTTTGACCTGGATTTCTATTAACGTCCAGCCCATCTTCAAAGATGGAATGAAAACACCCTTCCGTGTAGTCGCAACAATGCACGACATTACCGAACGCAAATCGGCCGAGGCTCATATCGAGTTTCTGGCCTACCATGATGTGCTGACTAAATTGCCGAACCGCCAGTTAGCCAAGGATCATTTTGTAATGGCGGGTTCCTTTGCTGACAGAGCAAACTCTAAGCTTGCTGTCATTTTCATTGACCTCGACAATTTTAAGACCATCAATGACACGCTTGGCCATCCCATCGGGGATGCATTGCTCAAAGCTGTTGCAGCGAGGCTGTGCAAGTGCCTGCGCGATACGGATACGCTCAGCCGTCAAGGCGGAGACGAATTCCTGATTCTGCTTACTGGTGTACATGATCCGGAATCCATCACAGTAGCCGTGGAGAAGCTTCTCAAGGGGCTAACCGCTCCCTTCGAAATTGAAAATCATCAACTATCCACTTCCATTTCCATAGGTATCGCCGTTTATCCTGATGACTGCAAGGACTTCGATACGCTGCTAAAAAAGGCCGATACAGCCATGTACCAGGCTAAAGGCGCGGGGCGAAATACCTACCGTTTTTACACAGAGCAGATGAACATCGATGCCATTGAAAGTCTGCGCATGCGCAACAGCTTGCGACAAGCTTTGGATAGCACGGAATTTATCCTTCATTATCAACCGCAAATTGATCTCACCTCAGGTGCCGTGATCGGCGCAGAAGCACTGATACGCTGGAATCACCCAGAGCTTGGCTTGGTGCCTCCCGCACGTTTTATTCCAGTTGCTGAGGAAAGTGGGCTGATTGTGCAAATTGGTGATTGGGTATTACTTGAAGCCTGCCGACAGGCCGTTGCGTGGCGCAATGCTGGGTTGCCTGAGATGGTGATTGCCGTAAATATTTCGGCAGTGCAGTTTAGGCACCACAATTTGGAGAATAGCGTTATTCAGGCGCTGGCCGATTCCGGCCTCAATCCGGCTTGCCTCGAACTTGAATTGACCGAATCGATTCTGATCCACGATATCGAGATGGTATTGGCTTCGGTACAACGCCTCAAGGCGCTCGGGGTAAAACTATCGATTGACGACTTCGGTACCGGCTATTCCAGCCTGTCTTATCTGAAACGTTTCAACGTAGACAAGCTAAAAATAGACCAGTCATTTGTGCGCGACATGGCGACAGATCCGAACGATGCCGCGATTGTTCGAGCTATCATTCGAATGGCACACAGTCTCAATCTTAAGACCATTGCGGAAGGAGTTGAGAACGAGCGTGCTCTTTCCATCTTGCAATTGCAAAATTGTGATGAGGCGCAGGGTTATCATTTCGCTCGCCCTGTACCACCAAACGAGTTTGTCCAATTTGTAATGTCGCGAATTGGTTAGGAATGCCATTTCATTTACCATTGGTTTGACCTTGTCACCAGCCAGTGATTGTCCGAAATGTGCGCGTTATCTGTCACTCTGTTGCAAGCCACCTCCGGCAGAAATGTAGGGCAAGCAGCCATTTGCAATTGACTCCCTAACTAACTGCTTCCAGTTTAAAGCCGCCTGCTACTCTTATTTTTAAAGCAGATAGCTCTGGACATTATTCTGGCAACGCTTTTTATCACGCCGCTCAAGATAGTCAGGCCGGTTGGCAATGGCAGGTCAGTCCTCCTGCCAGTCGTGAGAAACAGGGTGGTGGTGCGTAATTAGATGTCTGCAATTGGTCGTAATGATAGGGTCAAAGTGCTTCCGACGCGAAATCCGCCAGGCGTGAACGCTCGCCACGCTTCAAGGTGATGTGTCCGCTGTGCTCCCAATGCTTGAATCGATCGACGACGTAGGTCAGGCCGGAGGTGGTTTCGGTCAGATACGGTGTGTCGATCTGCGCGACGTTGCCGAGACAGACCACTTTGGTGCCGGGACCGGCACGCGTCACGAGGGTCTTCATCTGCTTCGAGGTCAGGTTCTGCGCTTCGTCGATGATCAGATACTTGTTGAGAAAGGTGCGGCCGCGCATGAAGTTCAAAGAACGGATCTTGATGCGGTTCTGCAACAAATCGTTGGTTGCGGCGCGGCCCCAATCACCGCCATTCTCGGATTTGGTGAGTACTTCCAGATTGTCCATCAGTGCTCCCATCCACGGTGCCATTTTTTCCTCTTCGGTGCCGGGCAGGAAGCCGATGTCTTCGCCGACCGATACCGTCGCACGCGTCATGATGATCTCACGGTAGCGCTTTTCTTCCAGTGTCTGTGCCAGGCCGGCGGCGAGCGCCAGCAAAGTCTTGCCGGTACCGGCCTGACCGAGCAGAGTGACGAAGTCGATCTCCGGGTCCATGAGCAGATTCAGCGCGAAGTTCTGTTCACGGTTGCGCGCATTGATGCCCCAGACCTGATGACGGGTATTGCGGAAATCCTGCGTCATCTCCAGTGTCGCGGTTTCGCCATCGACGCTGCGCACGATCGCCTCGAAGTTGTCCGGGCCGGTGCTGTACAGATATTCGTTCGGGTACCAGGTGGTGACATCCGGTCCCTGAATCTTGTAAAACGTACGCGCCTGTTTCTGCCAGGAATCAATGTCCTTGCTGTGCCTGTCCCAGAAATCGCCGGGTAATTCCGCGGCACCGTTGTACAGCAGATTGACGTCGTCGAGCACACGGTCGTTGAAGTAATCCTCGGCATGAATGCCGACCAACGCGGCCTTGATGCGCAGATTGATGTCCTTGGTCACCAGGGTCACGGTGTTGTCCGGATGACTCTGTTGCAACGACAGGGCCGCGGTCAGGATGTTGTTGTCGGGGATGTGGCCGGGCAGGGCGCGTGGCAAGGTGACAGGCAGGGTACTGGTCTGGAAGAACAGTCGACCGCTGCCACCGTGGCCGTTGTCGCCGCCGTGGACCGGTGTCGGCAAGGGTAATCCTTGATCGATCTGTTCCTTGCTGGCATTGCTGATCAGTTCATCCAGGAAGCGGCTCACCTGACGCACATTGCGCGCCACTTCGGTGGTGCCGCGTTTGCCGAGATCGAGCTCCTCGAGCACCACCATGGGTACGAAAATATCGTGTTCCTGGAAGCGGAAGAGACACGCCGGATCGTGCATCAGCACACTGGTGTCAAGGACGTAGAGCGGTTTGGGTGCTGCTTTGGTTTTGGCCATGTGCCTCGGTATTACGTGTTGCTGGATGGGCCTGCCCTGGGCACTGTGTCGGCAGGGGCAGGACGATACTTAGGGAGTTTGTTGTGTCGAAATGAGTCAGTCCTGCGACGTGGGTATCCGGTGGAGGAAAACGTCCAGTGGGTATTTCCGCATCAGAGCGCCTTGACGGCGTCCAGGACTTCCTGCGCATGGCCGTCGGCCTTGACCTTGCGCCACTCCCGGCGCAGCACGCCGTCGGCATCGATGAGAAAAGTGCTGCGCTCCACGCCGACGACTTCCTTGCCGTACATAAGCTTGGGTTTGATGACGTCGAACAGCGTGCAGAGTTTTTCGTCGGAGTCGGACAGTAGGTCGAAGTTGAAGGCGTATTTTTCTTTGAAGCCGTCATGCGATTTCACGCTGTCGCGGGACACGCCCAGGATGACTGTCTTGAACTTCTTAAAGCCGGCCTGCAGATCGCGGAATTGTTCGCCCTCGAGCGTGCAGCCGGAGGTGTTGTCCTTGGGGTAGAAATACAGTACGACCGGATGACCGCTGAGTGTCGACAGACGGATGCTGGTGCCGCCGGTGGCCGGCAGCTCCCAGTCCGGGATTTTCTTGCCGATTGCGATCTTGCTCATGGTGTCGTCTTAGCCTTTGATGGGTTCTATGATGGCATCCAGATTGAGGTCGTCGCAGAAATCCATGAACTGCTCGCGCAGTGTGGCGATGTGCTGCTCGGCCGGGATGCCCACGCTCATGTGTACCGCGAACATCGGCGTGCCGGTATGCGCGGCGGAATAGCTGCTGGTGTCCAGGTTCTCGATGTTGATGTTGCGCGTCGAGAAGAATTCCGCAAGGTGATGCACGATGCCGGGCTGATCGATGGAGACCACGTCCACGGCGTAAGGCAGCAGATTGTCGCGCGGCGTGCGCGGCTCGGTGCGCTTGGTGACCAGGGTCATCTCCAGGCGCTTCTCTAGCGCTTCGCGCAGTGTTTCCAGCTTGGCGATGGCGTTCCAGTTACCGGATACCAGCAGAATGATGGCGAATTCACCGCCCAGTACCGACATGCGGCTGTCGACGATGTTGCAACCGCTGTCGAGGGCGGCGCGGGTCAGTTCATTGACCAAGCCGGGGCGGTCGTGACCGAGCGCAGAGATGACCAGGAGGTTCTTGCTGGTATTAGTCGACATGGCGGTTTGGGCTATCTGGCTGGTTCGAGCGGTTAAGTTTATCACCATTGCGGAGTGAGAGTATCCGGCCCCGGGCCGTGTCTACGTTCAGCGGCCCGAGACCCGTCCGGGCTGACTGTAAACATGACAACCGTTCGGCAAGCACAATATTACCCGTCGGCCAGTTTTACATCGCGGAGCCGTTGCGCCGCCGACTCGGGGCTGATGGTGCTGACGAACAGCCCCGAGCCGAGCTCGAAACCGGTGGGGATGCTGGTGCGCGGACAGATCTCTAGATGCCAGTGGTAACTGTCACCACAGTCGGCATGTTCAGGTCCGTGTGGCTGGGAGTGCAGAAAATAATTGTACTGGGCACCACCGATCACCGCGTCCAGGCGTGCCATGGTGCGGCGCAACACCCGTGCCAGATCATCCCGGCCTTCATCGCTGATGGCCAGAAAATCACTCTGGTGCACCAGCGGCAGGATATGCACTTCCCACTCGAAGCGACTGGCGAAGGGCTTGATGGCGATGAAGTGCTTGCCGCGCTCGACCACGTACTGGCCGACGTTGATCTTGCGGCGGACCTCGCCGGAATCACGGTAATAGAGTGTGGCTTCAAAGGTCAGCGCCTCGTCGATCAGTGAACAGAAGATGCACTGGTGGTGATCTTTGAAATAGCTACGGCTGTGCTCCAGTTCGTTGTGCACGTTTTCCGGCACCACTGGCATGGCGATCAGCTGGCTGTGGGTGTGCGGAATGCTGGCGCCCGCTGCGGGCCCGAAGTTCTTGAACACCAGAACGTATTTCAAACGCAGGTTGGAGTCGTAGAGTTGGCTCATGCGGGTGCGGTAGGCGACGTACAGCAGGGACAGGTGCGCCTCGCTCATCTCGTGTATGGCGATACCGTGCTGGGGATGGTCAATAATTACCTCGTGGCGGCCGTACCCCTCGATGGCCTGCTGCAGACCGAACACCAAGCTGCCGCCGGTGCGGTCGTCGCCGAGCACCGGGTAGAGATTCTCGACGATGCGCACCTGCCACGCGCCCTGTGCGGGGAACGCCGCGAGGGTGGGCGGGGTCAGATGCTCGTTGCCCTGGCAGAAAGGGCAGGTATCGACATGCGCGCGGGTGTCGCGCGGCGCCGGTGCCTCTTCCTTGCGCGGTCTGCTGCCGCGTGCGGTCGCCACCAGCACGGACTCGCTGGGTACGATGGGATTGATACGGATTTCGCGGATCGGGGTGTCGTCGTCGGTCATTGCAATGGCTTCGCGGCTGTGATGTCGGTAAACGGGAGCGCTATTGTAACCGCAGCGGGGCCAGCTTTGGCGAATGGATCAGGCGCGATCTTGTCTTAGTGCAGCCGCCCCAGTACCATGCAGCATTAAATTCACATGGAGTCGGTATGTTTCACGGCAGTATGGTGGCGCTGGTCACGCCGATGCGCGAGGATGGCGCGCTCGACGAGGCCAGTCTTGAACGCTTGGTGGAGTGGCATATCGAGCAGGGCAGCGATGCGCTGGTCCCGGTCGGCACTTCCGGTGAATCCGCCACGCTCGACGAACACGAGCACTGCCATGTCATAAAGCGCGTGGTCCAGATGGCGCGCGGCCGCCTCCCGGTGATCGCCGGCACCGGCGCCAACTCCACTACTGAGGCGATCACCCTGACGCGTTGCGCCATGCAGGCTGGTGCCGATGCCTGTCTACTGGTAACCCCGTATTACAACAAGCCGACTCAGGAAGGCCTCTATCTGCACTACAAGGCGATTGCCGCGGCAGTGCCGATCCCGCAGATACTCTATAATGTGCCCGGTCGCACGGCGGTGGACCTGCTCCCGGAGACGGTGGTGCGCCTGGCGGCGATCCCGAACATCGTCGGGCTCAAAGATGCCACCGGCAATCTGCAACGTGCGCGCGAATTGATCGACGGCTGCGGCGAGCAGATCGACCTGTACAGCGGCGATGACGCCACAGCCCTGGAATTCATTCTGATGGGTGGCAAGGGCGACATCTCGGTGACTGCCAATGTCGCACCGCGCGCCATGCACGAGATGTGCGCCGCCGCGCTGGCCGGCGACCGCGCCGGTGCGACGGCGATCAACCAGCGTCTGCTGGCGTTGCACAAGGATCTGTTCGTGGAATCCAATCCCATTCCGGTGAAATGGGCGTTGCATGCAATGGGCAGAATTCCGCCCGGTATCCGATTACCGATGACCGTACTTTCACAGCGGCATCACGACACGGTGCGGCAGGCGCTGCATCAGGCCCAGATTTTATAGACCCTTGAAGGTTGACTACATGGCACAGCTTACGATCCTGACGCGTTACTTGCCGCTGCTCTGCGGCGCGGTGCTGCTGAGTTCCTGCTCATTCCTGGATAAGACTCTCTCCAGCCCCACCGCCGATTACCAGCGCAGTCAGTCAGCCCCGTCTCTGGAGGTGCCGCCGGATCTGAACGTGACCAAATCGGATGATGCCTTGGCGGTGCCGACCGCCACGCAGGCCACGCAAGAGGATAACGCCACCTATTCGGCCTACAGTCAGAGCAATTCCAACCCGCAGGCAACCGGCGCGTCGCAGGTGCTGCCGGCGCAGCCTGATATCCAGGTGGAGCGCGACGGTGACAAACGCTGGCTGGTGATCGATGCCGACCGTACCGCTGTGTGGAACAAGATGCGTGAGTTCTGGTTGCAGAACGGCTTCCTTATCAAGCGCGAGGACCCGCGCATCGGTATCCTGGAAACCGACTGGGCCGAGAACCGGGCCGACATCCCCATGGATCCGGTGCGCAAGGTGCTGAGCAAGGCGCTGGGTTCGCTCTATTCCGCACCGACCCGCGACATGTTTCACGTGCGTCTCGAACCAGGCAGCAAGCCGGGCACGACAGAATTGTACCTGACGCAGCGCGGTATGAAGGAAGTTGTCAACGACAAGAGCACGATCTGGGAAGTGCGGCCTTCCGATCCGGCGCTGGAAAGCGAGATGCTGAATCGTCTGATGGTATTCATGGGCGTGCAGGCGCAGCAGGCCAAGCAGGAACTGAAAAACGCCCAGTCGCCGGCGCCGCGCGCACAGTTGACTCAAAATGCCGATGGCACGGCGGCCCTGAATGTCGAGGAAGATGTCTCGCGTGCCTGGCGCCGTACCGGCCTCGCGCTGGATCGTGTCGGTTTTACCGTTGAAGACCGCAACCGTTCCAAGGGTGTGTACTACGTGGCCTACGACGACCCGCTGAAAGAGACCAAGAGCAAGGGCCTGTTCTCGAAGCTGGCATTCTGGCGCTCGGACGACGCCAAGGCCAAGGCACAAGGTGACAAGTATCAGGTGGTTCTGGAAAGCCAGGGCGCGAGCACCCGTATCACCGTCCAGGACCTGGACGGTAAACCAGTCACGACCAAGACCGGCGCACGCATCCTGACCCTGTTGCAAGAGCAGTTGAAGTAGACCCTTTATAAGCCCGGGTTGAGCACAGCGAAACCCGGGCTGCCTCTCTGCTGGCTCGCTGGCCCCATCGGGTCGATTTCAGTATCATGGTGGTTTCGCGGATCACTTGTTGATACTGACCATGTTGCGCTTGCCCGGTAGCCCTGCTTTTTCCGCCTTTCGCCTGGACAAGTTGCTTACCGATGCGCGCCGGTCGGTGCCCGATGTTGCGGTTATCCACGCCCAATTCCAGTATTTCGCCGATCTGGAGCAGCGGCTGAGCCCTGCCCAGCAGCAGGTCCTGGAGAAAATCCTGAGCTACGGGACAGGCGCCCCCGCTGTTATGCCACCGGGCCAGTTGTTGCTGGTCGTGCCGCGCCCCGGCACCCTCTCACCGTGGTCGAGCAAGGCCACCGACATTGTCCACAACTGTGGCCTGTCCGCCGTGCATCGCATCGAGCGCGGTATTGCCTATTGCTTCCAGAAGACCGCTGGCGTCGCCTGTACTGAAACCGAAATGTGGCAGTTGGCCGTGTTGATCCACGATCGCATGATTGAAGCGGTGCTGGGCAGTTTCGAAGAGGCCGAGGATCTTTTCAGTCACGCCAAGCCCGCGCCATTGTCGACGGTCGATGTGCTCGGCGGCCGGCGCGATGCTTTGAAGATCGCCAATCGCGAATTGGGTCTGGCGCTGTCCGAGGATGAAATCGATTACCTGGTGGAGAGCTTCCGCGATCTGGCGCGCAATCCCAGCGACGTCGAACTCATGATGTTCGCGCAGGCCAATTCCGAACACTGCCGTCACAAGATCTTCAATGCCAATTGGGTGATCGACGGTAACAGCCATGACGAGACGCTGTTCGGCATGATCCGCAACACCCACGCGAAGCATCCACAGGGCACGCTGTCCGCCTACAAGGACAATGCCGCTGTAATGGAAGGCATCACCGCTGCGCGCTTCTTTCCCGATCCGGTCAGCGGCAAGTACGCCTATCACCGCGAGCCCGTGCACATCCTCATGAAGGTGGAGACGCACAACCATCCGACCGCCATTGCCCCCTTTCCGGGCGCGGCCACCGGTGTCGGCGGCGAGATCCGCGACGAAGGCGCCACCGGTTGCGGTGCGAAACCCAAGGCCGGTCTGGCGGGGTTTTCAGTGTCGAATCTGCGCATCCCGGGTGCCGAACAACCCTGGGAAACCGATTACGGCAAACCGGCACGCATCGACTCGGCGCTGCGCATCATGCTCGAAGGTCCGATCGGTGCGGCGGCCTTCAATAACGAATTCGGCCGTCCCAATCTGTGCGGTTACTTCCGCAGCTTTGAACTCGAAGTGACCGGCGCACACGGCAAGGAAGTGCGTGGCTACCACAAGCCCATCATGGTCGCGGGCGGTATCGGTAACATCCGTGCCGACGATGTCGAGAAGGGCGTCGGGGCACCGGGCACGGCGGTGGTGGTGCTGGGCGGTCCGGCAATGCTGATCGGTCTGGGCGGTGGCGCGGCCTCGTCGATGGCCAGCGGGGCCAGTGCCGAAGATCTGGACTTCGCCTCCGTACAGCGCGGCAATCCCGAAATGCAACGCCGCTGCCAGGAAGTCATCGATCGCTGCTGGGCGCTGGGCGGTGCCAGTCCCATCGTTTCCATTCACGATGTCGGCGCCGGTGGCCTGTCCAATGCACTGCCGGAGCTGGTGCACGACAGCGGCCGCGGTGGCCGCTTCGAACTGCGCACCGTGCCCAACGACGAGCCGGGCATGACACCGATGCAAATCTGGAGCAACGAAGCGCAGGAGCGTTACGTGCTCGCCATCGATCCGGAGCGTCTGGATCTGTTTCAAGCCTTGTGCGAGCGCGAGCGCTGTCCGTATGCGGTGGTCGGCGAGATGACCGAAGACGAGCAACTGATTCTCGGTGACGGTTACTTCGACAACATCCCCATCGACATGCCGCTGTCGGTGCTGCTCGGCAAGCCGCCGCGCATGTTACGTGAAGTGCGTCATGAACGGACTGCCACCGATGACTTCAGTACCCACGGTATCGATCCCATGGACGCCGCACTGCGCGTGTTGCATCTGCCAGCCGTTGCCGACAAGAGCTTTCTCATCACCATCGGTGATCGCAACGTCGGCGGTCACACGGTGCGCGATCAGATGGTCGGTCCCTGGCAGGTGCCGGTGGCCGATGTCGCGGTCACCAGCACCGGTTACCGGGCCACCACCGGCGAAGCCATGGCGATGGGTGAACGCACACCCGTGGCCTTGCTCGATGCGCCGGCCTCCGGTCGCCTCGCCGTTGGCGAAGCACTCACCAATCTGGCTGCCGCCCGCATCGACAGACTCAGCGACGTGAAACTCTCCGCCAACTGGATGGCCGCCGCCAACCATCCCGGCGAGGAAGCCGCGCTGTTCGACACAGTGAAGGCCGTCGGCATGGAGTTGTGTCCGGCACTCAATCTGAGCATTCCGGTCGGCAAGGATTCGCTATCGATGCAGACGGTGTGGCAGGAGCAGGGTCAAGCGCGCGCGGTGACAGCGCCACTGTCGCTGATCATCTCCGCCTTCGCGACGGTGCTGGATGTACGCAAGACGCTTACGCCGCAGTTGCGTACGGATTGCGGCGTCACGGATCTGCTCCTCATTGATCTGGGCAAGGGCAAGAACCGTCTGGGCGGATCGGCCTTGGCGCAGGTCTATGGCAAGGTCGGCAGCGGCGTGCCCGATGTCGAGGAGGCGCAGGCCTTGCGTGCCTTTTTCGATGCCATCCAAAGCCTGAATGCGGCAGACCTGTTGCTCGCCTATCACGACCGTTCCGACGGCGGCTTGTTCGCAACTCTGTGCGAGATGAGCTTCGCCGGACACGTCGGAGTCAGTATCGCAATCGACGCGCTGGGTCATGACCCATTGGCCGCCGTTTTCAGTGAGGAGCTCGGCGCCGTCGTGCAGGTGCGCCGCAGCGATATCGGCAAAGTGCAAGAAATAATCCAGCAGGCAGGGCTGGCACGCCACAGTGTTGTGCTCGGCAGTCTGAACGATGCGGACCGCGTGGTGTTCACGCATGCCGGCAAGGAGTGGCTCGCCGCCCCGCGTATCGATTTTCAGCGTGTCTGGTCGGAGACCAGTTATCGCATGCAGTCGCTGCGCGACAACCCGGAATGCGCGCGGCAGGAATACGATCGTTTGCTCGATGTCGGCGATCCGGGGCTGGGTGCGACGCTCGTATTCGATGGTAATGACGATATCGCGGCGCCCTATCTCAACAAAGGCGCGCGGCCGCGCGTCGCCGTGTTGCGGGAGCAGGGTGTCAACGGCCAGCTCGAAATGGCCGCCGCCTTCGAACGCGCCGGCTTCGACGCCGTCGACGTGCACATGAGTGATATCATCGCTGGACGCATCGCGCTGCGGGACTTCAAGGGACTCGCCGCCTGCGGTGGCTTTTCGTACGGCGATGTGCTCGGTGCCGGCGGCGGCTGGGCCAAGACGATTCTATTCAACAGCCGCGCCCGTGACGAGTTCGCCGCGTTTTTTGCACGTGACGACAGTTTCGGTCTCGGCGTGTGCAACGGCTGCCAGATGATGTCCAACCTGCATGAGATCATCCCCGGCAGCGAACTGTGGCCGCGCTTCGTGCGCAATACCTCGGAGCAGTTCGAGGCACGCCTGGTGATGGTCGAGGTGCTGGAATCGCCATCGTTGTTCTTCCGGGGAATGGCGGGCTCGCGCTTGCCTATCGTGGCCGCCCACGGCGAAGGACGCGCCGAGTTTACCGCCGCCGATGGCGCGCAACGTGTCATGGATAGCGGTTTGGTTGCACTACGGTATATCGACAACCGTGGCCAGGCCACTGAGGCCTATCCTGCCAATCCAAACGGCACACCGTTGGGCATCACCAGCCTCACCAACAGTGACGGCCGCTTTACCATCCTCATGCCGCATCCGGAACGAGTATTCCGCAGCGTACAGTTCTCCTGGCATCCCGAAGGCTGGAGCGAAGACGGCCCGTGGCTGCGCCTGTTCCGGAATGCGCGGGTGGCGGTGGGCTAGGCAAGGCGGGTATCACGGACTGATTGAAACAGATAAGGGTATGCAGGTACCGAATTCAGAGCCAGTATCGGTTTCGACAATGTCCAGTCAAATTTCGTCGCAGCAATACAAGGGCTCGTCGACGATCTCACCTGCAGCAACTGGGTACATGACTTTGTCCGCAATGATGGCATCAGAGCGGAAGAAGAAAGCTTGGCGGTTGATGGGTGTTTCGGAGCTTTCCTAGAAATCGTTGCCCCAGTTGTTGCGTTTGCGCCATTTGATGTTGGGAATGATCAATCCGAAAAGCAGGCTGACCAGCGAAACCGCGCCGCCGATCAAGAACCACTCCCGCTTGCCACGCTGGCTCAAGCGTTCGTTTTCCGCACGCATCGCGGTATAGCTTGCATTGAGGTTAGCAAGTTTCTTTTCCAGCGTTTTATTCTGTTGCGCGATGGCCGCGGGTTGCGCGGCGATCCGTTTGAGATCTTCCAGCGAGGTCGTAAGTCCGTCTCGACTGGTTTCCAGCGTGTGGTTATCGTCTTCGAGCTGCTTGATGCGTGCATTGAGTTCCGTAATCGTGCTTTTGCCCTGCTTGATTTCATCTTTCAGATCTTCGGTACGCTTGTCCAGGGTCGTCAGTTGCGCGCGCGCACTGGGGGATGTCATCAATTGATCGGTTCTGACCCAACCGTCCTTGTCATCCGCCTTGATGTGTTGGTACTGGCCATCATCGCTGGCCCCCAGCACCTCGACGGCGGTGCCGCTGTGCAGGAAATCCAATATTCTGTGCTGCAGGCTGCTGCCGCTGCGCATGGGCACGGTCAGGTCGTCACTGACATACAGGCTTACGGCGGATGCTATCGATGCCTGGCCGATAACGGCCAGCAGCAGGAGCCGGAGGAGCTGTCTGAGTGCGGATTTCTTGATTATCATGGCTTGAGTCAATCGCTGTTTGCCGGGTTGTTATGGGACGAAACACGGCGGTCGGCGCCGTTTTTTCACGTGGCCGGAGTTTGCAAATGATCCGGTTGAATATGCAGCCTGCAGTCGGACGGTTGGCGGTACTGCCGTGGCATGGCATATGGCGCTGTGGCCTGCGGCGCGGGCCTTATTACTGGCAAGACCGCGCTGAAACATTCACTTCCCGAAGAGTACATATCCTGCATAACGATGATACCGTAGTGTATAGGAAGAATAATGACGGATTCAACTCGTAAGTGCGGCTCGGCAGCCCGGATTGACGCGTCGGCCGATACGCGCTCACATTGCAGGGTAGCCCATCATGGAGCGCGTATCGATTGGCCTGTTCCGGACTGTCTGGCCATACGCTGTCATATCGACTCAAACTCACTGCGCTCAACAGCAGCCAGCATGTTCAACGCCACTGCCTCAGCCACCTTGATACCGTCCACCGCTGCGGAAAGGATGCCACCTGCATAGCCCGCGCCTTCACCGGCAGGATAAAGACCCTGGGTATTGACGCTCTGACAATCATCGCCACGCGTAATGCGGATCGGCGAGGAAGTACGGGTTTCGACACCGGTGAGTACCGCGTCATGCATGGCGAAGCCATTTATCTGCTTGTCGAAGGCGAGCAGGGCTTCGCGGATCGCGGTGATCGCATAATCCGGCAGGCAGGTGGAAAGATCGCCCAGGCGCACGCCGGGTGTGTATGACGGCATGATGCTGCCGAGTATCGTGGAGGCCTGGCCGTTGAGGAAGTCGCCGACCAGTTGTCCGGGAGCTGCGTAGTTGCCGCCACCCAGCACGAAGGCGCGGTGTTCCCATTGCCGTTGCAGTTCGATGCCGGCCAAGGGATGGCCAGGATAATCATCAGGTGTAATTCCTACCACAATCGCGCTGTTGGCATTGCGCTCATTGCGTGAGTACTGGCTCATGCCGTTGGTCACTACGCAGCCGGCCTCGGAGGTGGCCGCTACCACCGTGCCGCCGGGACACATGCAGAAACTGTACACGGAGCGGCCGTTGCGGCAGTGGTGCACCAGTTTGTAGTCGGCCGCGCCCAAGATCGGGTTGCCGGCCTGCGTGCCGAAGCGGCAACGGTCGATGAGCGACTGGGGATGTTCGATACGAAAGCCGATGGAAAAGGGTTTTGCCTCGATGTAGACACCCTGGTCAAAGAGCATCTTGAATGTATCGCGGGCGCTGTGACCCACCGCCAGCACCAGATGATCGCAGGCGATGTGTTCGCCGTCGGCCAGCACCGCACCGCGCACTTGACCACTGTCGATCAGGATATCCTCGACACGACTCTGAAAGCGTATTTCGCCGCCCAGTGCCGTAATGCCCGCGCGCATCTTCTCCACCATGGATACCAGTTTGAAGGTACCGATGTGGGGCTTGCTCACATAAAGAATTTCATGCGGTGCACCGGCCTTGACGAACTCGGTGAGGACTTTTCGACCGCGGTGCATGGGATCTTTGATCTGACTGTAGAGCTTGCCGTCGGAAAAGGTACCGGCGCCGCCTTCGCCGAACTGCACATTCGATTCGGCGTTGAAGACATTTTCGCGCCACAGCCCGAAGGTGTCCACGGTGCGCTCGCGCACGGCTTTGCCGCGTTCCAGGATGATGGGCCTGAACCCCATCTGTGCCAGGATCAGCCCCGCGAACAAACCGCAGGGGCCGGTGCCGATAACGACCGGCCGTGACGACAGCGCCGGTGGTGCTTGTGCCACGAAGTGGTAGCTGGTATCGGGAGCGGCTTTTACATGGGGATCGTCATGCAGTCGTTGCAGGATATCCACCTCCTTGCGTACCTCCACATCGATACTGTAGATCAGCGCAATGGCGCTGCGCTTGCGGGCGTCATAGCTGCGCTTGACGATGTCATAGCTGCGCAAGTCCTCGGGGGATATGCCCAGCTTCACAAGGATAGCGGCCCTGATGGCGCTCTCAGGGTGATCCAACGGTAGTTTCACATCGGTCAGACGCAGCATGCTCGATATCCTGGATAAATGTGTTTCGAATGCGGTGTTAAAATATTTCCTTCTCGCTGACAATAGGTCAAGGCGAGAGGGTGTCGGTAGTTTTCGGAAGACTGGACTGTCAGAAATAAGAATTTTACACTAAGGAAGCTCTGATTAA
>JBBQDK010000044.1:0-19870 GCA_038319625.1 Gammaproteobacteria bacterium
GTTGCTGTCACGTTGTTGCAGGATGCGCTGGCGCAGGACTGGCGCATCATGATCGTCGCCGATTTCGATGCCGACGGCGCCACCAGTTGTGCGCTCGCGGTGCGTGCACTGCGGGTACTGGGCGCGCGGGATGTCCGTTACCTGGTACCGAATCGTTTCGAATACGGTTACGGACTCACGCCGGAGATTGTCGCGGTCGCAGCGCGGCAAGCACCCAGGTTGATCATCACCGTCGACAATGGTGTATCCAGCGTCGAGGGCGTAGCTGCGGCGCAGCGACTCGGCATCCGCGTGCTGGTCACTGATCATCATCTGGCCGGTGCAACGCTGCCCGCCGCCGATGCCATCGTCAATCCGAATCTGCCGGGCGATGACTTTGCCAGTAAAAACCTCGCCGGTGTCGGCGTGATCTTCTATGTGATGCTGGCGCTGCGGGCGCGGTTGCGCGCATCAGGCTGGTTCAATACGCGTGGAATCACCGAACCGAATTTGGCGGTGCTGCTCGATCTGGTCGCATTGGGAACAGTGGCCGACGTCGTGCCGCTGGATCATAACAACCGCATTTTGGTGGAGCAGGGGCTGCGCCGCATCCGCGCCGGTCAATGCTGCCCGGGGATACTGGCCTTGCTCGAAGCCGGTGGTCGCGCGCCGGAGCGGCTGGTGGCCACGGATCTCGGTTTTGCCGTCGCGCCGCGACTCAATGCCGCCGGCCGGTTGGAAGATATGGCGCAGGGCATCGAGTGCCTGCTCAGCGATGAGTTGGGCGAGGCGCGACTGATGGCGCAGCGCCTCGACGAGCTGAACCGCGAGCGCCGCAGTATCGAGGCGGACATGCAGGAACAGGCGTTGACCGCAATTGCGCAATTGCGCCTGTCCGAGGATAGCGCGCTGCCGACCGGCCTGTGCCTGTACGATGACCATTGGCACCAGGGCGTGATCGGCATTCTGGCCGGACGCATCAAAGACCGCCTGCACCGGCCGGTGATCGCCTTCGCGCCGGCCGGTGCCGGTGAGCTGAAAGGCTCGGCGCGTTCCGTGCCGGGATTGCATATCCGCGACGCGCTCGATGCCGTGGCGACCCGGCATCCCGGTCTGATCAGCAAGTTCGGCGGTCATGCCATGGCGGCGGGTTTGAGTCTCGCGCGGGAACATTTCGAAATATTCGCCACGGCATTCGCCGAGGAAGTGGGTCGCCATCTCGATGACGATGATCTGCACGCCGTGATCCACAGCGATGGCGAACTATCGATGCACGAATTGAGTCTGGAAAATGCAGAACTGTTGCGTGCGTCCGGTCCCTGGGGACAGGGGTTCCCCGAGCCGATGTTCCATGGCGAATTCGAGGTATTGAGCCGGCGCGTGGTCGGCGAACGACATTTGAAATTCACCTTGCGGCGTGATAGCACCTCCCGCCCGCTGGATGCAATCGCCTTCAACGCGGTGGATTCGGTCGTTCCGGAAGGTTGCAAACGACTGCTGCTGGCCTATCGGCTCGATGTCAACGAGTACCGCGGTCTGCGTACAGCGCAGTTGGTTGTGGAGCATCTGGAAGCGGTCGGTTGAACGGCCGGTATGCGACGGACATAAAAAGGCGCCCCCGAAGGGGCGCCCTGATCTTGCTCGCTGCTACTTACTTCGTGCTTTCGGCTGCCTTCTTGGCGTGCTTTTTGGCTTTGTGGTGATGCTTCTTGCTGCTCTTGTGAGCTACCTTCGCCGGTGCGGCATCGGCAGGCGCGGCGGCAGGCGCTTCGGCGGCCGGGGTGCTGGCAGGGGCGGAGGCTTCACCGGCGGCCATGCTCAGGGAAGAAACGCCGAGCAGACCGGCGAAAGCAAGGGCGGACATCGTCAACAGGGATTTCTTCATTGCGGTACTCCTCATGGGTTGAAAGTCATTGAGCGGTTCACGTGTGCCACGTTTCACCTGATCTCGCTCAGTCATGGAGCAACCCGTGTGCCAACTTCCTTGTATGAAAATAACTCACAAGCGATCAATGAGTTGAAATAATTTTACGGACATCTTCCGATAACTGGACACCATGCTAAGCTACATTTTTTGTAGCTTGCGACACTGCACGAGGCTTCATGATCTTCCACCTGCCCCGTTTCGACCGACTCCAGAACAAGGTGCTGATGGCCATACTCGCCATCGTGGTGGTGCCGATGCTGTTTGCCGCCGTGCTGGTCTCGACCTGGGTATCTTCACAATTCGAGAACACGCTGGAACGCTGGCTGGGTGAGGCGGCGCGCGCCAATCAGAACTGGCTGTCCGCCTACCAGAGTGATGCGCTGATGCTGGGCGAGGTGTTGTCAAGAAATCAGTACTACCTGGGCGAGTTGTCACAACATCATTGGGGCAAGTTACCGCCTGACGTGCAGCGCATTGCCAAAGAGCTGGGTATCAACCTGATCCAGGTTTACTCGGCGGATCGGCACCTGCTCTTCAGTTCGTTGCCGGTGACCATGAACACTTTGTGGGAGCCGGATCAGACACAGGCAGTATTGAAAGTTTCGCTGAACAATGCCTCGTTGCTGGCAGCCGTGGGCATCACACCGCTGCAACAAGGTCCGAAACCGCAGTATTATCTGGTGTTCGGCAGTCTGCTCAATGACGATTTTCTCAGCGACCTGTCGCAACTGAGCGGCATGAAGACGCGCTTGTACTATCGTGAAGGAAAAAACTTTTTCGATCTGTTCTCCCATCCCGAAAAGCCTGTGGCCATCGATCTGCCCGCGTCCGTCTTGAGGCGCATGGAGCGGGATCAGAAGCCTTATTACAGTTCCGATGCGAACGAGGGAAAATACCGTGGCTTCTTCATGCCCTTGCTGGATTCCAGTGGGCATGTCGAGGCGGTGATGTTCAGCGGTTTGGAGCGTCGCTGGACCGATGACCTGCTGATTAGCCGCACCTTCACCACCCTGGCGATATCGCTGCTGGGCATCGCTATAGGAGTGTTGATCGGACTGTTGTTGAGTCGCATGGTGCTGCGACCGATCAAACAGCTGCATCAGGGCGTACGCCAGCTGGCCAATCAAGACTTCAACGCCACGGTCGCGATCCGTTCGAATGACGAACTGGGCGATCTGGCGCAGGCCTTCAATGCCATGGCGGTACGCTTGCGCGAGGCGCGCGACGAGGAACAGCAATCATTCCGCAAGGACAAGCTCAGTTCTCTGGGCGAACTGTCGGCGGCGCTGGCGCACGAGATCCGTAATCCCATCGGTGTGATCAGCACCGCCGCCGCGCTGCTGCAGAAACCCGATGCCGACCAGGCCGATCTGATCCGCATGATCCGCGAAGAGAGTGCGCGGGTGAATGGTCTGGTCCAGGACTTCCTGCAACTGTCGCGACACCGGCAGCCGGAGTTCAAACTCATCGATCCGGCCCAGCCGCTGTTGCAGGCACTGGATATGCTGCTGGCCGGGCATACCGATATCCAGGTGCAGCGGCGCTTGCTGCACGGCACGGCACGCATCAAGGCCGATCCCGGATTGCTGCTGCAGGCCTGGAGCAATATTCTGGTCAACGCGCAGCAAGCCATCGGTGCGGGGAACGCGCAGCTGTATCTGCTGTCCGAGCGTGTCGACGGCCAGGTGTTGCTGTCGCTGGAGGACTCCGGTCCGGGTATCCCGCCGCAGGTGCTGCCGCGCCTGTTTGAGCCGTTCTATACCACCAAGAATCAGGGCACGGGATTGGGCTTGTCCATTGCCCATACCCTGGTCGAGGCCAATGGCGGGCGCTTGGAAGTACTGGAGCCACAACACCATGGCGCACGTTTCGGTATGCGTTTTGACATTCAGGACTGAGCAACCATGCAACGCACCATTCTGATCATCGATGACGAGCACAATATGCAGACAGTCATGCGTATGATTCTTGAGCAGGCCGGACATGCGGTGCTGTGCGCCGACAGCGGCGAGGCCGCGCTGCCGCAAATCCAGAATCCCAATCTCGATGTCGTGCTCACCGATCTGCGAATGCCCGGCATGGGCGGCGGCGAATTCCTTGCACACTGCCGCAAGGAGCGTCCGGATGTGCCCATGATCGTAATCACCGCGCATGGCACTATCCGTTCGGCAGTGGAAAGTATCAATGCCGGCGCGGCCGATTATCTGACTAAGCCCTTCGAGCCGGAGGCGCTGGAAATTGCTGTACACAATGCGCTCAAGCTGCGCGATATATTGAGGGAGAACCAGCGCCTGCGCGCCACGGTCAAACAGTCGCTGGGCGGCAAGCGGCTGATCGGTGCCAGTCCGGCGGCGCAACAACTCATGGATGAGATCAAGCGGGTCGCACCTTACAAAACCAATGTCCTGATCATGGGCGAGAGCGGCACCGGCAAGGAATTGGTCGCGCGCACGCTGCATGATCTCGGCGCCCGTCCCCAGGCCCCGTGGGTGGCGATCAACTGTTCGGCCATTCCTCACGATCTGTTGGAGAGCGAGCTGTTCGGTTATGTGAAGGGCGCCTTCACCGGCGCCACGCACAATCGCGCCGGTCGGCTGGAGCAGGCCCAGGGTGGCACGCTGTTTCTCGACGAAATCGGCGATATGGATCTGGCCCTGCAAGGCAAGCTGCTGCGTGTCTTGCAGGAGCGCGAGTATTCACCGGTGGGCAGCGATCAGCTGCGCCACGTCGATGTGCGTGTGATCGCGGCGACTAATCGTGACCTGAAACGACGGGTCCAGGAGGGTGGTTTTCGCGAGGACCTCTATTACCGACTCGATGTCTACACGATTCAGATGCCGCCACTGCGTGCCCGCAAAGAGGATATCGAGGTGTTGGCACGGGCATTCCTGCAGCAATTTCTCCTCGAGATGGACAAGCCGGTACGCGATTTCTCGGCAGCGGCACTGGCGGCGATGACGGCCTATGCATGGCCGGGCAATGTCCGCGAGTTGCGCAACGCCGTGGAGCGCGCGCTGTTGTCCTGCAAGGGTGAATGGATTGAGGTGGCGGATCTGCCCAACACCGTGCCGGCGGCAGCGGGCAGTTCCGTGAGCGCTGGTGCACTGCCGGCGGGCCTGGGCGAGCAGGATCTCGACAGTTGGCTGGAAGAGGTCGAGCGCACTGCGATCCTGCAGGCGCTGGCGCAGAGCAATGGCGTACAGGCACAGGCCGCCCGCACGCTCGGTATCACCGAACGCAGCCTCTGGCACCGCATCAAGAAGCTCAAGATCCAGATCAATCGCGTGGTCGGCTGAGGCTCGCGTGGTGTATCATGCCGAATCATTTCAAACCGGTTAACCACGGCGATGCTGGAACTCAACCCACTCTACAACCAGATCAACGACCTCCTAGCGCGCAGTGCCGCGCTGAGGGGGTATCTTTGACTTCGATAGCAAGCACGAGCGTCTGATCGAAGTCCACCGGGAACTCGAGGACCCGGTCATATGGAACAAACCGGAACGTGCCCAGGAGCTCGGTCGCGAGCGTGCCGCTCTGGAGCAGGTCGTCGAGACCCTGACGCGTATGGTCGATGAACTCCAGGAGGCACGTGATTTGATGGATATGGCGGCGGAGGAGCAGGATGCCGCCACGGTCGCTGCCGTCGAGGCCGATCTAGCCGGCATGGAGAAGCGTATCGCAGAGCTGGAGTTCCAGCGCATGTTTTCCGGCGAGATGGACATCAACAATGCCTTTCTCGACGTCCAGTCCGGCTCCGGCGGCACCGAGGCGCAGGACTGGGCCAATATGCTGTTGCGCATGTATCTGCGCTGGGGCGAGCGGCGTGGTTTCAAAACCGAGCTGATCGAAGTGTCGCCCGCCGAAGTGGCGGGCATCAAGAGCGCGACCATCAGCTTCATGGGCCCGTACGCTTACGGCTGGTTGCGCACCGAGACTGGCGTGCATCGCCTGGTGCGCAAATCGCCGTTCGACTCCGGCAATCGTCGTCATACCTCGTTCGCGGCGGTATTCGTGTCGCCCGAGGTCGATGATGATATCGACATCGATATCAATCCGGCCGATCTTAAAGTCGATACCTATCGCGCCAGTGGCGCCGGTGGTCAGCACGTCAACCGTACCGAGTCGGCGATCCGTATCACACATATGCCTAGTGGCATCGTCGTAGCCTGTCAGAGCGATCGTTCGCAGCACAAGAACCGCGCCACGGCCATGAAACAGCTCAAATCCAAGCTCTATGAAATGGAACTGCAGAAGCGCAACGTGGTGGCGCAGGCAGTCGAGGACAGTAAGTCCGATATCGGTTGGGGCAGTCAGATTCGCAGCTACGTGCTCGACCAGTCGCGTATCAAGGATCTGCGCACCGGCGTCGAAACCGGCAATCCCGCCGCGGTGCTGGACGGCGATCTGGATAAGTTCATCGAAGCGAGCCTGAAGAGCGGGTTATGAGAGTTTTTTATTTGAACCGCCAAGGCCGCCAAGAGATCATAAAGAACATGTCATGCCGGATCGCTACAAGTGACACTGTGCAGCATCGATATTTCCAGCAGTTTTTCTTGGCGCTCTTGGCGGTTCAATAATCAACCCGGGTCCGGCACCATGAATGAAGACGAAAACAAACTGATCGCCGAGCGGCGCGCCAAGCTGGTCGCGCTGCGCGAGCGTGGCAATGCCCATCCCAACGATTTCCGGCGTGATGCCCTGGCGGCGGATCTGCATGCCAGGTATGACGCAAGTGAGAATGAAGTGCTGGAGGTTAATCCTGTCCGTGTGACCGTCGCCGGCCGCATGATGGCCAAGCGTGTCATGGGCAAGGCCAGTTTTATTTCCATTCAGGACATGTCGGGGCGCATGCAGTTATTCCTGCAGCGTGACGCCTTGCCCGAGGGGGGGTACGCGGAGTTCAAATCCTGGGATATCGGCGATATCGTCGGTGCCAGCGGCATGCTGTTCAAGACCAAGACCGGCGAACTGTCGGTACGTGTCGAGGAACTGCGCTTACTGACCAAATCGCTGCGACCGCTGCCGGAGAAGTTTCACGGTCTGGCCGATCAGGAAACATGCTACCGCCAGCGTTATCTCGATCTGATCATGAACGAGGATACCCGCCGGTTGTTCATTCTGCGCACCCGTATCATCAATTACCTGCGCGGCTTCCTTGATCAGCGTGGCTTTCTGGAAGTGGAAACGCCGATGATGCAGGCCATCCCCGGTGGTGCAATCGCACGGCCGTTCATAACGCATCACAATGCCTTGGATATGGAATTGTTCCTGCGCATCGCGCCCGAGCTGTATCTCAAGCGTCTGGTAGTTGGTGGGTTCGAGAAGGTCTATGAGATCAACCGTAACTTCCGCAATGAAGGTCTGTCGACACGGCACAATCCTGAATTCACCATGGTCGAGTTCTATCAGGCCTATGCGGATTATCATGACCTCATGGATTTGACCGAGGCCTTGTTGCGCGGCGTAGCGGTGGATGTGCTCGGTAAGACACTGATCGAATATCAGGGCGAGCAATACGATTTCGCCAAGCCGTTCACGCGCATGTCGGTCAAGGAGTCGATTCTGCACTACAACCCGGATATCGGTACGCCTGATCTGGAAGACATGGCTGCGCTGCGTGCCCACGCCACCCGTCTGGGTGTGCAGCTCAAGGACAGCTACGGCACGGGCAAACTGCAAATCGAGATCTTCGAAAAGACAGTCGAGCACCGTCTCAAGGATCCAACCTTCATCACCGCCTATCCGACCGAGGTATCGCCCTTGGCACGACGCAATGACGACGACCCGTCGGTGGCCGACCGTTTCGAATTCTTTGTCGGTGGCCGCGAACTGGCCAACGGCTTTTCCGAATTGAACGACGCCGAGGACCAGGCCGAACGCTTCCGCGCCCAGGTGCGTGACAAGGACGCCGGCGATGCGGAGGCCATGCATTACGATGCCGATTACATCCGTGCGCTGGAACATGGTCTGCCGCCCACGGCGGGCGAGGGCATAGGCATAGATCGTCTGGTGATGTTGTTCACCGATGCCCCGTCAATACGCGATGTGCTGCTGTTCCCGCATATGCGCTCAGCCGATTGACTACAGTCGCGGCAAAACTGATATTAGTGCAGTTCGTGGAGTTGTGAAGTTGCCCATGACGGCAAAAAAAACCCGCTCCGTTTCCGGAGCGGGTTTTTTGTCGGCTTGAGTCGTGCGCTTAGTTGCGCGACTCGACCACTACTTCCACGCGACGGTTCTTCTGGCGACCCGCGGCGGTGTCATTGCTGGCCACCGGCTTGGATTCACCCATACCTGTCGTCGAGGTGATCAGGCTGGTGTCGATGCCATCCTTGATCATGTAGTCACGCACGCTGTTGGCGCGGCGTTCGGAGAGCTTCTGATTGTAGGCATCGGTGCCGACGCTGTCGGTGTGGCCTGTAATCGTTATGCTATCGACTGCCTGGTGCGATTTTACCTTGGCGACCAGATCATCCAGCTCCGCTTTGCCCTGGGGACGAAGGTTGGACTTGTCGAAGTCGAACAGCGTGGTTGCGTCCATGGCAAACGCCTCGACCTTGGGCTCAGGCATTGCTGCTGGTGCAGGAGCGGGGGCGGGGGCTTCGGCAACTACTGGGGTTACGCACTTGACGTCTGCTGGGGCCGGAAATCCGGTTTTCACGCAATCACCGTAGCCATCGGTTACCACGACGCCTGTGGAGTCACCGACAAAGCCTTCCGGTGCCTTCGTTCCTTGCGGGACCGCCGTCCCTTGTTCTGCGAACGCCGCCAGAGTCATGCTCTGCGCGAAGATGAACAGACTGCCGATCAAAAGGTGTTTTAGCGCTTTATTCATATGTTCTCTCCTGGATTAAAATAAGGCGAAGCATGAAAAACTTGTCATGGGGGCGGGGAATCCTCTGAATTCACCAAGTATTATAGCAAATGTCACTAGTTATTCATATGTCCTTATTTCCGCACGGATGAAGACAGGCGCATGCTGCGTCGCGAACGGCACTCGACTCGTTATCTCCGACGCTGGGGTTCCGTGAACTCGCTGACTGAACCGTGGCAGGCAGGTGGGTTGTATGCCGGTCGGGAGCGGGCATCGCTGCGCTGCCGTGCTGAATGATCGTCACGTTTAAGGAGTAATGAGTGTCGGTCGGATAATAGAAAGTCCGGCGTAAGATTACGCCGGACTCTGTAGAACGCTCTTGCTTACTGCTGTGCCGGCTCTGTGGGTGCCGTCGGCGCTGCGGGTGCCGTCGGCGCTGCCATGCTGCCGGCTGCATCTTTGGCGGCGTCTGCCGCACCTTTAGCTGCATCAGCTGCACCTGCAGCGGCATCGGCCGCACCCTTAGCCGCATCGGCCGCACCTTGGGCGGCATCGCCGGCCGCGCCGGATGACGGCGGAGCCGCTGCCGGAGTTTCGGTGGTGGTGGTCGTGGTAGTAGTTGTGCTGTTAGGTGCTTCCTCAGCAGCAGGAGCGGCTTCGGTCGTAGCCGGTGCTGCTTCGCTCGGTGCTGCTTCGCTCGGTGCGGCTTCGGACGGCATCGCGCTTTCGGCTGCCGGTTGTTCGCTGGCCGGTTCGCTGGAGGTGTTTTCCTCATGCTTGCTGCAAGCGGCCAGGGTCATTGCAAGTATGCTCGCAAACAGGATTGTTTTGTTCATTGGTGTTGGCTCCTCGGTTCAGTTGTGGTGTGGGATGTGCAGATGGAAACGAATGATACTCGCCAAGCGTCGGATTAAACGTCTTGCATTACTGATCAGTTCTGCCGGATGGCGAAGTCGCGAAGGTGGTTGTTGCCGTTGCGTCCAAACCATGTCTCCTTATCGATGTTCAGTAGCAATTGGATCATCCTGGTGATAATCATAGCTTGTTGTGTAAATCGTTAGCAATAGCTGTATTTTAGGTAAACGACGCGGGTAGTGAGGCGGTTGGTCGAGCCGGTGCCGCCGGTTTGCTATCCTGGCCGAGTGTGTCAGAATTGTGACGGGATCAGGCTGGACCTGGAAGGAGTGGATGGTGCGGATTGCCTTGCTGGAAGACGAAACACATCAGGCTCAGCTGATGCAGGTGTGGATCGAGGCAGCCGGCCACGACTGTCGTGTATTCAATGCGGGTAAACCCTTCATCGAGGCCTTGCAGCATAGCAGCTACGACTCGCTGATGCTGGACTGGTTATTGCCTGACATCAATGGCGATCAGGTCCTGAATTGGATCCGGGAGCATCTCGGCTGGCAGATCCCGGTGATTTTCGTGACAGTGAAGGACAGCGAGACCGACGTCGTACGGGGGCTCGAACTGGGTGCCGACGATTACATGACCAAACCGGTCAAACCGCTGGAGATGCTGGCGCGGATCACGGCACTGGGGCGGCGCTCTCAGGCCCTGGTCGATGACAATGTGCTCTCGTTCGGGCAATTCAGTATCGATGTCACAGCGCATACCGTCTTGCGTGATGGCTTGGCGATCGAGTTGACGCACAAGGAATTCGAGTTGGCCCTGTTTCTGTTTCGCAATATCGGCCGCTTGTTATCGCGCAGTCACATTCTGGAAAGCGTCTGGGGACAGTCCGCGCAACTCAATACCCGCACAGTCGATACCCACATCAGTCGCATTCGCAACAAGCTCGAACTCAACCCCGAACACGGCTGGCGCTTGAGCGGCATCTATCATCATGGTTACCGGCTGGAGCGTCACGATCCGGCGGAATCCCAGGTTTCCTGAGTCTATTCATCGCCGCCACGACAGATCCGGACCACATCAATGTCTTCTCACGATTCTATCCGCGCCATCATCTGGCAGGACTCCGAATTGCAGTTGCTCGATCAACGCCAGTTGCCGGAGCGACTGGAATATCTGACCTTGACGCAGTCAGCCGCCGTGGCGCAGGCCATCACCGACATGGTGGTGCGCGGCGCACCGGCCATCGGAATCACGGCGGCATTCGGCGTAGTGCTGGCAGCGCGCGCGCGCTATGCGCAAAGCAAAGAGGGATGGAAATCGCTGATCGAGCAGGATATCGCGCAACTGGCCGCGGCGCGGCCCACGGCGATCAATCTGCGCTGGGCCTTGCAGCGCATGAGCGACTGTCTCGACTACTGCACGGGTGACCCTGAGCAGCCGCTGCTCGACGCAGCCCGCCGCATTCATGCCGAGGATATCGCCGCGAACCGACGCATGGGTGAGTTGGGTACGGCGCTGATCAAAGAGCCTTGCGCGGTGCTCACGCATTGCAATACCGGCTCGCTCGCCACCGGCGGTTTCGGTACGGCACTGGGCGTGATCCGCAGCGCCTACGGCGCAGGTCTGGTGACCCGGGTGTACGCCGATGAAACCCGTCCCTGGCTGCAAGGTTCCCGATTGACTGCCTGGGAGTTGCTGCAGGACCGAATCCCGGTAACCCTGCTCGCAGACGCCGCCGGGGCGCACCTGTTGCGCCAGGGTGAGGTGCGCTGGGTGATTGTCGGCGCGGACCGGATTGCCGCCAACGGCGATACCGCAAACAAGATCGGTACCTACGCCGCCGCGGTTGCCGCACGCTACCACGGAGTGAAATTCATGGTCGTGGCGCCAACTTCTACTGTCGATATGCAGGTCGCCGATGGTGAGCAGATTCCCATCGAACAGCGACCCGTTGAAGAAGTGCTGGCACTGGCCGGGCGGCGTATCGCAGCGACTGGCGCGACGGCCTGGAATCCCGCCTTCGATGTCACACCGGCCGGGTTGATCGATGTGATTGTCACCGAGCGTGGCGTGGTCGAGGCGCCGGACAGTCAAAAAATGGCTGACTTGATGGGAAAGTAGCGAGTACTCCGGAAGGTCCGGGGCTCATTCTCCCCGTGCTTTTCCATCCTCGATCTACTCGCGATTTGTACCCCGCTACTCGCAACTCGCTGCTGCTTATGTGATATCATAAATCGTTTGATAAAGCCGGCTTCGGCAACCAGGACATAAGACCACCGAATGGCTGAATTCGCCAAAGAAGTCCTCCCCGTCAATCTCGAAGACGAGATGAAGCAGTCCTACCTGGATTACGCGATGAGCGTGATCATCGGCAGGGCCTTGCCTGACGTGCGCGATGGTCTCAAACCCGTGCACCGTCGCGTTCTGTACGCCATGAGCGAACTTGGCAACGACTGGAACAAGCCTTACAAGAAATCGGCGCGTGTGGTCGGCGACGTCATCGGTAAATACCATCCGCACGGTGATACCGCGGTCTACGACACCATCGTGCGCATGGCCCAACCGTTCTCGCTACGCTACATGCTGGTGGATGGCCAAGGCAACTTCGGCTCGGTGGACGGCGATGCCCCGGCGGCGATGCGCTACACCGAAGTGCGCATGGCCAAAATCGCCCATGAACTACTCGCCGATCTCGATAAGGACACAGTCGATTTCATCCCGAATTACGATGAATCCGAGCGCGAACCGACCGTCATGCCGTCGCGCATTCCGAACCTGCTGGTCAACGGTTCGGCCGGCATCGCGGTCGGCATGGCGACCAACATACCGCCGCACAACCTCACCGAAGTCATCAATGCCTGCGTCGCACTGATCGACAATCCGGAACTCGGCATCGTCGATCTGATGGGCTTCGTGCCGGGTCCGGACTTTCCGACCGCCGCCTTCATCAACGGTGCGCGCGGCATACGCGAGGCCTATTTCACCGGCCGCGGCCGCATTTATGTGCGGGCCCGTACCGAAACCGAAATCGACGAAACACGCGGTGGCCGTCAGACCATCGTCGTCACCGAACTGCCTTACCAAGTGAACAAGGCGCGGTTGTTGGAAAAGATCGCCGAGCTGGTCAAGGACAAGAAGCTCGAAGGCATTTCCGAGTTGCGCGACGAGTCCGACAAGGACGGCATGCGCATGGTCATCGAGCTCAAGCGCGGTGAATCCGCCGAGGTGGTGATCAACAACCTCTACCAGCAGACTCAGATGCAGACCGTGTTCGGCATCAATATGGTCGCCGTGGAAGACGGTCAGCCGAAACTGCTCAACCTCAAGCAGTTGCTCGAAGCATTCATCCGCCATCGCCGCGAAGTGGTGACGCGACGCACGGTCTTCGACCTGCGCAAGGCCCGTGATCGCGCCCATATATTGGAAGGTCTGGCCGTTGCGCTGGCCAACATCGACGAGGTCATTGCGCTGATCAAGGCCTCGACGAACCCGGCCGAGGCCAAGGAGCGCATGACCTCGCGCGTCTGGGCATCGGGCGTCGTCAATGACATGCTCGAACGAGCCGGCAGTGCCGCCTCGCGTCCGGAGAACATGGCGCCGGAATTGGGCCTGCATGATGGCAATTACCGGCTTTCGGATGTGCAGGCTCAGGCCATACTCGATTTGCGTCTGCACCGTCTCACCGGGCTGGAACAGAGCAAGATCTTCGACGAATACAAGGCCATTCTCGATATCATCGCCGACTTGCTCGACATTCTGGCGAACCCCGATCGACTCATGAAAGTCATCCGTGACGAGTTGGTCGAGATGCGCGATCAGTATGGAGACCAGCGTCGTACCGAGATCCTCACCGATCATCTCGATCTGTCCATGGAGGATCTGATCAGCGAGGAAGACGTGGTGGTAACGCTGTCGCACGCCGGCTATGCCAAGGCCCAGCCGGTGACTGATTACGTCGCGCAGCGTCGCGGCGGCAAGGGTCGCATGGCCACCACCGTGAAAGAAGAAGATTTCGTCGACAAACTGTTCATCGCCAGCACCCACGATACCGTGCTGTGTTTTTCCAGTCGCGGCAAGGTCTACTGGCTCAAGGTCTATAACTTTCCACAGGCCAGTCGTCAGGCGCGCGGCAAGCCGATCGTGAATCTGCTGCCGCTGGAGGAAGGCGAACGCATCAACGCCATCCTGCCGGTGCGCGAATTCGAGGCGGACAAATTCGTCTTCATGGCTACCACCTCGGGCACGGTGAAGAAGACCCCGCTGACCGATTTCTCGCGCCCGCGGACCTCCGGCATCATCGCGCTGGAATTGCGCGACAACGACCAACTGGTCGATGTCGCCATCACCGATGGCGGCCGCGATGTCATGCTGTTGACCAGCGCCGGCAAGGCGGTCCGTTTCAATGAAAGCACGGTGCGCACCATGGGTCGTACCGCTTGCGGCGTGCGGGGCGTGCGACTGGCCGAAGGCCAACGCGTCATCGCTCTGATAATCGTCAATGAAGGCAGTGTGCTCACCGCGACCCAGAACGGTTACGGCAAGCGTACGGCTGTCGATGACTATCCGGTACACGGCCGCGGTGGTCAGGGTGTGATTTCGATTCAGACCACCGAGCGCAATGGTGCCGTGGTCGGCGCGGTACTGGTCAATGACGATGATGAGATCATGCTGATCACCAATACCGGTACCTTAGTGCGGACGCGCGTCAGTGAGGTTTCGGTATTGGGACGCAATACCCAGGGCGTACGACTGATCAATATCGCCGTGGATGAAAGTCTGGTCGGCATCGAGAAGGTCGCGGGTATGGAGCAGGGCGAAGACGGCGATGCTGGCGACAAGGCTGATGTACAGCCGGATGATCTGGTTTAAGGCAAAGCAGGTTTAACGCGGATTTGTTTTAACGCAAAGACGCAAAGGGCGCAGAGTTTTCTATTGGTGAGAGCTCTGATTTATTTCGTGACGTCCTTGGCGGATCAAGGATTTGCCTTCCTTTATTGGATTATCTTTGCGTCCTTTGTGCCTCTGCGTTAAAGCTTTTGTCTTCCACGCAGGGCGATAACTTTTGAGAAGCGAGTAACTATGTCGAGGATATACAATTTCAGTGCCGGTCCGGGGGTGCTCCCCGAAGAGGTGCTGGCCCAGGCCCGGGATGAGATGCTGGACTGGAACGGCAGCGGCATGTCGGTGATGGAAATGAGCCATCGCGGCAAGGAGTTCATGTCGATTGCCGAAAAGGCCGAGGCCGATCTGCGCGATCTGATGGCCATCCCCGTCAATTACAAAGTGCTGTTCGTGCAAGGCGGAGCCAGTTCGCAATTCGCCATGGTGCCGATGAATATGCTGCGCGGCAAAACCAAAGCCGACTACATCAATACCGGGCAATGGTCCAAGAAGGCGATCAGCGAAGCCAAGCGTTACTGCGCGGTTAATGTCGCCGCGACATCCGAGGCCGATGGATTCAATTCCGTGCCGGCGCAGGTCGAATGGAAGCTCGATGCCGATGCGGCTTATGTACATTACACCCCCAATGAAACCATCGGCGGCGTGGATTTCCCGTTCATCCCCGCCACCGGCGCCGTGCCCTTGGTTGCCGATATGTCTTCGACCATTCTGTCGCGACCCGTCGATGTCAGCAAGTTCGGCCTGATCTACGCCGGTGCCCAAAAGAATATCGGCCCGGCCGGTCTGACGGTGGTAATCGTGCGTGATGATCTGATCGGACAGTGCCTCGCCGGCACGCCGACCATGTTCGATTATCAGACGCATGCCAAGGATGGTTCGATGTACAACACACCGCCGACTTACGGCTGGTATTTTGCCGGTTTGGTATTCGCGCGCCTCAAGGCGCAGGGTGGGCTCGCCGCCATGGCGGCGCACAATAAGCGCAAGGCCGAAAAACTCTACACCGCTATCGATGATTCCGGTTTCTACAAAAATCCGGTCGCGAAGCACTGCCGTTCCTGGATGAACGTGCCGTTCACGCTGCCCGACGCCGCGCTGGACGAGGCTTTCCTGAAAGGCGCGAAAGTCGCCGGCATGGTCGCGCTCAAGGGCCATCGTTCCGTGGGTGGTATGCGTGCCAGCATCTACAACGCCATGCCCGAAGCAGGTGTCGATGCGTTGATCGCGTATATGGCGGATTTTGCCAAACGCAACGGCTAAGGCTTGAGCCGCCAGGGATGGCAAGGCTATTTGATTGTGAGTTGATCGGGTGTGATAGATGGTTGCCGGCGCGAGCATTGCTCCGATAATTATTTTAATTTGAATACCGTTCTTGGCGCTCTAGGCGTCCTTGGCGGCTTAAGGATTCATTAATGTTCAAGATACTGACGTTGAATAACATCTCCGTCGCCGGGTTGGAAAAGCTGCCACGCGACAAGTACGAGATCGCTTCTGAGATTAAGAACCCGGATGCCATTCTGGTGCGTTCGGCAAAGATGCACGATATGGAATTGCCAGTCTCGGTGAAGGCCGTTGGGCGCGCGGGTGCCGGTGTCAATAATATCCCTGTAACAAAACTCAGCGCGCTTGGCGTGCCTGTGTTCAACGCACCCGGAGCGAATGCCAACGCGGTCAAGGAGCTGGTAATCGCCGGCATGCTGCTGGCCTGCCGCAACATCTGTCAGGCATGGGACTTTGCCCGCAATCAGCAGGGCGACGATACGAGTATCAACAAGCAGGTCGAGGCCGGCAAGAAAAACTTTGTCGGTTTCGAGTTGCCCGGCCGTATGCTGGGCGTGGTTGGTCTGGGCGCAATCGGAGTGCAGGTCTGCAATGCCGCATTGGCCTTGGGCATGAAGGTCATCGGCTACGATCCCGATATCACTGTGCAGCACGCCTGGCAGTTATCTTCGCAGGTGCAGCAAGCTGCCAACCTCGATGACCTGCTGGCGCGCAGCGATTTCGTATCATTTCACGTGCCACTGGTCGAAGGCACGCGACACATGATCAATTCCGACCAACTCAAAAACATGAAAACCGGTGTCGTGCTGCTCAATTTCGCGCGTGACGGCATCATCGATGACGTAGCGGTATGCGCGGCTCTGGATAGCGGCAAGGTCTATGCGTATGTATGCGATTTCCCCGGCAACCGGCTCAAGAATCATCCACGCGTGGTGACGCTGCCGCACCTCGGAGCGTCCACCCGGGAAGCCGAGGAAAATTGTGCGGTGATGGTAGCCGAACAGGTGCGTGATTACCTGGAGCACGGTAATATCCACAACGCCGTGAACTTTCCCGAGGTAACCATGCCGCGTACCGTAGGCCAGCGGCTTGCAGTCGCCAACGCCAATGTGCCGAACATGCTCGGTCAGATATCGACGGCACTGGCACAGGCCAATCTGAACATCCTCGATATGCTCAACAAGTCGCGCGGCGAGCTCGCCTATACCCTGGTCGATGTGGAAGGAGAGATTCCCGATGCGCTGGTGGCAAAGCTGGCTACCATCCAGGGTGTGCTGGCGGTGCGGATTGTGTGATGACAGATAAAAGGGAAAAAATTAAAGAGCAAAGTAACAACGTGTACATATTCCCTTTGCGCTTTCGCCTTTGCCCTTTTATCTTATCGCCATGAACAAGAACCAAGACCTGCAGACCTTGCGCTTGCGCATCGATGTGCTGGATGAACAAGTCCAGTCGTTGATCAGCGAGCGGGCGCATTGTGCCCAGCAGGTCGCAAAGGTCAAGCGGGCCGGCGGTGAATCGACCGATTTCTACCGTCCGGAACGCGAGACGGAAGTGCTGCGACGCGTTATGGAGCGCAATCAGGGCCCATTGGCCAATGAAGCCCTGGTGCGGATTTATCGTGAGTTGATGTCCGCCTGCCGCGGGCTTGAAGGTCCGTTGCGCATTGCCTTTCTCGGGCCGGAAGGCACCTTTACCGAAGCGGCCGCGCACAAGCATTTCGGCCACGCCGTACAGGCCGTACCTCTGGCGGCTATCGATGAGGTTTTCCGCGAGGTGGAATCCGGTACAGCACAGTATGGTGTGGTGCCAGTGGAAAACTCCACTGAAGGTATGATCAGTCACACCCTTGATATGTTTCTCAATTCACCGCTCAAGGTCTGCGGCGAGATCGAATTGCGCGTGCACCAGAATCTGCTCGGCAATATCACCGATGTCGGGACAGTCGCGCGGGTCTATTCACACCAGCAGTCCTTCGCGCAATGCCGCGAATGGCTTGATGCGCATCTGCCCCACGTCGAGCGTATCACGGTGAGCAGCAATGCCGAGGCTGCGCGTCGTGCGCATGCTGAGGGCGATTGTCTGGCCATCGCCAGCGTAACGGCAGCGGAGCGTTACAGCCTGAAAATTCTTCAGAACAACATTGAAGACGAGCCGGACAATACCACGCGCTTTCTGGTAATCGGCCGCCAGCAAGTAGCGCCATGCGGAACCGACAAGACTTCGTTGCTGGTGTCCACGCGCAACCGCCCCGGCGCTTTGCATCGCCTGCTCGCACCGCTCGCGCAGCACGGCATCAGCATGACGCGTATCGAATCCCGGCCGTCGCGGCGCAGCACCTGGGACTATGTCTTCTTCGTCGATATCGAAGGCCACTTGCAGGACGATAAGGTCAAAGAGGCCCTAGCGGCGCTGGAGCAGGAAGCGGCCTTGTTCAAAGTGCTGGGATCCTATCCGGCGGCAGTCTTATAACGGCAGTAGCCGGCAACGAGTCGCCAGTAACCAACCTGCAGGATGACACATAAAAGTCTTTGTTGTTCACTATGGAACGCTCCTGATGGATTCTTCGAAATCCGCAACTCAAAACCCATCATTGTCGTTTAGTGATCTTGCTGCCCCGGGCGTGCGTGCACTAACGCCGTATGCACCCGGCAAACCGATCGCCGAACTACAGCGCGAATACGGCGTCAGCGACATCGTCAAGCTGGCGTCCAATGAAAATCCACTCGGACCGGGTCCGCAGGCGATCGAGGCGGCACGCGTGGCGTTGGCGAATATCGCGCTTTATCCGGATGGTGCAGGCTTCGAGCTGAAGACCGCTCTGTCGAAAAAGCATGCTGTCGCTGCGAACTGCATTACCCTTGGCAACGGCTCCAATGATGTGCTGGATCTTGTGGCGCGCGTATTTCTGACCTCGGACACGGAAGCCGTGTATGACGAGCATGCCTTTGCCGTTTACCCGATTGCCACTCAGGCGGTCGGCGCGACCGGTCGTATTGCCAAGGCACACGATGGCAGCCGTGGCCCACGCTTTGGGCACGATCTTGCCGCACTGCGCGCAGCGGTCAATGACCGTACGCGCGTCGTTTTCATCGCCAACCCCAACAATCCGACCGGCACTTGGCTGCCGTCGGTAGACCTGAACGCGTTTATTCGTGATTTGCCGGAACAGGTGATTGTGGTCGTCGACGAGGCCTACTTCGAATACGTTGATGAGCCGGACTATCCGGATACTACGTGCTGGCTGGCGCGCTATTCGAACCTGATCGTCACTCGCACCTTTTCCAAGGCCTATGCACTGGCGGGTCTGCGGGCCGGTTATGCGCTCTCGCACCCGGCGGTTGCCGATCTGCTCAATCGCGTGCGTCAGCCTTTCAATCTCAATAGCGTGGCACAGGCAGCGGCACGTGCTGCGCTCGACGATGTGGCGCATCTTGCCGCTGCCGTGCAGGTCAATCGTGAAGGTATGCGGCAACTGACCGGCGCATGCGCTGAACTGGGCCTGGACTTCATTCCATCGGTGGGAAATTTCCTCTGCATTGATGTGAAACGTTCCGGCGCCGCAGTCTATGAAGATTTGCTGCGCGCCGGCGTGATTGTCAGGCCGGTCGCCAATTACGGCCTGCCCAATCACCTGCGCGTCACCATCGGCACCGCTGAGCAGAATGCCCGTTTTGTCGCTGCACTGACTCAGGTGCTTGGTAAATGAATCTGTTAACCTCGGTTAAACGCCAAAATGCAAAGGACGCAGAGCATGCCGAATAATTTCCTTGTTACGTATTTTCATGGCGCTTTTTGCGTCCTTTGCACCTCCACGTTGAGGTGTTTGTCTTTGTCATGATCAATCGCCTCACCATCATCGGCGTAGGTCTGATCGGTGGCTCACTGGCGCGCGCACTGAAGCGTGTGCACTTCTGCCGTGAGATCGTCGGCGCCGGACGGCACGCCGCGCATTTGCGCGAGGCCGTCGAACTGGGAGTGATCGATCGTGCCGAGACCGATTTCGCTGTGGCGGTCGAGGGTGCCGACATCATTGTGCTCGCCGTGCCGCTGGGGGCGATGGAAGCGGTGTTCCGCAGCATTGCGCCGCACGTGGCGGCAAATACCGTATT
>JBBQDK010000045.1:0-19493 GCA_038319625.1 Gammaproteobacteria bacterium
GTATCTGGCTTGCCGGAGGCTATCCTGCTCTGTCAAGGGGGCGACCGGAATACGATGGAGACAACGCAGTGAATACATGTCTGCCGAACTGGATACGCTACGGTAGCGACATCTGCGGTGATCTCGCGCAGGCCGAACGTCGCGAATGGTGGCTCGACAACGGCCTCGGCGGTTACGCCGCCGGCACTATCGCCGGCACACTGACCCGACGGTACCACGGACTGCTGATCGCGCCGGTCGATCCGCCGCTGGGTCGACGGCTGGTATTCGCCAAGGCCGATGCCACACTCATGGATGCTGAACGTGTCTGGCCACTGGCCAGCAATCGTTGGAGCGGCGGTGCGGTCGATCCGCGCGGTCATGTGCACATCAAGTCATTTCATCTCGACGGACGCATGCCGGTATGGCGCTACGCTATCGGCGATATCGTACTGGAACAACGCATCTGGATGGAGCAGGGCGCGAATACTACCTATGTCGCATGGTGTCTGCTCTCGGATACGCAGCGACCGCTGCGACTGACTATGAAGCTTCTGGTCAATGCCCGCGACCATCATGGCAGTAGCTCACCAGGGAGTTTCAATCCGGTGATCGATGGCGACAGTCAGCACCTGAGGATCGTTTATCCCGACCGATTTACGCTGCATCTGCGTACACGCGACGGGGAGCTCGTCAGCGATCATGTCTGGTATGAGAACTTCGATCTGCCGCTGGAGCGCGAGCGCGGCCTGCCGGATCGCGATGCCCATCTTTGTGTCGGCGAGGCGTACCTGATGCTGCGCTATGGCGAACGGGTCGGTATCGTCGCGAGTCTGCATGAGACTGCTGCCCCGGATCTGGATGCGGCATTGCGGCGTGTCCGTACGCGCGACAGTGGACTGATCGAGCGCGTGCAGACCCGGGTCCCTGAATTGCGGAATTCGCCGGATTGGATCGGACAGCTGGTTTTGGCGGCGGATAGCTTCCTGGTTGCACGGCCGTCGCAGGGTCTGCCGCAGGGTGAGTCGGTGATCGCCGGTTATCCCTGGTTCGGTGACTGGGGACGCGACACAATGATTGCACTGCCGGGCCTGTGCCTTGCCACCGGATGCCTGGACAGTGCGCGGCGCATACTCGAAACATTCGCGCGTTGCATCGATCAGGGCATGTTGCCGAATGACTTCCCCGGCAGCGGCGCGATTCCCGAGTACAACAGTGTCGATGCGGCCTTGTGGTATATCGAGGCGTGGCGCGCTTACGGCGCAGCCGGCGGCGCGGTTGAGGCGTTGCGTGCCGTGTTTCCGGTACTCGAAGCTATCATCGACTGGCATGTCAAAGGTACTCGCCATGGCATCGGCATGGATGCGGACGATCACCTGTTGCGCGCCGGTGCGCCGGGAGTGCAACTGACCTGGATGGATGCCAAGGTGGGTGATTGGGTGGTCACGCCGCGCAGTGGCAAAGCGGTGGAGGTCAATGCCCTCTGGTACAACGCCCTGGTCAGTATGGCGGACTTCACCAAGCTGCTGGGTATTGAGGCTCAGACTTTCATCGAGCTTGCCGAGCGGGTACGTACAGGCTTCCAGCGTTTTGTCCGCACCGATGCTCAGGGCCTGTTCGATGTGCTCGATACGGCGTTGGGCAATGACGCTACACTGCGCCCCAATCAGATCTTCGCGGTGAGTTTGTGCCACAGTCCGCTGGACTCCACATGCCAACGGCATGTGGTCGAAGTTTGCGCTCGCGACCTGTTGACCTCTTACGGTCTGCGTTCGCTCACGCCGGATCATGCCGACTATCACCCGCACTATCAGGGCGGTGTTCTAGAGCGCGACGCTGCCTATCATCAAGGTACGGTGTGGGCCTGGCTGCTTGGCCACTTCGCACTCGCTGAATTTCGCATTCATGGCGACGCCGAAGCGGCGCAGGCACGTCTGTTGCCCTTGCGTGATCATCTCCTGGATGCGGGACTTGGCAGCGTCAGTGAGATCTTCGACGGCGCCGTACCACACCTCCCGCGTGGTTGTCCGTCACAGGCCTGGTCGGTGGCATGCGTACTGGAAGCCTGGTGGCGATTGGAGCAGGCCAAGCACATGGCAGGCGGTGAGCGGAGTGTGCGTGGTGTATGAGCTTCGCGGTGCCAAATATACGACTACTGCGCTGCCATTCGAATTACGGAGGCCCCGCCTAAGCGGGGCCTCCTTATGGTAGGTCCAGTACTGCGACTCAGGACGTTCTGTGTCGACGTGCCAGACTCAGAAATGCGGTCCATCAGTTAGGCCCGGGCTGCATGAAACTCCGGCTACTGCAGCGAATCCAGAAAACGCTCCGCATCCAGCGCGGCCATGCAACCGGTGCCTGCGGAGGTCACGGCCTGACGATAGACGTGATCGGCGACATCGCCGGCCGCGAATACGCCCTTGATACTGGTGACGGTGGCATCGCCCTGCGTGCCGCATTTGGTGTGGATGTAGCCGTTGGTCATGTCCAACTGGCCTTCGAACAATGCGGTGTTGGGCTTATGACCGATGGCGACAAACACGCCTTGCAGTTTGATGTCCTTGGTTGCGCCGGTCTGAACATTTTTGATGCGCATGCCGGTGACGCCACTGGCGTCGCCCAGCACTTCGTCGAGTTGATGATTCCACTCGATGGTCACTTTGCCTTCCTTGACCTTTTCGAACAGGCGATCGTGCAGGATCTTTTCGCCGCGGAATTTTTCGCGACGGTGCACGACCGTGACGTGCGAGGTGATGTTGGCCAGGTACAGCGCCTCTTCCACGGCGGTGTTGCCGCCGCCGATCACGGCCACCGGTTGCTGCTTGTAGAAGAAGCCGTCGCAGGTCGCGCAGGCCGATACCCCGCGGCCTTTGAAAGCTTCCTCTGAAGGTATGCCCAGATATTGCGCCGAGGCGCCGGTGGCAATGATCAGTGCATCGCAGGTGTAGATGCCGGTATCGCCGCTGAGCGTGAACGGGCGCTGGGTGAGTTCAGTCTTGTTGATGTGGTCGAAGATGATTTCGGTGCCGAAACGCTCGGCGTGCTTGCGCATGCGCTCCATGAGGTCGGGTCCCTGCACGCCCTCGTTGTCGCCGGGCCAGTTGTCGACGTCGGTTGTGGTCATGAGCTGGCCGCCCTGTTCCAGGCCGGTGATCAGCACCGGGTTGAGGTTGGCGCGTGCGGCGTAAACGGCTGCGGAATAACCGGCCGGTCCGGAACCCAGGATGATGAGTCGGCAATGCTTGGGGGTGCTCATGTATAATGCTCCACGATTAATACCACGGATTTTACTGGTTTCCGCACCGGTCTCGAAGCCTTGCGCGGGACCGCTCAATGGTACGTGAATCATACAGTCCGGGCAAAAGGCGACCTGATGCGCATCGGCATACCGCGAGAGATAAAGACACTGGAGGGGCGCGTCGGGCTTGTGCCCGCGGCCTGCGCTGAATTGCAGCGTCAGGGTCATCAGGTCTGCGTCGAAAGCGGCGCCGGTGATTTGAGCGGCTACGGCGATGAAGTGTATCGCGCGCTCGGTGTCGAGGTGCTGCCGGATGCTGCCAGCGTGTATGCGGCGGCGGAGCTGATCGTCAAGGTCAAGGAACCGATCGCTGCCGATCTGGCCCTGTTGCGCCGTGAGCACACGCTGTTCTGTTACCTGCATCTGGCCGCGAACCGCGCACTGGCCGAACAGCTGTGTGCGATCGGCCTGACGGCCGTGGCCTTCGAGACAGTGAGCGAGGGCGGCGCGCTGCCGCTGCTCGCGCCGATGAGTGATATTGCCGGGCGGCTGGCGGTGCAGATCGGCGCGACCCTGTTGCAGCAACCGCAGGGCGGCAAGGGTCTGCTGCTCGGCGGACTGCCGGCGGCCGAGCGCGGTCAGGTGGTAATCGTCGGTGCGGGCGTGGCCGGTGGCAGTGCCGCCGCCATGGCCGCCGCGCTGGGCGCTGCGGTAACGGTGTTTGATCTCAAGCGTGAGCGGCTCGTGCAGATGCGCGCGCTGGGCAATAATGTGACGGCACTGTATCCCTATGTGGACAGTCTGAAGCAGGCGATACGAAGCGCAGATCTGCTGATTGGGGCGACCCTGCTGCCGGGGCGGCGTCCCGGACACCTGGTCAGCGCCGTGCAGGTGCGGAGTATGGCGCCGGGCAGCGTGGTCGTGGATATATCCGTCGATCAGGGCGGCTGTATCGAGACCACTCGGCCAACCAACTATGCCGACCCGACCTACGTGGTTGACGGGGTGCTGCATTTCGCGGTGACCAATATGCCCGGCGCCGTGCCGCGCAGCGCCTCACAGGCCCTGTCGGCGGCGATCCTGCCCTATGCAAGGCAGTTGGCGCAGGGCGATTGGGCGCATAATGCGGCGTTGAGCGCGGGCGTCAATGTGCGGGGCGGCGAGCTGGTTCTACCCGCCCTGCGAGCGGAATTCCGCTTAGGCTGAGGCTGGGGCGGTGGCCGGGAGGGGCCAGTATCAGGCTCGTGCCGATCCCGTACTGCCTAGGATTATGGATTTGAAAGTAAAATCATATTAATATGTTACCTGTTATTTCTCGACTATAAGGTTAAGCATTTGGCTCAGGCTTCCCGCAAGCGTTCCAATGTTCCGTTGATCATCCCGCACATCACCCGTGGCTTGCGTGAGGCGTTACTGCTGGTAATCGGCGCGGTGGCGTTGTACCTGCTGCTGACTCTGGTCAGCTACAACCCGATGGATCCGGGCTGGACGCATTCCGGACCGGTCACGAGCATCAGCAATGTCGGCGGCATCGTCGGCGCCTGGCTGGCCGACGTGCTGCTGAGTCTGTTCGGCTACCTCGCCTACCTGTTTCCCGTCATGGTCGCCTACAGCGCCTGGCTGACGTTTCACGGCGATACCCCGGTGGAAGATATCAAGTCGCCGAAGTTTGGCCTGCGCTGGTTGGGTTTCGTCCTGACGGTGGGCGCTGGCTGCGGCCTGGCGACCCTGCACTTCACCATGACCACCGGGTCCCTGCCGACCAATCCCGGCGGGATACTCGGCGACCTGGTCGGCAACCATCTGGCGCAGGCCTTCAGTTTCCTCGGCGCCACCCTGTTCATGCTGGCCTTGTTCCTGGCCGGGGTCACCTTGTTCACCGGTCTGTCCTGGCTGGGCGTGATGGATGCCACCGGACGGTTGACCCTGGTGCTGATCGCGAAGGTCCGCGACGGCTACGACACCTTGACGGTGCGGCTGGCCGGCCGCCGGGCGCGCATGCAGCGTGAGGAGGTGGTGAAAGTCGAGCAGAAGCGCGTCGAGACACGATTGCCGCCGCGTATCGAACCGGTGTTGAAGAGCCTGCCCATCAGTGATCGCGTCGAGAAGGAGCGCCAGGTGCACCTGTTCGAGCCGGCGCCGCATACCGAGTTACCGCCATTGTCGCTGCTCGACAAGGCCCAGCCCAGCAAGGAGGGCTATTCGGCCGCCGCGTTGGATGCCATGTCGCGCCAGTTGGAATTGAAGCTCGCCGATTTCGGCATCGAAGTGCAGGTCGTTGCCGTCAATCCCGGCCCGGTGATAACACGCTTCGAATTGCAGCCCGGGCCCGGCGTCAAGGTCAGTCAGATCACCAACCTCGCCAAGGATCTGGCCCGTGCGCTGTCGACCATCAGCGTGCGGGTGGTAGAGATCATTCCCGGCAAATCGGTCATCGGCCTGGAGATCCCCAACGAGCACCGCGAGATGGTCTGCCTGTCCGAGATCCTCATGTCCAAGGATTACGACGAGGCCGGTTCGCCGATCACGCTGGCCCTGGGCAAGGACATCAGCGGTCACCCGATGGTGGTGGATCTGGCGCGCATGCCGCATCTGCTGGTGGCGGGCACCACCGGCTCGGGCAAGTCGGTAGCGGTCAACGCCATGGTGCTGTCGCTGTTGTATAAGGCCACGGCTCAGCAGGTGCGTTTGATCATGATCGATCCGAAGATGCTGGAACTGTCGGTGTACGAGGGCATTCCGCACCTGCTCACGCCGGTAGTCACGGATATGAAGGAAGCCGCCAATGCCTTGCGCTGGTGTGTCGCGGAGATGGAGCGGCGTTACAAACTGATGTCGAACCTGGGCGTGCGTAATCTTGCCGGTTACAACCGCAAGGTCAAGGACGCGGAGGAGGCCGGCAAGCCCTTGCCTGATCCGTTCTGGAAACCGGAACTGGCGCTGGAAGGCGAGGGCGCGCCGGACCTGCAGGCGTTGCCAATGATCGTGGTGATCATCGACGAACTTGCCGACATGATGATGGTCGTAGGCAAGAAGGTCGAAGAGTTGATTGCGCGTCTGGCACAAAAGGCACGCGCGTCAGGCATCCATCTGATACTGGCGACCCAGCGACCATCGGTGGATGTGATCACCGGCCTGATCAAGGCCAACATCCCCACACGCATTGCCTTCCAGGTATCCTCGAAGATCGATTCGCGCACCATCCTCGATCAGATGGGTGCCGAATCGCTACTCGGTCATGGCGACATGCTGTATATGGCGCCGGGTACCGGGGTGCCGGTGCGCATCCACGGCGCCTTCGTTGCCGACCACGAGGTGCACAAGGTGGTCGAACATATCAAGCGCGGTTCCTTGCCCGATTATCTGGAGGAAATTCTGCAGGACAGCGCCGAGAGCGTCGGGGGTGGCAGTGATGTCGGTGCGGACGGGGGCGAGGATCTGGATGTACTCTATGATCAGGCCGTGCGCATCGTCACCGAATCGCGTCGCGCTTCGATCTCCGGTGTGCAGCGCCGTCTCAAGATCGGTTACAACCGCGCTGCCCGCATGATCGAGGAAATGGAACGCACCGGCGTCGTCGGTCCGTTGGAGAGCAATGGTAACCGAGAAGTACTGGCCCCCCCGCCGCCGCAGGATTAAGGCGCGGTTGGTTATCATTCGGCATATACCACACGGAGCAGCCTGTGGCTGTGTCCGGCAATCGCGCTGATTGCGCCTGTTGAATTCACCAAAGAGGTCGTCGTGATGATGTTCACACTTCGCAAACTCCAGAGGCTGGTGCTGCTCGCTGTTCTGTCCTGCGTCACGGCGTCGGTATCGGCTGAGACGGCGACACAACGATTGCATAATTTCTTCGCCGAAGTGCATACGCTCAGCGCCGATTTCAATCAGACTGTGCTCGATCCTGACATGAAGCAGGTTCAGTCCGCCCAGGGGACGCTCTATCTGCAGCGCCCCGGACGCTTTCGCTGGGATTACGTCTCGCCCTCCAAGCAGCTGCTGGTCGGCGACGGTAACAAGGTGTGGTTCTACGACACCGAGCTCGAACAGGTCACGGTGAAGAATCAGAAGGCGGCACTGGGTGGTTCGCCGGCCATGCTGCTGAGCGGTGACCAGCCTTTGGACGAAAGCTTCAGTGTCACCGAACTCGGCAACAAGGATGGTCTGGACTGGCTGGAACTCTCGCCCAAGGCCAAGGATTCTGAATTTTCCAGCGTACGCCTCGGATTCCGCGGCAAGCTGCTCGCGTCGATGCAGCTCACCGACGGCTTCGGTCAAACCACGCATTTGAATTTCACGCACGAGCAAATCAATCCGCGCCTCAATGGAAATCTGTTCAAGTTTGTTCCGCCGGACGGCGTGGATGTCGTTGGTGACCAACTGGATGGTTTTAAATAACCGTATCTCGTCATCACTTGATGAACAGTGATATCAATACCGCTCCATACCGCCCCCTGGCCGACCGCATGCGACCGCGGCGGCTCGAGGAGTTCATCGGGCAGGATCATCTGCTCGCGCCCGGCAAACCTTTGCGTCAGGCCATCGAGGCCGGACATCTGCACTCGATGGTACTGTGGGGGCCGCCGGGCAGCGGCAAGACCACACTGGCGCGGCTCATCGCCGGCTATTGCGCGGCGCAGTTTCTCAGCGTGTCGGCGGTCCTGGCCGGAGTCAAGGATATTCGCGAAGCGGTTGGCAAGGCCAAGCAGGCGCGTGCCGAGCATGGCCAGCACACGGTGCTGTTCGTCGACGAGGTACATCGTTTCAACAAGTCGCAGCAGGACGCCTTTCTGCCCTACGTCGAGGACGGCACGCTGATCTTTATCGGCGCGACGACAGAGAATCCATCCTTCGAACTTAATAACGCATTGCTGTCGCGTGCCCGTACCTATGTATTGAAAGCGCTCGACAACCACGCGGTACGTGCCATCGTCGACAGTGCACTGGAGGACAGCGAACGCGGATTGGGAGCCCGCCCCATCGAACTGCCCATCGACGCGATCGATCTGCTCGCCGATGCTGCCGACGGCGACGCACGCCGCGCCCTCAACCTGCTGGAGATCGCTGCGGATCTTGCCGAGAAAGACGGCGGCGTCGAGCGGATCACCGAGGCGGTAATAGGCGAAGTTATCGCCGGCGGTCTGCGCCGTTTTGACAAGGGCGGCGAGGCCTTCTACGACCAGATATCGGCACTGCACAAATCGGTGCGCGGCTCATCACCCGATGCCGCCCTGTACTGGCTGGCACGCATGCTGGACGGTGGTTGCGATCCCTTGTACATTGCCCGGCGAGTACTGCGCATGGCCAGTGAGGACATCGGCAACGCCGACCCGCGCGGGTTGCAACTGGCGCTCAACGCCTGGGACGTGCAGGAGCGTCTGGGCAGTCCGGAAGGCGAATTGGCGATCGCGCAGGCCCTGGTGTATCTGGCCTGCGCCGCCAAGAGCAATGCCGTATATACCGCTTTCAGTGCGGCACGGGCGGATGTCAGAAGCCATGGTTCATTGGAGGTGCCACTGCATTTACGTAACGCACCGACGCGGCTTATGCAGCAACTCGATTACGGCAAGGGCTATCGGTATGCGCATGACGAGGCGGACGGCTATGCCGCCGGGGAAAAATATTTTCCAGATGAATTGGGGGAACGGCGTTATTATTTTCCGGTGGATCGGGGGCTGGAGATCAAGATCGCTGAAAAACTGGCGCATCTCAGGGCGCTGGATAATCGGCAGGACAAATAAGATGAACACACTGCTGAATCGGAGAGCCGGAAAGTGAATCAATTACTCGCCATCGCTATTGGTGGCGCGCTTGGCAGCGTTGCGCGCTATGGGTTGTCGAACGGGATATATGCGCTGTTCGGACGCGGCTTTCCCTACGGTACGCTGGCGGTGAATGTGCTCGGTAGTCTGGCGATGGGTTTCCTGTTTGTGCTGTTCCTGGAACGTTTCGCCTCGGACGGTGTGTTACGCGCCGGAGTACTCATCGGTGTACTCGGAGGCTTCACCACGTTTTCCTCCTTCTCGATAGAGACTTTTAATCTTATCGAAGGCGGCGAGTTACTCAAAGGTGGGCTGAACATGGCGTTGAGTCTGGTATTGTGCATCGTGGCGACCTGGTTGGGCGCCAGCATCGGGAGGCAGCTGTGAACACTATCGAAGTAACCGTGGTACGCATCTATCTCACCGAGGGCAAGGCGCATATGGAGGCGCTGATACAGCGCTTGCACGATGTCGAGAAGGTGAGCGGTGTAACCGTGTTCCGCGGCATCACGGGCTTCGGCAGGCATGGCGCCGTGCACTCCTCGACGTTGCTAGATATTTCTCTGGATCTGCCACTGGTTGTTGAATTCTTCGATAAGCCGGCACGTGCCAGCGAAGTCATGGAATATCTGAGTCAGCTCGTCGAACCGGGGCACATCGTCAGTTGGCAGGCACGGATGAATGTGTGATCGTGAAGATTGCAACAGCTCCCATTAAGTAAATTCCCTCTCCCCGACCCTCTCCCCCGAAACGGGGGGGGAGAGGGGCATGTGACGGCACCAGGATGAAATCAGAATGCTCGACCCGAAACTACTCCGTACCGATCTCGATGCTACCGCGCAGCAACTGGCACGTCGCGGCTTTCAGCTGGACGTAACTCGCATCGGTGCCCTCGAAAGCCGACGCAAAGCGGCGCAGATCGCCACGCAGGAGCTCCAGAACGAGCGCAATACACGTTCCAAGGCGATCGGCAAGGCCAAAGCCCAGGGGCAGGATGCCGCGCCGCTATTGGCCGAGGTCGCCGATCTCGGCGATAGGCTCAAGCAGGCCGAGACCGAACTCACACAGATCCAGATCGAACTGGACGAATTGTTACTGGGCGTACCCAATATTCCCCAGACCGACGTGCCCGAGGGTCGCGACGAGAACGACAATGTCGAAGTGCGTTGCTGGGGGACACCGCGGGTATTCGATTTCGAACCGCGCGATCATGTCGATGTCGGCGCCGCCCTGGGTCAGCTCGATTTCGATACGGCCACCAAAATCACCGGGGCGCGCTTCGCCGTGATGAGCGGACCGCTGGCGCGCATGCACCGCGCCCTGATCCAGTTCATGCTCGACCTGCACGCCACGCAGCACGGCTATACCGAAACCTATGTGCCGTATCTGGTCAACGCCGAGAGCCTGCGCGGCACCGGTCAGTTACCAAAATTCGAGGCCGAACTGTTCGCGCTCAAAGGCGAGCAGAACTATTATCTGATCCCCACCGCCGAAGTCCCGGTCACCAACATCGTGCGCGATGTCATCGTCGAGACGGAACAGATGCCGCGCAAGTTCGTCTGTCATACACCTTGTTTCCGTTCCGAAGCCGGCTCCTACGGCAAGGACACGCGCGGTATGATCCGTCAGCATCAGTTCGAGAAAGTGGAACTGGTGCAGATCGTGCGGCCGCAGGATTCCGGTGCCGCGCACGAAGCGCTGACAGGTCATGCGGAACGGGTGCTGCAATTGCTGGAGCTTCCCTACCGCGTCATGGCGCTGTGCTGTGGCGACATGGGGTTTTCCGCTGCCAAGACCTATGACATCGAAGTCTGGCTGCCCGGTCAGCACAAGTATCGCGAGATTTCCTCGTGCAGCAACTTCGAGGATTTCCAGGCGCGACGCCTCAAGGCACGTTGGCGCAATCCCGACACTGGCAAGCCGGAACTGGTACATACCCTGAACGGTTCCGGCCTGGCCGTGGGACGGACGCTGGTGGCCATACTGGAGAACTACCAGCAGGCGGACGGCAGCGTCACAGTGCCTGCGGTGTTGCATCCTTACATGTCTGGCATGATGCGCATCGACGCTGGTTAGCAAAAGACATCGTTTTGCATGGCCTGATAATAGCGGTGGAGATTGGGGGAAGCGCTCGTGCTTTCTCCGGGAGCGGTTACCAAAGTTGTAGGATGGAATCGGATATCCTCACCCCGACCCTCACCCGGAGGGTGAGGGATATGCTGCAGAAGATCCCTGCTGTTTCAGGCCTTTGGCGCACATTCCTGCGTTGGGTTTTTCCGCCTCATGGGTTAGCATAGTAATCGCCCCAAACAGGCTATCAATCCTTGGATATTTCCCAAACCCGTGTACTGTCCGATCATACCCGCCTGAACTAATAGGTTTTCCGCTATGGATTTTCTACCTGTATTCCTCAAACTCAAATCCCGACCCTGCCTGGTGGTGGGCGGTGGCGAGGTGGCCGCGCGCAAGGTCGCGCTGCTGGTGCAGGCCGGGGCGCAGGTGACGGTGCTGGCGCCGGAATTGAACAGCAGTCTCGCGGCACTGGCCAAGGCGGGTACGATCACTTATCGTAACGGGATTTTTAGCGAGTCCGATGTCGCCGGTTCTATTCTGGTGATCGCCGCGACCGATGACGAGGCAGTGAACCGGCGCGTGTCAGCCAGTGCCCAGGCGCTCGCCATCCCGGTTAATGTGGTGGACAACCCCGCGCTGTGCAGCTTCATCACGCCGTCGATCATCGATCGTTCGCCGATGATGGTGGCGATCTCCACCGGCGGCTCCTCGCCGGTGCTGGCGCGCCAACTGCGTGCGCGTCTGGAGACGCTGATTCCCGCCGGCTACGGCCGGCTGGCGCAGATCGTCGACGAGTTTCGGGCCAAGGCCAAGGCCTTGTTGAAGGATACTCAGGCACGGCGGATTTTCTGGGAGAAGATCCTGGCCGGCGCGATTCCGGAAATGATCTTCGCCGGCCAGGAAACGCGCGCCCGTGAGGCCATCGACAAGGCACTACAGCACGAGTCCGGCAGCGCGCCGCAACTTGGCGAGGTGTATCTGGTCGGTGCCGGCCCCGGTGATCCCGACCTGCTCACTTTTCGTGCGCTGCGCCTGATGCAGCAGGCCGATATCGTGGTCTACGATCGGCTGGTGTCGCCACCGATTCTGGAGCTGGTACGTCGCGATGCCGAACGTATTTACGCCGGAAAGGAGCGCGCCAACCACGCCATTCCACAGGAAGAGATCAACGACCTGCTGGTGCGCCTCGCCAAAGAAGGCAAATGCGTGGTGCGATTGAAAGGCGGCGACCCGTTCATCTTCGGTCGCGGCGGCGAGGAGATCGAAACGCTCACCGAGCACGGTATTCCATTCCAGGTCGTGCCGGGTATCACCGCCGCCGCCGGTTGCGCCGCCTATTCCGGCATCCCACTCACGCACCGCGATTATGCCCAGTCCTGCGTGTTCGTCACCGGCCATCTAAAAGATGGCACCATGAACCTCAACTGGACACTGCTGTCACAGCCGAACCAGACAGTAGTGTTCTATATGGGTCTGCAAGGTGTGGAAATTCTCTGCCGTGAGCTGATCGCGCACGGCGTCTCGGCAACGATGCCGGCGGCTCTGGTAGAGCAGGGCACGACTCCGCAGCAACGCGTCCATGTCGGCAACCTCACCACTTTGCCGGAGCTGGTCCAGCAGGCCAATGTGCGCGCACCGACGCTGATCATCGTCGGCGAGGTGGTGAGTCTGCATGAAAAGCTGGATTGGTTCACGCCAGGCGAGCAGACGCCTTCGCTAACGGCGCGTCATATCAACCCATAGTATGGAACAAACCGCCGGACCCCTGATAATAATCCCGGCTGTCTGAATACGAGTCTCCTCTCCCGGCGGGAGAGCAACAGGGTGAGGGGGTTGTAGGCGCATTTCTCTACGCTGACCCACTTCATCATTGAGAAGTGTGAACGAGTAATTCAGCGACTTATTGGCTCGGCTTCATCTGCTCCGGACGGAGCTTCGGCCGGAAATACTCGTCCGCCGTATCGATGTCCACCGGCTCTCTTTCCGTGTTGATCAGTGGTTGCTCAAAATCATTCCAGCCACGCAGTCCGGTCTTCAGCGAACTGACCTTGTTGTAACCTAACTGCTGCATATTAAACGCGGACAACACGCTTCGGAAGCCGGAACGGCAGATCACTACGATCTCGCGGTCCCGCGCCGTGACAATTTCCGGAACGGTCTCCTCGTAACCGTATTCGCAGGCGGATTCCAGTATCCCGCGCGGCACGTTGATGGACCCCGGAATGTGCATGGCGGAGAATTCGTACGGCTCGCGCACGTCCAGCAGGATGAGCTTGCCGCCCTTATCCAGACGTTCGCGCAGATCCCAGGGGAGAATTTCAGGCACCTGCGGCAGGCAGGCGGCAACCAGATCAGTGAAGCGTTTCATGACGCAACATTCTAAACGAAACTCGCATCAACGCCCATCGCTTTAGGCTGCGGTTTCGAGGGGTGCCTGATAAACCGCCTTGTCGCCGGCTGAGAAACGGCAGAAAATCACCTCACTGGCCGCAGGGTACTCAAGCACCGCTGAACGGACGGCGGCAAGCGCAATGGCAATGACATCGATCGGATAACCATAAACACCGATGCAGATGCTCGAAACGGCGATTGTCACAGCGCCCTATTCGGCGGCGATTTCGATGCAACGCCGATAGCAGGAGGCCAGCAGTTCCGGTTCACCGCTCGCACCACCGTGCCAGACCGGTCCTACGGTGTGAATGATGAATCTGGCAGGCAAGCGATAGGCCTCGGTGAGTGTTCGCGCTTGACTTGGGGCCGGCTAATGGGTGCCCCCTTTGGCCATGAGTTACAATTTAGATTCAGTTACGTGGCGGGACGGCAGCATGGACTCGACAACGGTAAAGCGGGTATCGGTCTGGAGCGGCGCCTTGCGATTGTCGCACTGGTTGATGGCAGGCTCCGTTCTGGTGCTGCTGGCAACAGGCGGGCTGCTCGGCAGCGGGTCGGACCGTAATGTCCAATGGCTGGATTATCACATTCTCTCCGGCTATGTGCTCGGTATCGGTCTTTTGCTGCGCGTCTATCTGCTGTTCTTTGGACGTGGTGCCGATACCCTGGCCGATTTGATACCGCGTCGCGAACAGCGTGCCGCTGCTATCAACATGCTGCGCTTCTACCTGAGCCTCGGCCGCCAGCCTCTGCCCAACTGGTACGCGCACAACCCGTTCTGGCAACCTGTGTATTTGTTCCTGCTTGTGCTGCTGCTCATGCAAGTGTTGAGCGGCTGGTTTACAGACGCGCCTTATCTGATAGCCGGCATGAAAATTACGGCATGGCATGAGCTGGGTGCGACAGGCATCGCCCTGTTCTGCGGCATGCATATAGTTGCTGTGTTTCTGCACGATCTCAAAGGGACGGGATCGGATGTTTCCGCCATGATCAGCGGACATCGGATCTTTGTTATCAGGCCGGTACGGCAGGAGATTAAGACGGATAGTCAGATACTGCCATTGGACAAGATCAGCAAGTCTTCGGATGTGCACGGGAGTCAGTGATCTACAGATTCGAAGCCAAAGCGGACAGAAAGCGTGTCGCCATTTATTCGCGAAGCCCGACGGGATATCCCTATCTCCATCGGGAGCGAAAAATAGGTGACAGCTACGCCTTCGGCGGCCCGCGACGTCCTGCGTCCGCTGCGGCGTCGCTCTACGCGCGGCGCCACAGCTCCCACAATGACTGACGTCGGATCGCCTTATGTTTTGTCTCCACCCGCGCTCCGCGCGGACTCCGACAAAACATCCGGCCCTCCGACTACGCGGGGGTCGTCGTACATCGCTCTCTGCGCTACGCGCAGAATCGCTTCCTGTACTCCTTCCAGGTGTTGCGAAGCAACACAAGACCTATGATTAAGGTGTGGCGTCCGCACGGCTGATGGGTTGCGGCACAGACAACGCGTCTCCACTCATCCTGCATCTGCTACATCTGCGGAGAATCCACCTAACGCTGTACCATTCTGGTCAGAGTGACTTGATCGGTTGTTTGGTGCATTCCAGGTTCCCTCCGTGGCAGCCGGATAATCGGGATCAAGTCTTCTGACACAAACTCTGCTCCACCGCAATCACCGCCGCTTCAACCCGTGAATGCACGCCCAGTTTGCGCAGCACGGCTTTGACGTGCAGTTTCACCGTGCCATCGGAGATGCCGAGATGGCGTGCGATGACTTTGTTGCTGCGGCCTTCTGCCAGATGACAGAGGATTTCACGTTCGCGGGGGGTGAGCTCCGAGAAGGGGGTGGCGCGGCTGGCGCTGGTGGATTCCCCTTGTACCACCTTGGCAAGCACGGTGGTCATGTCCTTCGCCACCACGGTCTTTCCGGCGACACTGTCGCGCAGGGCGGAGACCAGTTCGTCAGGCTCCATGTCTTTCAGCAGGTATCCATTGGCACCACTGCGCAAAGATTCGACCAGGTCACGTTCATCGGTGCTGGTGGTAAGCATGACGATGGGCATGTTCATGCCTTGTTCGCGCAGCGTGCGCAACACTTCCAGACCGTTCATGTAGGGCATGCGCATATCGAGCAGGATGATGTCGGGATTGTGTTCGACGGCCAGCTGCACGGCTTCGCGGCCGTCGCCGACGGCGGCTACGACTTCGATGCCGCGCCGGTCCAGCAGACCTTCCAGGCCGACACGGAATAGTGCATGGTCGTCAATGATCAGGATGCGCATAAATGGGCTTCATTCCTTTGTGTGTCTGTCGCGGAGCGGCGGCATTGCGCTGTCTGAGAGTCGGTGGCCAAGCTCATTATAACACCTGTATGAATTCCGGATTTGTCATTCCCGCTGTCACGGGAATGACGGCGCTTAAGGTGATAATGGCGATGTTGGAAGTTTTCATAAATGTATAGCAGTCTGGTCTAGGATGCATTGATGGCCGGCAGAGTGGACAGATCCGGCTTGTGGTATTGGAAGGTGAGTTCGACGCTGGTGCCTTCGCCTGGCTCACTTTCAATACGTAATTCGCCATGGATGCTGCTGGCACGCTCGCGCATTATCGACAGGCCGATATGCTCACCGGGATGTCCGCTCATCACCGGTTCACCGATGCCGATGCCGTCATCCTCGATCAGAACCTGGCAACTGTCATCGCGATTCCTGCGCAGCATGACGCGTACGTTGTTGGCATGACTGTGCTTGCGGATATTGGCGAGCGATTCCTGGACGATACGCAATACATGCATCTCCATGTTCGGCGGCATGCTGTCCAGTTTCCATTCGCTGCTCTGCAGGAAGATGGCGATGCCGGTCTGACTGCGAAAACGTTTTACCAGCGCATCGATCGACGGTAGCAGGCCGCGACCGTCCATCGGTGCGCGGAAATGCGCGATCAGTTCGCGCAATTCTGAGTAGGCCTCGTCGAGGCTGTTCTCGACCTGTTCCAGTTCCGGAATACCGGTAAACCCACCACTCTGCTGTAATGTTTCGTCGAGGACGCGCACCTGAAAGCGCAGGCTGGCCAGGGTCTGTGCCAGCGAGTCGTGCAGCTCGTTGGCCAGCGTGGCGCGTTCCTGCATGATGCTGAGCTGACGCGCCTCGCTGTCCATGTGTGCCTTTTCGATGGCCATGCCCAAATGCCGACCGATACTGGTCAGTAGTTCCTTGACGTCTTCCCGGTCATACAAACCGGGTTTGTCGATAAACATGTTGTAGACGCCCAGGGTGTTGCCGCGGTATTGCAGTGGCACCGCGATCATCTCCACATTGGGGTCGTCAAAATAGGGCAGGGCGGTTTGCGGTCCGTATCCACGGCTGAGATCCTGGTCCACGCCGAGGTCGGCACTGTCAGCGATGTGCAACTTCAGATTCGGGCCACCGGCTCGTTCGGCCTCGATAATGGCTGAGTCGAGGCCGGTGCTGGCGACCAGGCGCATAGCGCCGTGTTCATCGAGCAGTCGCACGCAAGCGGCGCGGGCGTTGACTACGTCTTTCATAGTGCGCAGAAAGCGGCTCAGCAGATCGTCGAGATCGCGTGAGACATTGATGGTCGCTGCGACGTCATAGAGTACTTCAAGGGAGCGGGTTTTCTGCGCGATGCGATCGGTCTGCTTTTTGACTTCGGTGTCCATGTCGATCGACAGTGTCTGTAACGATTCGCCCAGGCTGTTGATGTCGCGTGCGAGTTCTGCAAATTCACCATCGTGTGGTATCGGGATGCGTACATCGAGCCTGCCGCTGCGCATCTGCTGCGCCCAGTTGCGCAGGTGTGCGAGCGGTGCCATGAGGTGCCGCTCGACCCGGTAGAGGATAATACTGAACAGCAGGCTGGCGCTGATCAACAAGCCGATCAGGACCACTGTCAGTGTCGTTCTGAAGTTTGGAAAATGGATGGCCAGCAGACCGCTGCAGGTCAGCCCGATCAGAGCCGCCGCCAGGCCGGCGAGAGGAAAAAGCAGTCGGCTGCGCGTCAGATTTGCATGCCGGGGCCGCCAGTCGGTGCCCGCATCCGGCGATGGCGGTGACTGGCGTTCAATATTGCTGTCGGGAACAGAGGTCATGGTCAATGAATATCCGGGTCCCTAGCCTGTGTCTCTGACGCGAAGTATACGGCAGATTCCGCCGCGGCGGACGACCTCCCGCGCTACCGCGGGTGTGTTCGGCGCTGTGGTGTGGGTTATGCCGGTGGCGGGACGTAATTGGGATCGTTGGGATTCATGAATATGAATTTGAAATCGCCCGGCTCCAGCTCCACGTAATCGAGCACGGTACCTTGCAACAAGACCTTCTCTTTCGGTGTGATGACCACGGTCACTCCGTCGATCCGGATTAGCTCGTCTTCCACGCTGCTTTCATCGAATCCCATGGCGTAAATGATACTGCCGTCTTCCTGGCGCGTGGCGGCGATGCGCAGCGCCAGCCGTTCCATGCCGCCCTGATTGGAGGACAGGAGGATTTGTTCTCTGGCAGGATCGGTGATGGTGATGATGGGGGCTGTGGTATTTTCAGTCATTGCATAGTCCCTGTCTGTTGGTGGGTGGATGACTGCTTGCAGTCACGTACGAACCGCAGGAAGCGCGCGGTCCAATGATGGTTGGTGGCATCGCGCAGATGGCCATAGCAGGCCAGGACATTTTTGTAGACGATACCGTCATTCCTGCCGTCCACACCGTTGCCGCGCAGCACCTGATAGGCGTAACGGGTGTCCGGTGCCAGATTCTCCAGGCTGGAATAATGGAACTCATGAGCATTGAATTCCAGTGGCGTGCGCGCACCGGCCTCTGCCGGCCACAGGCCGGCGCCGGTCTCGCGCAGGCGGGTGTAACCGCGGCCTTGCGGCCGCTCGTGCATCACGATATCGCCCGGTATCGCACCAACCATATCGCAGCGGCGGTCGCCCCAGCGGATGCTGCGCGCCAGATACATGAGACCACCACATTCGGCATAGACCGGCAGGCCGGCATCGATGGCTTGCCGGATCGCGCCGCGCAAAGCACTGTTGGCTTCCAGCGCCTGCATCTGGGTTTCAGGAAAACCGCCGCCGATGAGCAGGCCGTCAATGGCCGGTAGTCGGTTGTCTTTCAGCGTATCGATCGTCACCAGTTCGGCGCCACCGGCCTGCAGCGCTTCGAGGTCGTCAGGGTAATAGAAACCAAAGGCGGCATCGCGCGCAATGCCCAGCCTCACCCTAACCCCCTCTCCCGCAGGAAGCAGGCAAGGGGAGCGGGTGGTCGTCCCAAGCGCGGTAGGGATCGTCGTGTGACGGACACCTGAAGTGTCTTCAATCGCCGTCTCAGCCACCGCCTGTAATGCCGCCAGATCGACCTGCGCCGCCACTGCTGCGGCAATCTGATCAATACGCTGTTTGGCCAGCGTCGTTTCATTGCTGGGGATCAAGCCAAGGTGGCGCTCGACGATCTCCAGATCATCAGTGCGATGCACGGCGCCCAGCACTTTTACATCGGTATAGTGTTCTATGACTGCGCGCAATTTGCTTTCGTGACGGCTGCCACCGAGCTGATTTAGGATCACGCCGGCAATGCGGATGTCCGGATCGAAGGCCTGATAACCGAGGATCAGCGGTGCGATACCGCGCGTCATGCCGCGCGCATCGATGACCAGCACTACCGGGGCACACAGCAGTTTGGCGAGTGCGGCATTGCTGTTGCTGCCATCCAGATCCAGGCCGTCGTAAAGACCTTTGTTGCCTTCGATGATGCCGATGTCGACGCCGTGCATGCGCTGCGCGAATTCGGCGCGGATGTCGTCGATGTTCATGGTGTGGAAATCGAGATTGATACAGGCGCGGCCTGCGGCCTGCGTCAGCCACATCGGGTCGATGTAGTCGGGACCTTTCTTGAAGGGCTGTACGCACCGACCCGCTTGCGCCAGCGCGGCGCACAGACCGAGGGTGACCGTGGTCTTGCCGGATGATTTATGGGCTGCAGATATGAATAGGTGAGGCATATGCAAGATAAAAGGGGAAAGATAAAAGTTGAAAGAAAC
>JBBQDK010000046.1:0-18906 GCA_038319625.1 Gammaproteobacteria bacterium
GTACCCATCGTGCTGCTTGGACTGGTGGTGGCGCACATCATGGCGTTGCACGAAGTCGGGTCCAACAATCCCGACGGCGTTGAGATCAAGAAGACTAAGGGTCCCGATGGCATTCCGCTGGACGGCATCCCGTTCCACCCCTATTACACGGTGAAGGATATCGTTGGTGTGGTGGTATTCCTGATTTTCTTCTCGATAGTCGTATTTTTCCTACCGGAACTGGGTGGTTACTTCCTGGAAGCCAATAACTTCATTCCTGCCAACCCGCTCCAGACGCCGCCACATATCGCGCCGTTGTGGTACTTCACGCCGTTCTACGCCATCCTGCGCTCCGTACCCGACAAGTTCATGGGTGTGCTGGCGATGGGGTCGGCGATCATGATCATGTTCTTCCTGCCCTGGCTGGATCGCAGCCCGGTCAAGTCGATCCGCTATCGCGGTGCTATCTACAAGACCGCGCTGGCGCTGTTCGTGATCAGCTTCTTTACCTTGTGCTGGTTGGGTATGCAACCGCCCACGCCACTGTTGACAACGCTGGCGCGCGTGTTCACCGCGATCTATTTCGGCTTCTTCCTGTTGATGCCGATCTACACCAAACTCGACAAGACCAAGCCGGTTCCGGAACGGGTGACCTCATGAGAAAAATCTTCCTCGCACTGCTGCTTTGCGTGGCACCAGTACTGGTACAGGCCGAAGAAGGCCCGCATCTCGACACGGTCAGAATCAATCCGCACGACAAGGCCTCACTGCAACGCGGCGCCAAGTTTTTCGTCAACTACTGCATGGGCTGTCACTCGGCGTCCTATCAGCGCTACAACGCGGTGGCGGAGTATCTCGGCCTGAGCGACCAGCAGATGATGCAGAACCTAGTGTTCGCCGGTAACAAAATCGGTGATTACATGACCATCTCCACATCGCCCGAGGAGGCCAAGATCTGGTTCGGCGTCGCACCGCCGGACCTGACGGTGGTTGCCCGGGCACGCGGCAACGATTGGCTGTATACCTACCTGCGCAGTTTCTATCTCGACAACAGCCGCCCGTTCGGCGTCAACAACACGGTATTCAAGGATGTCGCCATGCCGCATGTGCTGTGGGAGCTGCAAGGTTGGCAGAAGCCGGTCTACAAAACCGTGACTGGTCTGGACGGCAAGCCGGAGAAGGTGCTGGAAAAGCTTGAGATTGTCACGCCCGGCACGATGAGTCCGGACGACTACGACGCGGCGGTGACCGATCTGGTCAACTTCCTGGCCTACCTGGGAGAACCGGTCAAGCTGGAACGGCAGAGTCTGGGTATCAAAGTGGTGCTGTTCCTGGGCGTGTTCTTCGTCGTCGTCTATCTTCTCAAGAAGGAATACTGGAAGGATATCCATTGAGCTACCCCCCCGGCGACACGCGCCGGGGGTAAATTCCCGCGGCCGGCCGCACAGGCCGGTCGCGATGTTGTACACTACCGGCATGGATAGTTTGGAGTGTATTCAATGGCGCTGATCGCCAACCGCAGATCGGTCATGACGCTGTTCTCATCCGCGTCTTGCCCTCACAGTCATCGCACTCGCATCGTTATGGCTGAGAAGGGTATCACTGTCGATATCGTCGATATCGACAGCTCGGACAAACCGGAAGACTTGGTCGAATTGAACCCCTATAACTCGACACCGACCCTGGTCGACCGCGATTTAGCCTTGTACGACTCGCGCGTTATCATGGATTACATCGACGAGCGCTTTCCCCATCCACCATTGATGCCCGTCGATCCGGTGTCTCGCGCCAAATCCCGTCTCGTCCTGTTTCATGTCGACAACGACTGGTACCGTCTGATACCGGAACTGGAGTCGCGCAGCGATAAGATCGCCAGCAAGGCCCGCAAGATTCTGCGCGACAGCATCACTTCCAGCACCGAAGTATTCGCCGCTAAACCGTTCTTCCTCAGCGACGAGTTCAGCATGGTGGATTGCTGTATCGCCCCGATACTGTGGCGTTTGCCGCATTACGGTGTGGAACTGCCTGCGCAAGCCAAGTCGATACAGAAATATGCCGAGCGGATTTTCAATCGCGAATCGTTTCAGGCCAGTCTGACCGAGAAAGAACGTGAGATGAGAGAGTAAGGCAGTGGCGAGTGGTGAGTAGCTAGTGACGAGGGCCCCTGTATACTTCAGAGCAACACCAGCCGGCCGACTCGCTGCTCGTTACTAATCACTCGCAACCCGCTACTAGCTACTGACGTTATATGACTTCCAGCCGCCCCTATCTGATCCGCGCCATTTACGACTGGATACTGGACAACAACCAGACTCCGCACCTGCTCATCAAGGCCGACGCGCCGGATCTGGTTGCGCCCCAGCAGTATGCGCAAAACGGCAAGCTCATTCTCAATATCAGTCCGCGCGCGATTCAGGCCTTGAGTCTTGGTAACGAGACCATCGAATTCAGTGCCCGCTTCAGCGGTGTGGCCATGGCAGTTCATGTGCCTGTAGATGCCGTGATGGCGGTATATGCCAGAGAGAATGGCAAGGGCATGGTCTTTAGCGAAGACGATGGCAGCGACAAGCCACCCGAGGCGCCGGAGCCCGGCAAACCACGCAAGCCGGCACTGAAGGTCGTCAAGTAGGGTAATCCGTACGCCCACCGCGTAATCGGCCTGTCCGGCGTGTCATGCGGTTCAAAATGCCTATCTGATGATGTCCGCCCCCACCACCAGTCGTACCATCTCGATGCCACGCAGGCTGATCATGCCCTTGCTGCGCTGCAGACCGGTATCGGTGAATTCGAACTGATAGGTGCGCAGCAGTCGCAGACTGCCCGCCGCATCGCGGGCGGTACGCAGTCGTTGCAGGGCCACTGTCTCATCCAGTAACTGCAGCCCCATCCGTTCGCAGGCTTCCTTGCAGATGCCACAGGCGATCTCCCGTGCGCGCATGCTGTTCAGCCAGAACCAGGCCGTCAGGATCAGCAGCAGGAGAATCAGCAGGCTTGTCATGGGTAGGCATCAACTTGTGGGATCTAGGGTGGAAAAGATCGTTGGAGGACGGCGGGAAAACTTCACAGGAAGGGGGCCATGCCCCGCCCTGAAATTGCGATTACTTATAAGTGACACGTTCCATTCCCCTGAGGGAACGGAATCGCGTCCGGTTTTATGGTTTGAATCTGCCGCTGGCGGTTTCTGCAAGCAGGCCTGCAGTCAGTCGGTATACTCGAAGATCCTCACCACCCGTTCCACGCCGCCGACCTGGCGCACGGTTTCTGTCACGGCATCCGCTTCGGCGTGCGTGAGTAGCCCCATCAGATACACAACCTTGGCCTCGGTAACGACCTTCACCCGGGTCGGGTCGAAATGGTCGATGCCATTGACGTCGAACAGACTGGCCTTGACCTTGGTGGTGATCGCACTATCGGTGGCACGTGCAAGGATAGTGCTGGGTTGACCGATTTTCAGTTCATTGTGCACACTGCGTACTTTCTCGACAGCTGCGACGAGTCGGCCGGCGCGTTCACGCAGTTCCTCGCTGACGGTTTCGCCGGTCAGTAGCACAATGTTGTTGTAACTGGTCACGTTGAAGTGCGTCTGCGCATCCAGGACCTTGTCGTCACGCAATGCGCGGACGGCCTTGATCTCGATGGCCTGGTCTTCCAGCACGGTGCCGGCGGTACGCTGATCATGAACTACCGCGACGCCGGTGGCGGCTCCGCCGATGACAAGACCTGCGCAACCTTGCAGGGTTGCGGTACTGACGCTGGCTACGAGCAAAGCGGCAAGATGTTTATTCATGATGTTAAAGCTCCTGTCCGAGTAATTGACGATCGATAAGGTCACACAAGCAATGTATCACCAGCAGATGGACTTCTTGAATACGCGCAGTCGATGCGCTCGGAACGATGATGGCGACGGCATCGTCGTCGAGTAGTTGCACCAGCGCGCCACCGTCACGGCCGACCAGGGCGACGACCCGCATGTCGCGCTTTTGTGCGGCGCGCACAGCGGCCAGCACGTTGCCGGACTGGCCGCTGGTGCTGATCGCCAGCAATACGTCGCCTTCGCGACCCAGCGCGCTGACCTGGCGGGCGAAGATTTCGGTGAAGGCATAGTCGTTGGCGATCGACGTGATGGTCGAGCTGTCGGTGGTCAAGGCGATGGCCGGCAGGCCCGGGCGTTCCATCTCGAAACGGTTGATCATTTCCGAGGCGAAGTGCTGGGCATCGGCGGCCGAACCGCCGTTGCCGCAGCTGAGAATCTTGCCGTCCGACAGCAAGGCATCGGTCATCATTTCAGCGGCGCGGGCAATGGGTTCGACCAGTATCTCCAGCGCTTCGCGCTTGGTCTGGATGCTGTCGGTGAATATGTGGCGGATGCGGTCTTGTTGGTCCATGGGGCGGCGCGTTGTCGGTGTCGGTTGGTCAGTCAGTCTGGAACGCGTCGCGTATCCACTCAATGGTTGTTGTGTCACTCAGTTCCGTCAGCGCCACGACATCGAATCGGGTCGGTTGCTGCGCGCTACCGGAATGACGTTGCAGATAGTATAACGCGGTGGACACCAGTCGTGCCTGTTTGTTCCTGTCGACGCTGGCCGCAGGGCCGCCGTAACCGCGGTGCCGGCGGTAGCGTACCTCGATGAACACCAGGCTGTCCGCCTCGCGCATGATCAGGTCGATCTCGCCGTAACGACTGCGGAAATTGCGCTCCAGCAGTTGCAGGCCGCGACCTTGCAGGTAGCACAGGGCTTGTTGTTCAGCCTGCCGTCCATTGGCCGAGCGTTGGGTCATGGATTCAGGGTGTCGCGGGTGTCCAGTTCGTGGGGGCGTCGTCGTTGGTCAAAAGTGCGGTATCACCGCTGTAGCGGGCCCATATCAGTTGCCGGTGTACATGTTGCCCGGCGTCCAGATAGAGCCGCCCGGTTTCGCCGGGGTAACCGGTGGTGGGTGAATTGCCGAGCCGGTCGAGGTAGGGAACAATATTGTAGGCGTCGATGCCCAAGGCGTAGAGCCTGGCGTGGGCAGTCAACGAGGCGGGCCAGAGCCGCGCGATTTGGTTATGTTCGCCGCTGGACAGCGAGCTCGGACTGAGCATCCAGGGGATGTCGCAGAAGACCACGCCATCGAGGCCCTGAGCAGGATAGCCGCCGGCCTGGCTGTCATTAAGGTGCGAGGTGGCATAGACCGTGAGCGTGCCGGCCTGCTGCAGGCGCAGTTGTTCAGTGATCTGGCGCGACTGCTGCGGGAAGGCCACCATGAACAGCATGTCGGCAGCCGGCGTCTGGCTGTTCGGGTCGGGCGCGAGCAGATGCTGAATCAATGGCCCGAAATCACTGTTCGCACCGTACCGCTCGACGCGAGTGACCGTGCCGCTCAGTTCCTGGAAACGATCGGCGAAGGCCTGCAGTTGACGCGCACCCCAGGCACCGGCTGGTACGATCACCAGCGCGCGTGCGTGGCCGTCCAGTGAGGCGCGTTCCGCCACTTGCCGGGCCTCGTCTTCCGGCGCCAGCGCGAACTGATAGAGTCGCGCCGGCGCCGATCCTTCAATCTGATTGAGCGCCAGCACTGGTGCAGACAGTGGTCCGCTGTGTGCCAAGTCGGCGACCGCGTCTTTCGTGAGCGGGCCGATGACCAGCTTTGCGCCATCCTTGACCGCAAGGTCGTAATAGCGTCGCAAGCCGCTGTCGTCGGATCCCGTGTCATAAAAGCGCAACTGTGGTGGAGTGCCTCCCCAGCGATTCCGGTAATAGGCGGCGAGCATGCCGTTACGCACGGCCTGTGCGACATCGGTATTGCCGCCACTAAGTGGCAGCAGCACGGCGACTTGCGCGGGATAGCCAGCGCCGGGGGGCAGGGCGCCGGCATTGTCCGGCTCGCCGAGCAAGCGCGCGACGATGTCGTCGCGGGCGGGATGGTTCGGATAGCGTCGTGTCCAGTCGTCGATTCGCTTGTGCAGCGCGACCGGGTCCCGCGCGGTGGTTTGCGCGATGGCGGCGAGTTCCATCCAGCCGCTCAGCTCGTCCGGTGGTGGCGCCAGTCGCAGTTGTTCCAGGGCGGGAACCGAGAGTGTGGCCAACGCGGCCCAGATGGCGCGGTGATTATCACGCTTGTCTTTGGCGTCGGTCAGCAGGTGTTCCAGACGGGTGCGCTCACGGACACTTTCCAGTGGGTTACCGGACATCGCGTAGGCCTGCGCCCGAACGCTGCCGATCTGGATCTGCAGTTGGGCTGGAATATCGGTCGGTACAGCGGGGAGCTGCTTGATTGCCGCATAAGGCTGGTGCTCGGCGAGCGCGATGCGCGCGGCGAGCAGGCGTTTGCGTTGCTCATAGACCGGTTTGAGACCGTCGGTCCGCACCTTGTCGAGCAATGATGTTCCGGTGCCGGTATCGCCGGCGCGGATCAGGCAGTCTATAGCGTGCAGTTGCAGATCCTGACGCAAGGGCGGTGCAGCGTCGAGGGCCAGCGCGTCGTAGGCCTTGGCCGCGCCACGCAGATCGCCGCGTGCTTCCAGTGCTTTCGCCGCTGCCTGTGAGGCAGTGGAGGGTGTTGCTGCCACCGGCGTGTTTCTATAGACGGGTGCCTGCGCGCAGGCGCTACCCAGCAGCAATAGCAGTACGAGGAACGCTGGCCGGTAAGAGCGCAAGTGAACTGGTCGATTGGCTTGCATGCGATGCGACGTTCGGGGCACGATGTGAGGTCTTTGTGAAAGCGGTTTGATTCCGCGGCCCAGTATCTGGCGTGGAGGTGAGAGTGTCAATTATTCCGGGTGCGTTGTATGTGGTGGCCACGCCGATCGGCAATCTCGGTGATTTCAGCGCGCGCGCCATCGAGGTGCTGAGACTGGTGGCGCGTATCGCCGCCGAGGATACTCGCCACAGTGCGCCACTGTTGCACCGGCACGGCATTGCCACGCCGCTGCTGTCGCTGCACGAACACAATGAGCGGGAGCGCGTCGCGCAACTCGTCGCGGAATTGCAGGGCGGTGCGGCGATCGGGCTGATCTCCGACGCCGGTACACCGCTGATCAGCGATCCCGGCTTTCACCTGGTGCGCGCGGCGCGCGCGCAGGGTATCCGCGTTATCCCGGTACCGGGCGCCTGCGCGCTGATTGCCGCACTGTCCGCCGCCGGCTTGCCTACCGACCGTTTCGTCTTCGAGGGTTTTCTGCCCGCCAAGAGCGCTGCGCGTCGTGCGCGTCTCGAGGCACTTCGCAATGAAACGCGCACGCTGGTATTTTATGAATCCAGTCACCGCATTGTCGAAACCCTTGTCGATATGATTGCCGTAATCGGCGCGCAACGTCCTGCTGTAGTGGCGCGCGAATTGACCAAGACCTTCGAAACCATACTCGACGGTCACCTGGATGAACTGCTGGCGTTAGTCGAGGGCGATGCCAATCAGCAGAAGGGCGAATTCGTGCTGCTGCTGCAGGGCGCTGAGGAGGTCCCGGAGGATGCGGCCGAGGCCGGTCGCGTGCTGGGTATTTTGCTGGAAGAACTGCCGGTCAAGCAGGCGGCGGCGCTGGCTGAGCGCATCACGGGAGTGAAGAAGAATGAGCTTTACAAGCTGGCATTGACACTGAAGAATTCCTGATAGGGCATATAATGGGTGGTGGTCGTTTTGTCGATTGCGCTGTGACACTGCTGCCGGCCAGTCTGCCGACAAATTACTCACGCAATTCGGGCCATTCTCGGAATATTCAGCGAATCGATTGCAGAGGTATTACAGTCATGAAAGCACGCGCTGCGGTGGCATGGGCACCGAAACAACCCCTGTCCATAGAAGAGATCGATGTCGAGGGCCCCAAGCAGGGCGAGGTCCTGCTGAAAGTTATAGCCTCCGGCGTTTGTCATACCGATGCCTTTACGTTATCGGGAGACGACCCCGAGGGCGCGTTTCCCTGCGTGCTCGGTCACGAGGGCGGCTGCGAAGTGGTCGAGTGCGGACCGGGTGTAAGCAAGCTCAAGCCCGGCGATCATGTGATTCCGCTGTACATTCCTGAATGCGGCGAGTGCGCGTACTGTCGTTCCAGCAAGACCAATCTGTGTCAATCCATCGCCAGTACCGTCTGGACCGGGTATATGCCGGACCATACACGACGCTTCTCGCAGAATGGCAAGCCGATCTTTCACTACATGGGGTGTTCGACTTTTTCCGAATATACGGTCGTCCCGGAGATCGCCCTGGCCAAGGTCGACAAGACGGCACCGCTCGATAAAGTCTGCCTGCTGGGTTGCGGCGTCACCACGGGTATAGGCGCCGTGTTGAACACCGCCAAGGTCGAAGCGGGCTCCACTGTCGCGGTGTTCGGATTGGGTGGCATCGGGCTCTCGGTGATTCAGGGCGCCGTCATGGCGCAGGCCAAGCGCATCATCGCCATCGATGTGAATCCGGATAAATTCGTCATGGCCAAGGCGCTGGGAGCTACGGACTTCGTTAATCCGAAAGATTTGACGGGCTCAGTCACCGAAGCGATCGTCGAACTGACCGACGGTGGCGTGGATTATTCCTTTGAGTGCATCGGCAACGTCGATGTCATGCGTGAGGCACTGGAGTGCTGTCACATGGGCTGGGGTGTTTCGACCATCATCGGCGTTGCCGGCGGCGGTAAGGAAATCCGTACCCGGCCGTTTCAGCTGGTGACGGGGCGCACCTGGAAAGGCTCGGCATTCGGTGGCGTAAAAGGCCGCAGTGAATTGCCGGGTTACGTGGATCGCTACCTGAATGGTCAGATTGAGCTCGACAGTATGGTTACCCATACCATGCCGCTGGAGGAGATCAATACGGCGTTCGATCTTATGCATCAGGGCAAGAGTATTCGCTCGGTCATTATTTTCTGAAGCGCATCCCTGCGCAGGCATCGGAATCGTTATGGACAAGATTGAAACAGTCAAAGAATCCGGTGGCTGGCTGTCGCGTTATCGGCATTGGTCGGAGTGCTGCCAGTGTTCGATGACGTTCTCCGTGTATCTACCGCCGCAGGCAATGCAGCGGGCGGTGCCTGCCGTCTATTGGCTGTCCGGGCTCACCTGCACTGACGACAATTTCCGGGTCAAGGCCGGTGCGCAGCGTTATGCCGCGGAATTGGGTTTGGCATTGATCATTGCCGACACCAGCCCGCGCGGCAAGGGCGTGCCGGATGTAGCCGCGCGTTACGACCTGGGACAGGGTGCCGGGTTTTATGTGAATGCAACCGAAACACCATGGTCGCAGCATTATCAAATGTATGACTATGTCACGCGCGAATTGCCGGCGTTGGTCGAAGCAAACCTGCCGCTGCTACCCGGCAAACGTTCGATCAGCGGGCACTCCATGGGCGGGCATGGCGCACTCATCTGCGCATTGAAGGAACCGGGCGCCTATCAATCGGTGTCGGCCTTTGCGCCCATCTGCAACCCGAGTCAATGCGGCTGGGGGCAAGCGTGTTTCTCAGCGTATCTGGGTGAGGACCGCAGTCGCTGGGTGGCCTACGATGCAACCGGACTGATTGAAGCGGGTGCCGCATTGCCCCCGCATTTGATCGATCAGGGCGGCGGAGACGAGTTTCTGGCCGGGCAGCTCTTTCCGCAAAACCTGCAAGCCGCCTGCATATCACGAGGTATCAGTGTCAATCTGCGCATGCAGGATGATTATGATCATAGCTATCACTTCATCGCCAGCTTCATCGGTGAGCACCTCGCCTTCCATGCGCGTGCGTTGGGTAGCTTGTGACCGTGGCGCCACGAAACCTGGTCAAGCCATCGTCCTGCTCGCAACAGAAAATATCTGCAACAAAAAATCTATCGACTGAAGTGCTCTGCTGGTGCTGGCCAGCATATAACACTCAAGCCGATTCCTTGCGTTCCGGTGCCACACGGAACTTCAATTAACATCAATCCCACCTTGCCGTACTTCGAAAATGCACAGCTGTTTCTGCGGCTTATGCCCATACGGCTGCAGGCTTGCGCCGGAGAATTCTTGTGCTTTGAACTGTGTACAGCTGCCGGGTCTGAATCCTTTCTTCTGTCTCGCGATCTGATTTTCTAAAGCCCGAGACGACTTTTGCCGACATTGCAAAAGGCGGTTGTGCCAAGCTCGTGCTCCAATTATGTTCAGGATGCATAAATGGTGGTCCCGCCAAACACATTTAGTCAATTTCACTGTTTGTGGAGGGAGCTATGAATTTCTTGAGAATTTTTTTGACAGTGGCTGGCGTTCTTGTCCTTACCGCTTGCGGTGGGGGAGGGAGCAGCAGCACGGCCAGTTCAGGTGGTGCCACGGTAGCGGGTGTTACCACTGCCTCACAAGTCTCTGTTGTGACTGCAAATTAATAGGAAAATACCATGAGCTTCGTAACAGGGAAACGCAAATCACTGGCACTGTCACTGCTGGCCGCCAGTTCCATCCCGCTCTCCGCTTTGGCGACACCGTCAGTCACCTCGCCGTATGTCGTGGACGCGCAGAACTCCCACGTGCAAGATGCCACGTCGGAGGGTATCGCCAATCTCAACATGGTGCTTTGCATCATGAATGCGATGCAGCCGGCTGTCATGGTCAACAGCGGCGACTATATCGCCCTCATCGACAAGAACAAGTGCGATTCGAAATCCCAGTCGAGCGCCAGCAACTCCACTTCGGCGGCTTCCGGCGCGACTGCCACCCCGGACTATATGACTGCCGTGGTGAACTCTTCCCGGGCGAGCAACGCTGACCCGATGATCGCCAAGTCATGGATCAGCTTCACTGAGGAAGGTAATCCGGTCGAGGTATTCGTGCAGGTCAGTGCGACCAGGTCGCCGACCGATGCGCCGCCGTATGGCCAGTTCCGCATGGATTACATCGGCAAGGCGGGTGGTGCCACGAAATTCAACGGTTTCATCGACGCCAATGGCGCAGACGTCAGCTATTTCGAGACCGGCCCGAATTCGAGCGACAACGCGCTCGCGATGAGGGCTTCGTCCGCGACGGCGGGTTCCGGAACGATGATGGTTCCTGATTTCTCGACCAATCCGGCGACCTCATCGACTTTCAATTTTGCCTATGACTCCAGCGAGACGGCGTTTCCCGCCGGTGTCTTCCGCCGCTCCGACGGAACCAACGACGTTTGCTTCGATCGCTCCGTGGCCAATGCACAGAAGTCGGTGTGGCGTTTTGGCACCTACAATGCCAACGATGGCGCCCGTGTCGACCAGGCGAATCCGGGGTTTCCGATTACTGTCGCTTACAACGGCAACAGTTATTACGGCTATGCCGGCTATTGGGGTATCAACTTTCAAGGGCTGGATCTCAACAGCATTGCGGATGGCATCTTGGCCGGCGCCGTGGTCGCCGATCAGCGACCGGGCAACTCGACAACCTACAGGTTGGCAAAAAACAGCGGCAAGTTGACCAAGTGGACGCAGCATCAGCAGACGCTCGCTGCAATGGACGGCATTCCGTTTACCTTCTACGGTGACCTCACCGGGCAGACCGGCAACAACACCATTTCGGGGTTCGGCAACTGGCAAATGCAGTGGAACAATAGCAGCTCAACGTTCTCCGTTACCGGCAAGCAAACCTGCGGCAACAAGGGTTGCGTACTGTCTTCGATCAGCCCGACGGCGACCGTGACGGGAGTGATGCTGAACGGACTGCCAATCGCGGGATGGTCTGACTCCTTCGGCGGTAACATTAACATCCCGCCCACCGGGTCGGCGCACACCGGTACCGATGCGGTAAATTACTACAGTCAATCGGCAGTCATTCCCGGCGACGTCAACGCCCCGAGCGCACTGTATTGTCTGAGCAACTGTCCGACCGCCGCCTCACTCGTGAATTTTGCGACAAACAACGGCAACGTCACGCCTTTCGACAGCACCACGGCGCAGCAATGGGGTTGGGGCAGCACATCGGTGACCTATAGCTTCGATGCGACCGGTTTGAAGGAGACCAGTGCCCCGATGGTGATCAGCAATGCCAATCTTCTTACGGGTCAGTTTCAGGGCGGTATCATGACCGGCAGACTGTTTCCGGCGCCGCTGCCGACAACCGGTTGTCCCAGCGGTGGTGCAGTATGTGAACCCGGTAACCCTGCCACGTATTACACTTGGCAGACGGGCGCCAACCAGTGGAACCAGACTACATGGTTGACCCGAATCGGCGACAGCAGCGTGGTGAGCTTCGATCCGCCACAGAATATCAGCTACACAGTGCCGACCGGGGCAGCCTACGGCAGCTGGTCGGGTAAAGCCATCCAGTTGCAGTTCAACGGCTTCGGCAACCTGAACGGTATTCCGGGGTACTGCGTGAGCCCGATCGACAACAGCCAGGTCGACTGTGGTGCGACAGGTGCGCGCTATGTACCGGAGTTCTCGCTGCCGGATGGAGCTACCATGACGCTGATGGATGGCGGCACGTCGACGCCGCTTATCGTGAAGGCGCTGGATGCGGAACTGCGTCTTTCCAAGGTGGCCTGTGGTCTGACGGCACTGCCGCCACCCGGCACTACGGTGACTTTGCCGACGGCCGCTGATGTTCACGACCCGAGCAATTCGGTGGACAGTGACTACATCGGTACGAAACCTGCTGTGGCGAGCGCGCCGCAGGTTATTGACGGCGTGGTCCAGTAACTTTCATCCATCTTCACCAGCAAGGCGCGCTTCGGCGCGCCTTTTTTTTGAGAAGTAGATGCCCTCTCTCCCTGCGCCCTCTCCCGCGGGCGGGAGAGGGCGCAAGTGGAATCAATCAGCGCTTCCCCAGTGTTTGCATGTGCGGCTGTCCGGCTTCGCGCGCAGGGGCGGCGGTGGCTTGTCGATGCAGTGCCCAAGTCACGTGTTCGCGCACCAGCTCAGACGGGTGATCCAGGCGTGAGCGCAGTGACCTGATGATGGCCGGCTGGTGCGGTGCATTGCCCAACGCCACGGCGATATTGCGCAGCCAACATTCATGACCAATACGGCGGATCGCCGAACCTTCGGTGCGCTGCAGGAAATCCGCTTCACTCCAGGCGAACAGTTCGATCAATGTGGCGCTGTCCAGGCCGTGGCGCGGGGCGAAGTCGGGTTCGGTGCCCGGTTGGGCGAAGCGATTCCAGGGACACACCAGTTGGCAGTCGTCGCAGCCGTAGATACGGTTGCCGATCAGCGTGCGGAATTCGATCGGTATGGCGCCGCGCAGTTCGATGGTGAGATAGGAGATGCAGCGGCGCGCATCGAGTTCATAGGGTGCGACGATGGCGCGGGTCGGGCAGACATCGATACAGGCCCGGCAACTGCCGCAGTGGTCGGTGGCCGGCGTATCGACTGGCAAGGCCAGATCGGTATACAGCTCGCCGAGGAAGAACCAGGAGCCGGTCTTACTGTTGATGAGGTTGGTGTGTTTGCCTATCCAGCCCAGCCCGGCCTGCTGCGCCAGGGCCTTTTCCAGCACCGGCGCGCTGTCAACGAAGGCACGATAACCGAACGGACCGATCGCCGTGGCGATGCGGTCGGCAAGTTGCTGTAGGCGCCGGCGCAGCAGTTTGTGATAATCGCGGCCCAGCGCATAGCGCGAGACGAAGGCCTGCGCCGGTGATTCGAGTAGAGCGACGGCGTTCGTAGCCTGTGCCGGCCAGTAGTCCAAGCGTACCGAGATGATGCGCTGCGTGCCGGCAACAAGGTCGGCGGGACGGCTGCGCTTGCGGCCGTGACGGGCCATGTAGTCCATCTCGCCATGGTGTCCTGCGGCGAGCCAGTTCAGCAGATAGGTCTCGTGTTCCGACAGATCGATGCTGCCGATGCCGACCTGCTGAAAGCCGAGCTCACCACCCCAGTGCTTGATGTCGCGCGCCAGATCGGACAGAGAGCTTGAGGAAAGCGGGTTGGGCATGGAAATGCTGGTGATAAGTACTCGGTACTCAGTACTATAACCCAATGCCCTGCAAACACAGCCAAGACCCACTCTTGCCATGAGTGCATCCCAACCGATTTACAGCGCTGCGCAGACACGGCAATTCGACCGCCTTGCCATCGCGGCGGGCGTTCCCGGCGGTTCGCTGATGGCGTGCGCCGGTGCGGCCGCCTACTCGGCGCTGCGGGCGCACTGGCCGGAGGCGCGACGCATCGTGGTGCTGTGCGGTGTCGGCAATAATGCGGGCGATGGTTTTGTGCTGGCGCGACTGGCGCTCGCGGCGGGTTGCCAGGTCAGCGTTTTGCAGTTGGGTGATGTCGCTGTGATCAAAGGTGATGCCCTGCAGGCTTTGCAGGCGTATCACGCGGCCGGCGGTGAATCGCGGAATTATGCGACCGCGGATCTGCCCGAAGCGGATGTGTTGGTCGATGCGCTGTTCGGCATCGGGCTGACGCGCGCCGTGGACGGTGCCTGGCGCGCGGCGATCGAGTCGATTAATGCCGCGTCGGCACCGGTGCTGGCGCTGGATCTGCCATCCGGTCTGCATGCCGACAGCGGGGCGGTGCTGGGCGTGGCGGTGCGCGCCGCGGTGACGGTGACTTTCATCGCCCGCAAGCCGGGCCTTTATACCGGCTCCGGTCCTGCGTACGCGGGGCGTATCATTTTTACGGATCTGGCCGTGCCATCAAGTGTCTATGCGGACGTAACACCCGCTGCGTTGCTGCTGACGCAGGCTATCCTGGTCGATTACCTGCCGCCGCGCGTGCGCGATGCGCACAAGGGCCGTTACGGTCATGTGCTGGTGGTTGGTGGCGAACACGGCATGAGTGGCGCGGCGCGACTCGCCGCGGAGGCGGCGGCGCGTGTCGGTGCTGGGCTGGTGAGCATCGCCACGCGCGCGGCGCATGCGGCGCTGCCGAATGCGGTACGTCCCGAATTGATGTGTCATGGCATAGAGCAAGCAGTGCAACTCTCGCCCTTGCTGGCGCGCGCCAATGTCATCGCTGTCGGGCCGGGTCTGGGGCAGAGCGAGTGGGCGCGCGCGCTGCTGGCGCGCGTCCTGGATACACGACTGCCACTGGTGGTCGATGCCGACGCGCTCAATCTGCTGGCGCGCGAAGCACAGCGGCGCGATAACTGGATACTGACGCCGCATCCCGGTGAGGCCGCTCGACTGTTGCAATGCACTACTGCCGAAATCGCGGCGGATCGTTTTCACGCCGTACGGGAACTCGCGACGCGATTCGGTGGCGTGGCGGTATTGAAGGGCGCGGGCACACTGATTGCGGTGCAGGATGGACCGGTGATGGTGTGCGACGCCGGCAATCCAGGCATGGCCAGCGGTGGCATGGGTGATGTCCTGACCGGCGTGATCGCCGGCCTGCTGGCGCAGGGTCTGCCGTTGTACGTTGCGGCACAGGTTGGTGTGCTGGTACATGGACAGGCGGGCGATGTTGCGGCACGCGACGGTGAGCGCGGCCTGCTGGCAGCCGACCTGTTGCCCTGTCTGCGGCACATCGTCAATCCGGTCGCATCGGCAACATGACCACGCTGCTGGTCACAGTCGCCAGTGCGCAGGACATGGAGGCGCTCGGTGCGCGTCTCGCGCAAGTTTGCAGCGGTGCCGCGCTGATCACGCTGCAAGGCGAACTGGGCACGGGCAAGACCACACTGGTGCGCGGACTGCTGCGACGGCTCGGTCATCCGGGTAAGGTAAAGAGTCCGACCTACACGCTGGTCGAACCGTATGAGGTCGGCAAGCGCCGCATCTATCACTTCGATCTCTATCGACTTGGTGTGGCGGAGGAACTGGACGACATCGGCCTGCGCGATTACCTCGATGCCGAATCTTTATGTCTGGTGGAATGGCCTGAGCGCGGCGCGGCGCGGCTGCCCGCGTCCGATCTACACATCGCTCTCGATTACACCGCTGCGGGCCGGTCGGTAGCGCTGACCGCCCATAGCCCTCACGGTAAAGACCTGCTCGCCGCGCTCGAGCGCCAGGCTTGAGCGACCGGTCCCAGACTACTTTCGGTTGCAGCCAATAGCTTTTTTTCAGTCGAGATATATAGGCTATGTCTACGTTTTAATGAGATTAATTACTTGAAATATTTTGGCGATCGTGTATACATAAGGCACAGAACGGCCGACTGGAGTCTTTGTTGTAATGAAATTCGCCGGGATATTACTGGTGCTTGCCTTGTCCGTATGCCCTGGCGGTGCCTCCGCGGCCGGTACCGTGGTCCAGGGCATGCGGCTGTGGGCGGCGCCTGACAATACCCGTGTCGTCTTCGACAGCAGTGCCCCGGTGCATTACAGCTTGAGCACGCTGAGTGCGCCGTCACGCGTTGTCATCGATATCAGCGACGCGCAACTCCAGGTGGCACTGCCGATCCTGAAGCAGCAGGGCCTGGTCAAATCGGTGCGCAGCGCGATCATCCGTGGTAACGACCTGCGTGTTGTCCTGGAAACGACCGGCGCGGTACGACCCAAGAGCTTCACCCTCAAACCCAATGCGCCATACGGCGATCGCTTGGTTATTGATCTCTATCCGCGGGATGCCGCTAACGCGGTCGACGCTGATGCGACACCGGCACGCGCCGCATCTTCCGCTTCGCACGAGTCCAATGTCGCCCGCAAGTCACTGCCTAAGACGGTGCACGATCTGGTGATCGCGATCGACGCCGGGCACGGCGGCGAAGATCCCGGAGCGCACGGCAGTCGCGGCAGCAAGGAAAAAGATGTGGTGCTGGCGATCGCGCGCCGTCTGGACACCCTGGTCGCAAAGCAGCGCGGCATGCGCCCTGTGATGATCCGCAACGGCGATTATTATATCGGGCTGCGGCAACGCATTCAGAAGGCGCGCCAGGCCAAGGCCGACCTGTTCGTGTCCATCCATGCCGATGCCTTCAAGGATCGGAACGCCAGCGGCTCATCGGTTTTTACCCTGTCGCAGCGTGGCGCGACCAGTGAGGCGGCGCGCTGGTTGGCGGACAGTGAGAACGCCGCCGATCTGGTCGGCGGTGTCAGTCTCGACGACAAGGACAACCTGCTCGCTTCGGTGCTGCTCGATCTGTCGCAGACCGCGACCAACGAGGCCAGTATGGAGGTGGGAGAAAAAGTGTTGAGCAAGCTCACGCGGGTCGGCAACGTGCACAAGGCGCGTGTGCAGCAGGCCGGATTCGTGGTACTGAAGTCACCGGATATCCCCTCAATATTGGTCGAAACCGCTTTCATCTCCAATCCAAATGAAGAACGCAAGCTGCGCGATCCGCATCATCAGGAAGTGCTGGCCGAGGCGATCATGGCCGGTATACGTAACTACTTCGTGCACCGGGCGCCGCCCGGCACTGTGCTGGCGCAACAGGTACATCACAGAAGCCGGCATGTGATCAGTCCTGGAGAAACGCTATCCGGCATCGCCCGTCAGTACCGTGTGAGCACGCAGCGCCTGCGACAGGTGAACGGCCTACAGAGCAATGACAATATCAAGATCGGAAGTGTCCTGCAGATTCCGGTCGGCAGCGATAGCTGAGTTCCTGTAAACCAGATCATATAATCCGGTTTGCGCTCCATTCAAACCAGACTTGTCTGTGCCGCTCGGTGCCCTCAGTGCCGTTTTCATGTACCCTGTTACGCATCCCGTATTTGCCGTCGACCTGCCATGCGCATTCACAATCTGCCGTCACAACTGATCAATCAGATCGCCGCCGGCGAGGTGGTCGAGCGGCCGGCATCGGTTATCAAGGAGCTACTGGAGAACAGTCTGGATGCCGGTGCCACGCGTATCGATGTGGACATTGAGCAGGGTGGACTGCGGCTGCTGCGCGTGCGCGACAACGGGTACGGAATTCATCCCGAGGATCTGGTGCTGGCCTTGTCACGGCATGCCACCAGCAAGATCGCCAGCCTCGAAGATCTGGAACAGGTGGTGAGCATGGGCTTTCGCGGCGAAGCGCTGCCGAGCATCGCCTCAGTATCGCGCTTCACATTGATTTCGCATTGCCACGATGTGGAACAGGCTTGGCGCATCGACAGCGATGGCGCGACGATTGGCACGGCCACGCCTGCGGCCCATCCGGTCGGAACGACTATTGAAGTGCATGATCTGTTTTTCAATACACCGGCGCGGCGCAAGTTCCTGCGCACCGAAAAGACCGAGTTCGGCCATGTCGAGGAGATGCTGCGACGCATTGCCTTGAGCCGGTTCGATGTCGAGTTCAATCTGCGCCACAACGAACGCGCGGTATGCCGCTTGCGCGGTGGACAGCAGATCGGCGACAGCGAGCAGCGCGTCGCGGAGCTGTGCGGCGCGGAGTTTCTCGCCAGCGCATTTCGCATCGAACATGCCGCGGCGGGTCTGCGCCTGCATGGCTGGATCGGTGCGCCGACCTTTTCGCGCAGCCAGTCGGACCGCCAGTATTTCTTCGTCAACGGCCGCATGGTACGCGACAAGCTTGCCGGCCATGCCGTGCGTCAGGCCTATCACGATGTGCTGTATCACGGCCGGCATCCCGCTTTCGTGCTGTACTTCGAACTCGATCCGGCGCGCGTCGACGTCAACGCCCACCCGGCCAAGAGCGAAGTGCGTTTCCGTGATTCGCGTCTGGTGCACGATTTCCTGTTCCACACCGTGCATGAAGCGCTCGCTGCGACGCGTGCGGGCAATGCCGAGACAGCGCCGGCACCGGCGCTGCCGTCGCTGTCCTACCCGCAAGCGATGCCAGTCGGTAATCACTACGGCACCGGACAGCAGCACGCCATCGATCTGTCTGCGCGCGAGCAGATGCACACCTATGCTGCGTTGCATCCCGCGCCGGTCACGCCGCTCATGCCGGCTGTCGAGCCGGTCGATACGGCTGTGCCACCATTGGGTTATGCCCTGGCGCAACTGCTCGGCATCTACATCCTCGCCGAGAATGCCGCCGGCCTGGTGCTGGTGGATATGCACGCCGCCCATGAACGTATTACCTATGAGCGCCTCAAGGCCGCGCAGAGTGGCGCCGGCATGCAGGCACAGCCCTTACTGGTGCCGGTCAGTGTCGCAGTGAGCGCGCGCGAGGCCGATGTCGCTGAGGCGCAGGCCGA
>JBBQDK010000047.1:0-18823 GCA_038319625.1 Gammaproteobacteria bacterium
TGCAGTGCTGCCCGACGGCACGGTCGATGCCATCCTGCACGATCCACCGCGTTTCGGTATCGCCGGTGAGCTTTATTCGCAGGAGTTTTACAATCATCTCGCCAGGGTGCTGAAGCGCAAGGGCAAGTTGTTTCATTACACCGGCATGCCGAACAAACTCACCAGCGGTCGCGATGTGCCCAATGAAGTGTCGAAACGACTGCGGCTAGCCGGGTTTGTCACGGAGTTGAAGGGCGACGGCGTGCTGGCGGTGAGAACTTGACCGAATCACGCAAGAAAACCTGCCGCCCGGTTCAGGTCCGGATGCTGTAACCGGCGAGTCAGGACACCAGGGTGAGTGTTTACCCCTGTAGCGGTTCGGCTGGTATCTGTTGAGTTATGCTGCACGGCAATAATCCGAGCATGGGAGCGTGTCATGAAAGAGTTGAAACACGAGGCGGAACTGGTCAAGGAAGCGATACACCAGGGCGTGCAATACGGCGAGGAACGCGGCGTCGTAGAGTTCGAGCCGACCGACTCGGCACATCTGAAAATCGAGTACATCTACCGGCTGCTGGTGCATGACAAGCTCATTGCACCGTTACCTGAAGATCAGGTCTCGCAGAAAAGCATGCGCCACCGCCTGGCGATCTGGGCCTCTAAACGCCTGCCGAAGGACCACCCGTTGCTGAAATGAAGGCACGCTGATTCTGATTGCGCTCAAATCTCCAGTCCCCTCTCCCCCGTACCCTTCTCCCGCAAGCGGGAGAAGGGCGTAAGATCAGCGGTTCCCCGCAATCCAGACGGCTTTGACAGTAACGATTTAGGCTGAGTCTCTCTGAGTTTCGCCTATAATGTCAGCCTTCATATCCCAAGTATCGGTGACCGCATCATGGCGAAGTCAACAGTAAAGAAAGTCGTTCTCGCGTATTCCGGCGGTCTGGACACCTCGGTCATTCTGCAATGGCTGCGCGACGTCTACGACTGCGAGGTAGTGACCTTCACCGCCGACATCGGCCAGGGCGAGGAGCTGTCACCGGCGCGCGCCAAGGCCAAACAGATGGGCGTGAAAGAGATCTACATCGACGATCTCAAGGAAGAGTTCGTACGCGACTTCGTGTTCCCGATGTTCCGCGCTAACACCGTTTATGAAGGCGAGTACCTGTTGGGTACTTCCATCGCGCGTCCGCTGATCGCCAAGCGCCTGGTCGAGATCGCCAACAAGACCGGCGCTGACGCCATCTCGCACGGCGCCACCGGCAAGGGCAACGATCAGGTGCGCTTCGAACTCGGTGCCTATGCGCTCAAGCCCGGCATCAAGATCATCGCGCCGTGGCGCGAGTGGGATCTGACCTCGCGTGAAAAACTGATGGACTATGCCGCGCGTCGCAAGATTCCGGTGGACTTCGCCAAGAAAGGCAAAAAGTCACCGTACTCAATGGACGCCAACCTGCTGCACATCTCCTACGAAGGTGGCATCCTGGAAGATCCCTGGTCCGAGGCAGAGGAATCGATGTGGCGCTGGAGCGTGTCACCAGAGAAGGCGCCGAACAAGCCGGTCTATGTCGAGCTCACGTTCAAGAACGGTGATGTGGTTGCGCTCGATGGCAAGAAGCTGTCGCCGGCCACGGTGCTCGCGCAACTTAACCGGCTCGGCGGCACAAACGGCATCGGCCGCCTGGATCTGGTCGAGAACCGCTACGTCGGCATGAAGTCGCGCGGTTGCTATGAAACGCCGGGTGGTACGATCCTGCTCAAGGCGCACCGCGCCATCGAATCACTGACACTTGACCGCGAAGTCGCACACCTGAAAGACGAACTCATGCCGCGTTACGCCAGCCTGATATACAACGGCTACTGGTGGAGCCCGGAACGCAAGATGCTGCAGGCAATGATCGACGCTTCGCAGGCGCATGTGAACGGCGTGGTGCGCGTCAAGCTCTACAAAGGTAACGTCATGATGGCCGGTCGCAAGTCCGACAAGGACAGCCTGTTCGACGCCAATATCGCCACCTTCGAAGACGACAAGGGTGCGTACGACCAGAAGGATGCCGAAGGCTTCATCAAGCTCAACGCGTTGCGGATGCGGATTGCGGCGAAACGCGGGCGGAAATAAACTGCAGGTGAAAGCTGCAACTCAGGTGCAAGGTGGATCAGACGTCTCGTTTGTACCAAAACCTGTCGAATGATCTGCTTTCGCCGTCACTCAACAACGAGTTTTTTATTGCCGTGTTTGGCTTGACGAATCAAGTACACTGATCTCTTGATCTATCAGTAGTGCCAATCGACTTCGACGACCTTTTGGCCGCCGTTGTTCGCTACCTCAACTTGCTGCTGTCTGCTATTACGTATAGACGCACTAGATCCTTCGGTACAACTGGGATTGAATAGATATGGATAGTTTTTTTGCACGGCCGTGGTCCATGCGGGGGTGAGGGTCGACTCGATGAAGTCCCGCTGCCAAGGCCAGGTTTCTTTTGAGACACCGCTAATATACAAGACCGTGTAATTGTTATGCAGAGCGGTGCAATAGTATGAGTAGTCTTGGGTTGCGGATGACTGCGTATCCGATGGCGCGATCGAAGTGTCGAAGCTGGCAGAATCGGCAGCCCACACGGCACTGCTCACGAGCAGGGCGGTCAATGCAAGTGTCGCCGTGTATTTAGGGTCTTTCATGGGGTCTCCTTGGCTGGCTTTCGAGCATCGAGCCACGTGCTTGTACAAGCATATGATATTTGTGGTGAGAGAACAATTCTCGCCGGATCAAGGCGGGATCAAGGGTTCAGAGTGCTTGAAAATACAGCCTTTAAGAATTTGAATGATTCCTGGGTGCACACCAGATCGAACGCCTGTCGATACTCAAAACCATACTGGTGGCCAATCCAACAGGCGCCTTGCTGTCTCTGTTCGCCGGCGCCACCGCTATCGGCTTGGCTGCTGCTCGCCGAGTCTTTGAGTCCTGTTGCAGAGGGCGGGCGGGGTACTGGTCGTTGCCGGTATACTATTGTGGTACGCCGGACGGCCGGGCCGGTGACGCAAAATTCAGAGGAACAACGATGAGTTTCACGAACGTCGAAGTCAAGAAGAAGGCCAATGTCTATCACGACGGCAAGGTTACCAGCCGCACCGTCATTACCGCCGGAGGCGAGATGAAAACCCTGGGCGTGATGCTGCCTGGCACTTACCGGTTCAGCACGCAGGCGCCGGAGCGCATGGATGTCATCCAAGGACGCTGTCAGGTGAAGCTCGCGGATGACTTGAGCTGGAGCGATTATCAGGCAGGCGAAGGTTTCAATGTCCCGGGCAACAGCCATTTCGAGATCGAGGTCACCGATCTGCTGGACTATGTTTGTAGCTTCGGCTGATCGAGGAATAAAACTTTCCCTCTCCCGCTTGCGGGAGAGGGGTCGGGGGAGAGGGTAATGGTGGCAGGCTGTTAAACAAAAGCTACGCGCCGCACTTGCATCCGCCCTCTCCCTAACCCTCCCGCCGGGAGAAGAGACGCACATTCTCTCAGAAACGACACATATTTTTGATTGAGCGAATTACTCGCTAAAGGTGGGCGGGACGCTTTCCCTCAATCCCCAAGCTCTTGCAAAAGCAGCGCCTGCGCGTTGCGTGGTTTCTGATTGCCGGGCTTGACGCGTTTATAGTTGCCGTCGTGCTGTAATACCCATGCCTGGGTGTTATCGGCGAGGTAGTTGATCAGTGATTCGCGGATCACGCGGTCACGCAGTTTGTCGTCTTCGACCGGGAAGCAGGCTTCGACGCGGCGGAAAAAATTACGGTTCATCCAGTCGGCACTGGAACAGTACAGCTGCGGCGTGCCGTCGTTGTGAAAGCTGAACACGCGTGTATGTTCCAGGAAGCGGCCGATGATGGAGCGCACCTGGATATTTTCGGATACGCCCGGCAGTCCAGGGCGCAGGCAGCAGATGCCGCGCACGATCAGGTCGATTTTCACGCCGGCCTGCGATGCCTTGTAGAGTGCCTCGATGATCTGCGGTTCGGTCAACGCATTCATTTTGGCCATGATGCGTGCGGTCTTGCCAGCGCGGGCATTGTCGATCTCGCGACTGATCAGGTCCATCATTCCCTTATGCAGCGTGAACGGTGCCTGCAGCAGTTTCTGCAGTTTGCTGGCACGGCCGAGACCGGTGAGCTGCAGAAACAGCTTGTGCACATCCTCGCCGATGCCGGCATCGCAGGTCATCAGACCATAATCGGTATACACGCGCGCCGTGGTGACGTGGTAGTTGCCGGTGCTCAGGTGCACGTAGCGGCGCAGCTTGCGGCCTTCTCGGCGCACGATCAGCAGCATCTTGGCGTGGGTCTTGTGGTTGACCACACCGTACACTACATGCGCTCCGGCCTCCTGCAGGCGTGTGGCGAGTTTGATATTGGCCTCTTCGTCGAAGCGCGCGCGCAGTTCAATGATGACGGTGACTTCCTTGCCGGCGCGCGCGGCACTGACCAGCGCATCGACCAGCATGGAATCGGCGCCGGTGCGGTACAAAGTCTGCTTGATGGCAAGCACGTTGGGATCGGCGGCGGCCTGCCGGGCCAGGTCCAGGACCGGCATGAAGGACTCGTACGGATGATGTAACAGCACGTCGTCGCGGCGGATCACCTCGAACATGTCCGGCTCGTTGCGCAACCGGCGCGGCAGGGCGGGGACGAACGGTGGATATTTGAGATCAGGCCGGTCGACCAGTTCGTGCATGGCGATCAGACGGTTGAGATTCACGGGGCCGTTGACCTGGAACAGATCGGCAGGTCCAAGGTCGAATTCATCCAGCAGAAACCGCGTCATCTCCGGCGGGCAGTTGTCGGCAACTTCCAGGCGTACCGCTTCGCCGAATTTGCGTGCACTGAGCTCGCCTTCCAGGGCGTGCAGCAGATCGTCGATTTCCTCCTCGTCGACGAACAGTTCGCTATCGCGCGTCAGGCGGAACTGATAGCAGCCGTTGGCTTTCATGCCCGGGAACAGGTCGCCGACGTGGGCGTGGATGACCGAGGACAGGAACACGAAATCGTGTGGCCCTTTGGAGTATTCACGCGGCAAATGGATCAGGCGCGGCAGGGTGCGCGGCGCCTGTACCACGGCGACGCGACTGCTGCGGCCGAAGGCATCCTTGCCTTCGAGTGAGATGATGAAGTTCAGGCTCTTGTTGAGGACGCGCGGGAACGGGTGCGCGGGATCGAGACCGAGCGGACTGAGTACCGGCAACAGTTCATTGATAAAGTAACGCTTCACCCAGGCAGCGGTTTTGACATTCCAATGTGTGCGGCGCACGAAGCGGATGTTCTGATCGCGGAGCGCCGGGATCAGCACGTCGTTGAGCACGCGGTACTGCTCATCGACTAGCTTGTGGGCCTCAGTGGCGATGCGTTCCAGTACATCGGCGGGATTCATGTTGTCGGCGTCGGGTTGCATGGTGCCGATCTTGAGTTCTTGTTTGAGACGCGCGGTGCGGATCTCGAAGAACTCGTCGAGATTGGTGCTGGCAATGCACAGAAAACGCAGGCGTTCCAGTAATGGCGTGGCTTCGTCCTTGGCCTGTTCCAGGACCCGTGCATTGAACATCAGCAGGCTGAGTTCCGGGTTGATGTAGAGGTCGGGATTTTTCAGATCGGGTGTGTCCATGTCGGGATTGTAACTGAAAATAGCCCACACTTTGCGGTGATGGTGCGCTGGTCTGATGTGCTAGAGTGCCGGCGGGTATAAAATCCGACGTAAATCCGATGCATTGATGAGGAGGGTGTGATGCAGTTGCTGGTGATCCGTCATGCCAAGGCCGAGGACGCGTTGGACTTCGCGCGGACCGGTCAACCCGAGGTCCTGCGACCCTTGACCGATTCCGGCCGCAAGAAGATGCAGCGCGCTGCAGCCGGTTTGCTGTCCGAGGTTGAATTCATCGATGTGCTCGCAACCAGTCCGTTGCTGCGGGCGCGCCAGACCGCCGGGATTGTCGCCGAGGCCTATGTCGGACGCGTGGTCATGGAGTTGGATGCTCTGGCGCCCGGCAGCGATCCGGATGAGTTGCTGACATGGCTGCGCGGCCATCGTGATGTATCCGTGGTGGCGGTCGTCGGTCATGAGCCCGATTTGGGTGTGCTTATCGGTCACTTGTTGTGCGGTTGTCATGAGTCTGTCACATCCCTGAAAAAAGGTGCGGTCTGTCTGTTGAATATCGATTCCGATGTGACACCGGGCAAGGCTCGGCTGGTCTGGAGTCTGACCGCGTCGCAACTCGCCAGTCTCAGGAATTAGCATGGATCTGCTGCAGCAACGTGCAGCGGCGGCCGTGCGCGATCTGCTGCTCGAATTGCTGGACCGGACGGCGCGCTGTGCCGCGCGTCTCACGGAAGGCGATGACAGCGAATCCTTGCATGATTTCCGGGTTGCGCTGCGCCGTCTGAATGTCAACCAGAGTGCCTACCATGCGGTGCTGGGCGTCAAACTGGGCAAGGGTGTGCGGCGTTTGGCGCGCGCCACCAACATCGCACGCGACCGTGAAGTGCAACTCGTGTGGCTGCGTCTGCAACGCCGGGCCAGCACCGTGCACGCCCGCGCCGATCTGGACGTTTTGATTGAGCGGTTGGAGCGGGCACACGAGGAGGAGCGTCAAACCGACTACCCACGCTGGCAGACGGTGTTTGCCGAAATGGCGACCAAGTGGCGGCGCCGTTTGGATGAGCTACCGCCGGATGATGCGACTCAGGAAAGCTTTGCGGTAGTCGCCGGTGTGCAGTTGCAGGTACTCGGCGACACGCTCGGGCAGGGGTTTGCCAGCATCGAGGCGTGCGGTGACGACACTGCTGTACATGCCACGCGCATCACCGGCAAGCGCCTGCGATACCTGCTCGAACCGCTGACCGGTGCTGTGTCCGGTGTGCCACCGCTCATCAAGCATCTGAAGGCCCTGCAGGAGCTGCTCGGTGAGATCCACGACTGCCAGGTGCGTCTGGATGATTTCGCCGGCCGCAAGCTGTCCGACCGCTCCGATCAGTACGCCGCCTTGCAGCACGCTACCGCCGCACGGCGCGAACAACTGCTGGTCGAGTTCCGGAGCAATTGGCTGGGCGAGCACGCCGAGGTATTGTTCAAACCTTTATGGCGCGTAATTACGCGCCTCGAAAAGTGCGTCAAGTAGCCCGGGGGAGATTGTCGATGGTTACGGGAGACAGTGGATCGGCAGGCGTGAAGCCGAAGATTTTACCGTAAAAATACAGTTCGGCTTCCAGTGCGCGGCTGATGTTGGTGGCCTGACGGAAGCCGTGGCCTTCGCCGTCGAACAGCAGATAGGCGACCGGCAGTCCTTTGTCGCGCAGGGCATCGACCAGAGTCCGGGCTTGGTCGGGCGGTACGACCTTGTCTTCGCTGCCTTGCAGGAAAATCACCGGGGCATCGAGTTGGTCGACGTGGTCAATGGGCGAGCGGGCCCGATACAATTCACGCTGCGCGGGGTAGGGACCGACCAGGCGGTCGAGATAGTGCGATTCGAATTTGTGCGTATCGCGCGCCAGGGTCTCGAGGTCGCTGACGCCGTAGAGGCTGGCGCCGGCCTTGAAAACGCTGTGGAAGGTCAGCGCGCACAGCGCGGTGTAACCGCCGGCGCTGCCGCCGCGGATCGCCATACGCTCGGCATCGGCCAGGCCCTGCGCAACCAGGTGCCGCGCACCGTATACGCAATCCTCGACATCGATCACGCCCCAGCGACCGTTGAGTGCGTCGCGATAGGCGCGTCCGAAACCGCTGCTGCCGGAGTAGTTGACATCCAACACCGCGAAGCCGCGACTGGTCCAGTATTGGATGCCGAGGTGTAGCGACGTGGAGGACATCGCGGTGGGACCGCCATGGCCGCGCACGATCAAGGGTGGCAGTTCATCCGGTGGCGCGTTGCAGGTACTGTTACGCGGCGCATAGTACAAAGCCTGTGCGGTACGGCCGTCAGCGGACGGGTAGGTAATGGCCTGCGGCTGTGACAGCATGCCGGGGTCGAGCGTGCTCTGACTGGCGCGGCGCAGGATCTCAACCGTTGCCGTTTCGGGATCGAACAATGTGATGGCGGTGTCCAGGTTCGGTGCGCCGGCGACACACAGCGCGTGGCCGGCAACGATCCGCAGGCCATGAAATTCACTGTAGGGGGTCGTCAGGTCGGTGATCACGCCGCTGCGCGCGTCGAGTCTCGCCAGTTGCCATGCGCCGTTGTCGGTGTAGGTACAGAGCAGGTTGTCGTTGTCGATGAATGCATAAGTCGATTGCCCGAACACCCAATGCGGCATCCCGAAATCGACCGTCGATTTGCACAGCGCGAGGCTGTCCTGGCCCTGCCAGCGGTACAGGTTCCACCAGCCGTTGCGATCCGAAATAAAATGCAGCACGCCGTCCGGCGACCATTCGGGTTGGCATACGGATTCCGCGGGTCCGCCGGCGATACGCCTATGCTCCTGCAGACTGCCGTCAGCGGCAATACCCGCCAGCCATAAGGCCGTGCTGTCCCAGGGCATGTCGGGATGATTCCAGCTCAGCCACGCCAGCTGTGTACCATCGGGACTGAGACGCGGGCTGGAATAGAAATCGTCGCCGCTGACCAGCACGCGGCCGCCGTCGGCATTGGCAGCCTCATCCTGCCAATCGAGTTGCACGAGCGTGTTGATGGGCTCGGCATCGAAATTGCGGTGATCCTCGCGCACGGCAACCAGGCGTTGCCGGGTTGGATCTACCGCGAAGTCCGCGTAGCGCAGAGCCGCCGTCGGTGTCAGCGGATGACCGCTGCCGTCGCGTGGCTGGCGATAGACGCGCTGGTCGGTGAAGTTGGCGAAGAACACGATGCCCGCAGCGACTGCGTAGGCGCCGCCGCCATATTCATGGACACGCGTGCGGACGTTGAAACCGGGCGGGGTGACATCGCGGTTCGTGCCGTCCGTGCCACGGCGCACCAATACGCTACGGCCACCTTCTGTAGGGCGATTCTCCAACCAGTAGCAGTCGTTACCGTCGAGGCGCGGCTCGCCGAGGCCAACGGCACCGGAAGCGATCAGGTCGGCGCTGATGGGTGAATGCCAAGTGCCGTAGGGAACGGTTGTCATTTCAAATTGTAAAATCCATGTGAACCGCCAAGGTCGTCAAGGCCGCCAAGAAAACCCATTTCAGGCAACCACCAACCCAAACAATTGATGGCAAACTGACCGGGTGGAGTTTTTCTTTCCTGGGTGCTTCTGACAACCCTGGCAGTTTGAGTTGCTTTTAAAGGTTCAATGATTCTGAATCTGTCGTACAAAACCTTCCGCTATATCGAAATGATGAGAACATCTAGGATGATGGTAACTGATATGGGCCCCCTGCGGCCAGAGTCGAGGTGGATATGATTACAGTACGCAAGGCGGAGGATCGCGGTTCTGCCGATCATGGCTGGTTGGTAAGTCGGCACAGTTTCTCGTTCGCCGATTATTATGACCCGCAACAGATGGGCTATTCGAGTCTGCGTGTCATCAATGAGGATCGCGTCGTTGCCGGTGCGGGATTCCCCACGCACGGGCACAGCGACATGGAGATCATTACCTATGTGCTGGAGGGTGCATTGGAGCACAAGGACAGTCTGGGCAACAGTTCCGTGATCCGGCCCGGCGAAGTGCAGCGCATGAGCGCAGGCATCGGGGTGCGACACAGTGAGTACAATCATTCCAAGACCGAGCCGGTGCATTTTCTGCAGATTTGGATAGTGCCGAATGTACGCGGCAGCGCGCCGGGTTACGAGCAGAAGGCCTTCCCCGCCGCCGAGCGTGACAACCGTCTGTGTCTTGTGGCAGCAGCGGATGGCCGGGACGGGGCGCTGCGCCTGCAGCAGGATGCCGCGCTCTATGTGGCGCAACTCCATGATGCCGTTGCGCTGCGTCACCGTCCGGCAGCGGGGCGCCATGTCTATATGCACGTGGCGCGCGGTGCGGTGCGGGTCAACGGTGTGGTCCTGAGCGCCGGAGACGGCGCGCGCATCGAAGCGGAAGCGGAACTCGCCATCGAGGCGGCGCCGCAGGGTGAGTTGCTGTTGTTCGAACTGTCCTGAACGCCTCGCAATTGCCGTTGTCATAATAGCTTGCGGGCGGAGATCTGTTCTCGCGTCGCAATGACGCGGTGGCATGGCATTGCCGTATCCTTGTACACCAAGCTGATGGAGGAAGATGCACATGAACAGCGATCACACGCTGCAGAACTTTGCAGTACTGGCCGGTCGGATGCTCCTGGCATTGATATTCGTGGTCTCCGGCTTCGGCAAAATTACCGGCTTCACTGCCACCGCCGCTTACATGGCCAGCAAGGGACTGCCCATGCCTGAAGTACTGCTGGTGGCAGCCATCTTCATCGAGTTCGGTGGCGGGCTGATGCTGGTCTTCGGTTACCGTACACGCCTGGTGGCGGTGGTGATGTTCCTGTACATCATTGCTGTCACCCTGGTGTTCCACAACTTCTGGGCGGTGTCGCCGAACGAAGTGCGAATGCAGATGATCAACTTCATGAAGAACCTTTCCATCATGGGGGGGATGCTCTGCATCGCCGCCTTCGGGCCGGGTCGTTACAGCCTCGACAGACAGTGAGTCGAGGCATTCGGGTTGGCGCCGCGCTTGCCGGCGTGGCTGTGGCGGGATGACGCACGACACTGCACGCCTGTGATTTGCGCTACACTGGTCCGGTGATTAAGACAAGGGGTGGCGTGAACAGCCGACGCCGTACGATGGTTTTTCTGGGCTTTCTGGGCTTTCTGGTGTTGTGGCCGTTGTCCTCGGTCGCGGCACCGGTTGTGGCCAGTGAACTGCACCTCCGATATCCCGTTTCCTCGCGTTACTATCCGGTCATTCTGCGCGGTGCACAGCTCGCGCCCCTGCTCGGCGTGGCGCGTGACAGGATCGCCGCCTATGTATGGCGCGACAATCGCTTCACGGCCATACCGTTTCAGATTGACCGCCGCGATGCGCGTGGGCAGTTGCTGCTTGACGCGGCCATGCCGGCTTCTCTGGCGCGCAATGCGCGTTTTATTGCGCGGGACGAATGCGTATTCATGGTCGGCGATCTGGGCGAGCGTGGCACGATACCGGTTGCGCAATTGCGGCCGGTGAAGATCGTTGCTGTCGAGTTGCGCGATCCCGGATCCACACAGTCGGCATGGGTGTATCTCCTGGTGCTGCCTGCGCCGGCACATGTGCCCGGCGCTTACGTACGTTACCGGCCGGACAGCGATGCGCTGGAATCCGATACCTATCGGTTGGCGTTCTCACGGCAACTGCCGATGCTCGCCGACAGCGTGCAATGGTTCGATCCCGCGCAGGGCGCTTACGGTAACAATGTCATCGATGTGATGAAAATACGCCACACCGGTCGCTTTCTCGGTGGCTTTACCTTCCATCGCGGCGTGGAGGATTACCGTTCCACGCTGGTCGGTACCCGCGTCGGGCCGGTACGGGTCATACGTCGCACCGAGAATTCGATACGGGTGTTTCTGGGGTTGCGCAGCCCGACCATTACCGTCGATTATATCGGTTACGCTCAGGCTATTCTTGCCGACATCCGCCTCGACGTGCCGTTCCGCAACGACTGGTTCTTTTCCGACCTGGAGAGTGTAACGACCTGGGACGGTCGTGACGGTCCTGACTATCCGGCCGGCAGGGTGTACAGCCATTCGGTGCCGGGAGGTTTCCCCATCGATGGCCACATGAGCGCCGCCAAATGGCGTTTCAACGCTTCGGACGATGGCGCGTTCGCGTTGGTGAACAAATACGGTACGCTGCTGGTGACCATGGACTTGCCCGCCGGTGAACCGATCCGGCGCCATGTCTATATCATGGATGACAGGACGGCACTCGACCCGCCCGAAAATGTCCCCGGTCAATTCGGCAATATAGGCTTCCGGATGACCGGCTGGGAGAAGCTCGCGCGCGGCACCCATCATCTGACTTACCGTGCCATGCTGGTCAGGGATGTAACAGTCTCACAGGGTCTGCGTCTGCTCGAAGTCGCGCCGTCATTCTATTGAAACGCATCGTTTTACATTGGCAAGCCCGATGTCTGCGTGCGCGTGCCGGAAACGGCAACCCAGCCCTAATCAATGGCTTATTGATGCAAGCCTGTGGGCGGGTGGAAAGTGCCGGAAAGGTGACGGGCAAGCTACTGTAGAGACACGCATTTTTATCTTCACCCACTCGACATCCCGGGTGCCGCTCTATATCATCGTCAGCCGATTGCAGGTGCATGAATCCGCGCGGCGGATGAGTGCCTGCGAGGCTTGTGATTATCATTCGGGATTATTTCGGGCCGCCTCCGCACGGTAGCATTCGCTCCCGCTTCTGCATTGTCTCCAACCAGCGAGCAATGATGACGTGCAAGATCCGGTTGCGCGTTGCCGCGATGCACGGTCCGAATCACCATGAGGTTGAGCAACTTTACATCTATGCGTAAATCCAGTCTGACCGTGCTGTTGCTGGTTGTTGCCGTTAATCTGCTGGTCTGGGCGCTGTTGAACCGCGCGCAGTCCGAGCAGGACTGGGAGGGCATGATCCGAGGCGTGTCCTTCAGTCCGTATCAACGCGGTCAGGACCCGTTCGAGAACAAACACCCCAGCGCCAACGATATCGAGGGTGACCTCAAGTTGCTGTACGGCAAGGTGACGAGTGTACGCACTTATACCTCCACTGATGGCGCCGAAGAAATACCTCGTTTGGCGCGTCGCTATGATATGCGCGTGACCGCCGGTGCCTGGCTGGATACGCGACTGGATCGCAACGACCTGGAAATCCACAACCTGGTGCGCAATGCACGCCGTTACAACAATATCGATCGCGTCATCGTCGGCAACGAGTCGCTGTTGCGCGGTGACATTACCGTCAATCAACTTATCAAGTATCTGCGTGAAGTGCGCACGCACGTTAACGTTCCGGTCAGCACCGCCGAGCCCTGGCATGTCTGGCTGGCCCATCCAGAGTTGGCCAAGGAAGTCGATTACATCGCCATCCACATCCTGCCGTACTGGGAAGAAGTCCCCAACGATCAGGCCCTGTCGTGGGTGCTGGAACGCTATGAACAGGTCCGTCAGGCCTTCCCCGGCAAACATATCCTGATCGGCGAAGTGGGCTGGCCGAGCGACGGCAATCGCCTCGGCGCGGCCAAGCCCAGTCTCGTCAGTCAGGCGAGGTTCATCCGCGGATTTCTGAATATCGCCGCCGAGCGTCATATCGATTACTTCATCATGGAGGCATTCGATCAGCCGTGGAAGCGTGATATGGAAGGCACGGCCGGGGTGCACTGGGGCATCTACAACGTCGATCGCCAACCGAAGTTCCCGATGGTCGGACCGGTGACCGAGAACCCGTGGTGGCCGGTGCAACTGACTGCGGCGACTTTGCTGGCACTGCTGCCGATGGCGTGGTTCCTGCTGCGCTGGAAGTCGCTGCGCATGCAGGGCCGCCTGTTCTACGCGATGCTGATCCAGCTCACGGTGTCGATGCTGATCTGGACCTCGTTCGCGCCGCTCACCCACAGTCTCACTCTGGGCGGTCGCATCCTATGGGGCGTGTTGCTGCCGGCTCAACTGGCCTTGCTGATGGTGGTACTGATCAACGGCTTCGAACTGACCGAGACGCTCTGGAGTGGCGGTTGGAAACGTTATTTCAAACCTCTCGATCCGGCGCGCGACCGGCCCTTGCCGATGGTGTCGCTGCACCTCGCCATCTACAACGAGCCGCCGGACATGGTGATCCAGACGCTCAACAGTCTGGCACATCTCGACTACCCGGATTTCGAAGTGCTGGTGATAGACAACAACACCAAGGCCGAAGCGGTGTGGAAGCCGGTCGAAGCGCATTGCGCCGTACTCGGTGCTCGCTTCCGGTTTTTCCATCTGCCGCAGTGGCCGGGCTTCAAGGCCGGTGCACTAAACTACGGACTGATACAGACCGATGCGCGCGCCGAAGTGATCGGTGTGATCGACAGTGATTACCTCGTGCAGTCCAATTGGCTGCGCGCGCTGACACCGTATTTCGACAACCCCAAAGTCGGCTTCGTGCAGGCACCACAGGATAATCGCGGTTGGGAAGACGATCCGTTCAAAGAAATGATCAACTGGGAGTACAACGGCTTTTTCCAGATTGGCATGATGCATCGCAACGAACGCAATGCCATCATCCAGCATGGCACCATGACGCTGATCCGCCGCAGTGCATTAGCCGGCGTCGGCAACTGGGGCGAGGGTACGATCTGCGAAGATGCCGAACTGGGCCTGCGCCTGCTCCATGAAGGTCTGGAGGCGGTATATGTGAATCATCCCTTCGGCCACGGACTGACGCCGGACAGTTTCAGCGGCTATAAGAAACAGCGTTTCCGCTGGGCCTACGGCGCCATGCAGATCATCCGGCGCTACTGGCGCTGGCTGATTCCGGGCTTCGGGATGTCGGATGGCGACGGCAGAGGACTGACGGCGGCGCAGAAGTATCACTTCGTTTCCGGCTGGCTGCCGTGGTTCACCGATGCCTTGCATCTAGTGTTCACTGCCATGGGCGTGTGCTGGTCCGTCGGCCTGGTGTTCTGGCCGAAATATTTTCAGTTTCCGCTGGGTGCGTTCCTGGTGCCGACGCTAGGTATTTTCTTCTTCAAGGTGTTGCACAGTTTCTGGCTTTATATGGCCAAGGTGCCTTGCAATACCCGTCAGCGCATCGGTGCCGCAATCGCCGGCATGGCACTCACCCATACCATCGCGCGCGCCGTGATTCAAGGGCTGACCACCGACAGTATTCCGTTCATGCGCACCCCCAAGTGCGAAACACGTCCGGCCCTGATACAGGGATTTCTGATGGCGCGAGAGGAAACCATTGTGCTGGTACTGCTATGGTCGGCAGTGCTGATGGTGTTGATCTCTTACGGCTTTACGCCGGAGGCTATGGTCTGGGCGGTGTTGCTGCTGGTGCAATCGGTGCCGTACATAGCGGCCCTGATGCTGTCGCTGGTCAATGCGGTGCCGGGTTTGATGCCACGTCGGGCACGCAGCACCGCGCTGGTGACGGATGAGAAATAATATGCGTATCCCGGCGTGGAATGTCGTGATGACGGATGCGATAACCGCCACCACGGTTGTCCTTGCCACGCGCGTTAGATAAGCCTTCAATTCATGCTGCTCTCACAACGCAATCGACTGTTCGACCTGCTCGCCCAGCCCACCGCGCCGTTCCGTGAACAGCATGTCATCGCCTGGTCCGAGCGCGTGTTGGCACGGGCCGGTGTGCCATTCTGTGCCGATCCGGCAGGTAATCTCATTGTCGGTGCTGGGTCATTGCAGGCTTATCAGAAACTATTGCGCGCCCGTAGTTCCGAGCCAGTGCGCGTTTTCATTGCGCACATGGATCATCCCGGTTTTCACGGTGTGCGCTGGCTGAGCCCACGACGCCTCGCGGTACGTTGGCATGGCGGTGCGCCCATCAAGCATGTGAACGGTGCGAAGGTCTGGCTGGCGGATGGGCAGGGCATCTGCAGTGATGGCAAGCTCACCAAGGTCGCGCTCAGCGCGTCCGGCATGACGATCAACACGGCGGAGGTCCTGGTTGATGGCTCCTCCGGCTTGGCGGCGGGTCGTCGCGCCAGGACGCTGTTCGGCGGCTTCGGCTTTCGCGCGCCGGCTTGGCGTTCCGGTCGGCATGTTTATACCAAGGCTGCCGACGACCTGGTCGGCGTGTTCGCCATCATCGACTGCGCCTGCCGGATCTGGCGCCGTGGTTCACGCGCGACCATACCACCGTTTATCGGTCTGCTGACACGCGCTGAGGAAGTCGGGTTCGTCGGTGCCATCGCCCACTTTGAGCAAGGCTGGTTGACACAGGCACGTCGGCAGGTGCTCTGCGTCAGCCTGGAAAGTTCGCGTACCTTGCCGGGTGCGCGTATTGGCAAGGGGCCGATCGTGCGACTCGGCGACCGGCGCACCGTGTTCGCGGCCGATGCCACGCAGGTGCTCAGCGAACTGGCGCAGCGCGTGCTGCCCGGCGCGCACCAGCGCCGCATCATGGATGGTGGTGCCTGCGAGGCCAGTGCCGCGACCGCCTATGACCTGCCGGCGATCGGTCTGTCGGTACCGCTCGGCAACTATCATAATCAGGGCTTCGAAGGCGGTCCGGACTGCAGGCATGCGCAGGGCCCAGCACCGGAATTCGTCCACCTCGACGATATCGACGGTATGCTGAAATTGTGCCGCGTCCTGCTGAAAAAAAATCTGCCGTGGACACATGCCTGGGATGGCACCCGCCGGAATATGCAGAAGCGGCTACGCAGCTACCGGAGGCTGCTGGAACAGTGAGCGATGGTGATGGTGCCTGCCATGATTGCATGACATGGATGAATGCGAGTTGGAAATTCCACACCCTCACCCCGGCCCTCTGCCGCCCCGGCGAGAGAGGGGTAACTCCCTAGAGCGATGCATGTGAGTATGAGTCCGCGCATATCCGTGTTCATCTGCGGATGAACAGTTAGTCATGCAGCGCGAAGACAATCTTCCGGTTGCCGCCATGATGGTGCTCGGGGCAGCTCTGCTGTTTGCCATCATGGGCGCGCTGGTCAAGACCGTATCAGAGCAATTGCCCAGTACCCAGGTGGTGTTCTTCCGCAACGCGCTGGGGTTGGTGGCGCTGCTGCCGTGGCTGTTGCGTGGCGGTGTCGCAGGCCTGCGCACGCACAATCTGCGCTTGCATCTGTGGCGTTCACTGAGCGGTATCACGGCGATGTACTGTTTCTTCCACGCACTGGCGCATCTGCCGCTGGCACAGGCCGTGCTGCTCAATTACACCGCGCCGCTGTTCATCCCACCGATTGCCGCGTTGCTGTTGCGTGAGCCGTTTCCCTGGGCAGTGCGCTGGGCGGTGCTGGTGGGGTTTGCCGGCATTGCGTTGATCCTGAAGCCGGGTAGCATGCACTTCGATCTCGATGGCCTGATCGGACTTGCCGCCGGCGTCTTCACCGCTTTTGCCTTCACCGCCATGCGCAGCATGGGCAAGATCGAGCCGACTACGCGCATCGTGTTTTATTTCGGCGTGATCGCCACGCTGATCTCGGTAATCCCCTTGTTCTGGACCTGGATCACCCCCGCACCGGCACTCTGGGGTTCGCTGCTGCTGATCGGTTTGCTCGCCACCGTCGCGCAACTGCTGGTAACCCGCGCCCACGCTTACGCGCCTGCAGCGCGCATCGGTCCTTTCATGTACAGCATTGTGGTGTTCGCTGCCTTGCTCGGCTGGTTGTTATGGGGTGAGCGCCTGGATCGATGGTCGGTGCTGGGCGCGATTCTGGTGACGGGCGCGGCAATACTGGCCGGTCGCGTGGCTAAACGTGCTGTGTGATTTTGTATTTTGAACCGACAAGGACGCCAAGAATGGCAAAATAGTATTTACATTAAATACATATTGTTATAATAACTTTCTAAGACGGATTGTTCTCTCGATACCCTCTCCCCAGGCCCCCCCTCCCGCCAGCGGGAGAGGGGGGAAGGGATTGCTTGAGGTTTCATGTTGTCCTCGGCCGTTCAAAAAATAACTCACGCGTCATCCATCACATGTCCCGGCATTACCGGTTGGAACGGTGAGTCGCGGTGTTTGTCGTGGTAGTGCATGCGATAGAACACGAAATCGTCGAGCTTATGGAAGTGCAGGAAGGGATTGCCGGCGCGTTGCTCTGCCAGTGTGGAGACCGGATCGATGGCGTAATTGTGGCCGGGGTGGATGAGCTTGCCGGCCGGCAGATCGTGCGCCAGATGTTTCAGAGTCTGGAACATCTGTTCCGGGTCGCCGCCACGCAGGTCACAACGACCACAGCCGTAGATGAACAAGGTGTCGCCCGTAATCAGATCATTGCCGAGTGAATAACAGACCGAGCCGGGGGTGTGCCCCGGCGTGTGCAGCAGCGTGATCGGCGTGCTGCCGAGATCCAGTACATCACCGCCGTGGTGCAGGCTGGGACGGGTCAGTTCCGCTCCCCAGAACGTCGCCTCCGCCTTGAGCAGATGCAGCTCGGCATCGCAGTGATCGAGCAGCTCGCCCACACCATTGACGTGGTCCTGATGGCTGTGGGTGAGCAGGATGTCGGTGATGGTGATGTTCCTTTGCCGGGCCAGATCGAGTACCGCACCGACCTCCCAGGCCGGGTCGACTACCGCGCCGCGGCCGCTGGCATGGTCCTGGATCAGATAGACGAAATTTTCCATCGGGCCAAGTTCCAGCGTGTGGATGGTAAAGCCGGTCGGGTCGGACATGGCGGTTTCCTCCAGGGCGGCTTGTTCAGCCTCCATTCAGGGGTGCGGACCTAATCTGATGATACCGCGGAGCCGGGCTCCGTGTGTTTATACAGATCAACGGGAGATACAGACATGATAGCAAGATCCGCAAAAAACGCTGCTCTGGCCGTGCTGGCCACGACATTGCTGGGCCTGGCGCTGCCACAGCCCGCGCAGGCGCGCGATCATGATCGCGATTCGCGCAGCTACAGCTACCAAGACCGTGGCCATGGTGACCGGGACTACCGGGATCGCGATGGCGAGAGGGGCTATGCACCGGAACGGCATCGCGACTGGCGCTACCGTCACGACGGTTACCGTTATGCACCGCGCTATTACCCCGGTATCGCCGTCTATCCAGCCCCGCGCGTCTATTACCCGGCGCCTTACTACGCCCCGGTAGAGCCCCTGTACCCGCGCGAATACGGTACGGTCGGCATTCATCTGGACTATAACCTGCTCTACTGAGGCGGCGGTAAATCCCCGGCCTGCGTCGCGGCGCGGGCCGGTAACTAAAGATCATCGCATTAGGACCGATAAAGAGCAGT
>JBBQDK010000048.1:0-18788 GCA_038319625.1 Gammaproteobacteria bacterium
AGCGTGGTAATGGGCTTTCCTGAATAGCCTGGAATAGGCAGTATCCGATCGGTGAGAAACAGGTAACCGATTAGGACATGGTCGTGGTAAACCGGTGCCGCCGCCGGCTGCCCGTTGAAAGTACCCATGGCATCGGCGACCGGAAACACGGCTTGGTACGGGATGTCGTCAGCGCCGCCGTCCGGCACGTCGTCATCGGCGCAAATACCACCTGCCAAGGTCGACAGCAGCAGCGCCAGGCACACAGTGCGCAGCCATGCGATGAGCAAATAGGTGCCAGGCTTGATCAAAGGCCATCCGCTATGAGGTGAACCCGCATTGGAATTCGAATCATGTAACACAATAAACAGAACGACAACGCCACTCCTTGATCTCAGTCAACAGCACCTACTGCGCTTCCGGGCATGCTGGCCGCTAACCAAGCACAAGAGAAACGGGCCGAACGTGGCTGGTTGATGGATATACCACGATGCAGTCGCTGATCAACTTGCTGGCACGCCTGATGCGCGGCGATGTCCTGACAGGCGCCGAGCCCGTGGCCTTGACCCTTCTGTTGCGTACCACCGCGCACAGTCCGCTGCAATCCCGGCAGCGTGCCCGACTTATTCTGACCCGCACCCGGCAGATTGCCGCTCTACTGGCCATAGTTACCGTGCTCTGGATCGTGGTCGATGCCGCGATCTTTCCGCGCAGCATCTGGACGGGCGTGGCAATCGTGCGTCTGGTTACCAGTTTCGCCTTCGTCGGCCTTATCGTGGCGCTGCGTCACTCGGTACGTCTCAGCGACGCGCGACGCGCGCTGGCCATCTTGTTGCTGATCCCGACCGTTTTCTATCTGCTGGCACAGACCCTGCTCACACTGCTCGCTCACCAGACGACGAACCTGGCCGTGCACACCGCATATGAACTGCTGCCTCTCATCATCGTGGCCGGCCTGGGCATCTTCCCGCTCACCGCGCTGGAAAGCCTGTCCTATGCCACTCCGGTACTACTGGCACAAATCGGCGTAAGCCTGCTGCAGCACGAGTTCGCCTGGGACAGCGACATTGTCGGCACTGTCTGGTTGTTGCTGCTGCTCGCATTGACCGCCATGATTGCCGGCATGAGCCAATTGCAGTTCATGCTGGCGCTGACCAATCAATCGATGCATGACCTGCTGACCGGCTGCTACAACCGCGGCAGCGGCGAACAGTTTCTGGAGATGCAATTCAACATTGCACAGCGTCAACGGGCACCGTTGGCGCTGTCCTTTATCGACATCGACAACTTCAAAAGCGTCAACGACCAGTTCGGCCACGATGTCGGCGACACCGTCTTGCGTCACACCGCCAATGTCCTGCGCGACAATATGCGTGCCGGCGATATTCTGTTGCGTTGGGGGGGCGAGGAATTCGTTGTACTGATGCCGAATACCGATTGCGCGGCCGCACAGGAGGTGTTCACGCGTCTGCGTGTCGTCGGCATGGGCATTCGGCCGGACGGCAGTCCACTCACCGTCAGCATCGGCATTGCCGAACTGGGTACCGATGCGATGCACGACTGGCGCGCACTGGTTGAACGGGCCGATCAGCGCATGTACGAGGCCAAGCGTGCCGGCAAGAACCGCTGCGTGGCCTGTCGCGATCGGACCGCGTGAGCCGCGCAGGACGAGACTAGGTTCTTAGCTGTTATTTCCCACGCCGCATAAGCAGCGCCAAGGTCATGTTCGCCTGCATCACGAAGTGATTGAAACTCGCATAGCTTTCGTCGTCGAGTGGGCGGGTACTGGGCTGACGGTCGGCATAGAACAGGCCGATGGATTGGCCGTTGACCACAATGGGACTGGCGTAAAATGGCGCACCGGAGGTCAGTTCGCGTACCGCCGGTGTAACCATCGGCGCGATGTCGACGCCTGGCGGCACACTGACGTTAAAGGACTTCTGCGCCATGACGACACAACTGAAAATATTCTCGGTGGTGATAGTGGTTTGAAAGGAAAAGCGCTGGACCAGCTGTTCTCGGTTGCGTCCCAGCGCATAGCGGGCGCGCAACTGGCGCCGGTCGGGACTGAGCAAGGCGAACAAGGTGCGGTCCATGCCGACGCCGCGATAGATGCCTTCGAGCACCATTTCCAGCAACAGGTTGATATCCGGCTTGGCCTCCAGCAGGCCGGTAAGTTCACGCAGTATCTTCAGTTGCAGTACCGGATCGGGCGATGGGAAATCCGGCTCGGTGTCCAGGGCATCTTCAGCGTGTGCCACGGGCAGGGTTTCGTCGGCGTGACTGCGCGGCACCGGAATCAGTTTCGCGAGATTGGCGACACCGTAACTGGCGGCGGTACGCGCTGCGTCACGCGCGTTGTTCCGCACCAGGGTCTGCACCGCATCCAGTGGCATATAAAGTTTCTCCGCCAGGCGCTGCATCATTTCCTTGACCTCGCGCGTCTCCCAGCCCTGTTCCAGATTATGGGCCAATTCGCGCCCGATGAGGATGTTGCTGATGCGCGGGTTCTCCTTGTGCCTGCCCTCCAGGGTATCCTGCAGCAACTCACCGAGGTTCCATTCCCTGGCCAGACCCAGCGTCAATTGCTGGAGTTTGAAACCCAGCACCTGCTCTTCCGCCTGCTCCGGTGTAATGCCGGGCACTTTCATGGCTTGACTGAGTTGCTCACCCTGAGCGCCCGATACCGACCAGAACGCCATCTGGCCGAGATTGAGCAGCAGCGTGGCGATGAATACCTCTTCCGGTGCAGGGTCCTTGTGCTTGATGGCGAAGGCGCGCGCCTGGGCGGCGGCATGGAAGGAACGGGCCATTTCCATCAGGATGCGTTCGCGCTGCGCCCCCTTGAGCAGATTCTCAACCACCGCGATCGACAGGCAGATGCTGCGCACTACTTCGAAACCCAGCACTACCACGGCACGGCTCACGGTGCTGATGCTGTTCTTGCCGGGGTTGTAATACGAACTGTTGGCGACCCGCAGCAGGCGGGCCGTCATGGCCGCGTCCTGCAGAATCACGCGCGCCAGTTCTGCGGCTGAACTCTGATCGCGCGAAGCCACACCGGTGATATCGCGCGCCGTGCGCGCGAAGATCGGCATGCCGCTTTCGCCGAGGGCATGGACCCAGGCATCGAGACTGCGGGGAGTTGCGCTATCCGTGTCCGGTTCGGTCATCGCGCTACGTTATGTCAGCGCGCGATTTATGACAAGTCGCGGTACGGTGAACAAGCGGCGTCATGCCACCACGATCAGGGCATTATGCGTCAGCGCCACCGCCACGATGTATAGAAATACCACTATGGCCGCCCACCAGGCGAGTCGACGCACCTTGCGGTTGCGGCCGTGCTTGAGCGCGACCATGCCCAGGACGATGTAAAGCAGTAGCCCCACCACCTTGGCCGTAAGCCAATTACTGGTCAGGGGATACTGATGGATCTGCAAGGTCAGTGCGATGGCACTGGCCAGCAATACCGTGTCGATGATATGCGGCACGACCTTGACCCAGGTCTGCTGCAGACGCGGGGAACTACTCAACATCCAGCGACCGCGGATGAAGAACAATGAGCCGCTCAGGATGACGGAGCCGATATGAATCGATTTGAGGAGCAGATAGGGTACCAGGAACTCCATGGGAACATTATTGCTCTGTGGTCAGTGATAGTAACGCTTGCATACAACCCAACTTAAGGATGCTGATTAATTGTATTTGTCGCAGAGGAACAGAGATTTGTTCTTGTTGAATATCATTAATTTTCCTCTGTGTCCTCTGTGTCCTCTGTGCCTCTGCGGCTTTATAGTGAATAAATTAGTTGCTCCTTAAGTGTTTCCGGGGCTGACGGTCATGACGGGCCGCGGCAACTAGCCCGCTTTGCCATCGACGCGTGGAACCAGCAGCATCGGCGCATACTTGGATATCCAGGCCCCCATGAACAGCAACCAGGCACAGACGGCGAACAGGTTGTACGGGATATTGATATTTCCAGTCAGCACCGGAATCTCGGCGGCGATGCGCAACAGCGCGGTGAGCGTGACGCCAAGGAAGCAGGCATAAGTGAAACCATCCAGAAGCAGCGGGCGTCCGGAATGACCGAGTGTTACCCGCGAGGCCATCCCGATTGACATCGACGCAATAAAGCCGATGCCCAGCGCATGCATCGGCGCTTTACCGAGAATGTTCTCCGCGCCGATCAGCAGTGCCAGACTCTGCACGCTGAACAGCAACATGGCGATGCCCCACCACAGGAAGGCGATGTGCAGCACGGCCAGTAGAGGCACCTTGAAGCTACGAAAGAATTTCCAGGCCAGACTATGATAGAGACCCAGCAGTGCCAACGGCAGATCGAACACGAACAGCCATTGCCGCAGTTCCGCCAGCGTCAGCGCCAGATGGCCTATCACGCCGATCAGCAGGACGGGCAATGTCCAGTCTGAACGCACGATCTTGTAGTTGTCCAGCGCATTGCTACTGAAGAACGGTATCATGCGATGACTCACCGTCACCAGCACCACGACCAGGAACAGCCAGACACCGACCTGTTGCGACAAAATCAACAACGCGTGATTGCTGGTGATCAGCCAGAGCAGATAACAGAGCATTCCGACCCAGCCGGCGCTGAGCGCGAAGTTGAGTACGGTCTCGTAACGTTTGTCTTTGGCCGGTGCGTGGCGATAGACGATGAACAGTGCGCGCAGTGCTGCGCCCCAACCGGCCAGCAGCAGTGTGACACCAGCGGTAAGCAGATTTTTGGACAGATACAGACCCAGGTAATACAGTATTACACCCGCGACCATCAGCACGAATGCCGTGGCATAACGGTGACGAGGTATTTCGCTGCCGTTCATCCAGCGTGGATAGGTAACCATCAGGAAACCGAACATGAGGAACGGAAACAGCGTGTAGGACATCAGAAAGGCATGTGCAAAGGTTGCCGGGATGACGGTGGGCGGCGGCAACCAAAACCAATCGCTATTGTAACGCCCGGCCAGTTCCGCGCCCCAAAACAGCACTGTGGCGATTAGTTGCACGGCCCCGGCAAAGAACATCATACGATGCGGCGCGGCGAATAATATTGTCAGCCGTGACGGCTGCGAAGCTGGGGGGGTGGTCACTGGCGATGTCTGGGAGTCATACAGGCTGGCAATAATACACCACAGCAGGCTGTCACAACAGAATCCCGATCGAGGCGGCGGACAGTGACGCTTATATATCACTCACCGCAGGCAAGACTGTTTGTTGCCATGTTTAGCGATGCCATTAGCCTGCTTTGAAAGGGGAAATTAAACCCGCGCTAACAGTAGTGAATCCGCAATGGAAACGGAAGGCGTGAGGCGTTCAATCTCAATGACTGGTACAGTCATTTTTTTCGGCCCAGTTCCGCCAGCAGATCAAGTTGTACCTCTTGAATCTGTACCAGCCGCTCCCATTGGTTCGACAACAGATGGTCAATTTTTTCGTGCAGATGCCGAATTTCCAGTTCGGCTTTGAGATTTACCTGGTAGTCGTGCTGCGAACGCAGCCGGTCCTTTGCCTCCTGGCGGTTCTGACTCATCATGATGACCGGTGCCTGGATCGCAGCGAGACAGGACAACATGAGGTTCAACAGAATGAAGGGATATGGATCGGCAGGACGCCACAGCAGGACCAGTGAGTTGATCACGATCCACACGGTAATGAAGATGCCGAACAATATCAGGAACGACCAACTCCCGCCAAAACTGGCAATGCGATCCGCCAATCGCTCACCCAGGGTCCACTGCTGTTCGAATTCGGCATCTATGTTCTGGGATATCAGTTCATGCTTCTGCAGGCTGTGCAGTACATCCTGTTCAAGGGTGGTCAACTCGCCTTTCTCGGATTCGAGCAGGGAATGCACGTATCGCGAACGATACTGCGCCAGATCCGGATGGCAGATATAGCGCTCCGCCGACCAATCCGGATGGTCCTGAAGGATGACAGCAGTGATGGCTTCGCTGACCATGGCGCCACTGACAAGATGCATCAGACTGAAATTTTTGCCACAGACAGCGCAGACTTTTTTCCGCTCGTGATTTTTCAGCATGACCACCTCCAACCCTGGCACCTTTTCGCGCAGCCGACCGGCACAAGCGCCCGGTCAGCGCCGGCGACCGATCAACTCAATGGGATAACCATCCGGATCGGCGACGAAGGCGATGAGGGTCGTGCCGGCGTTCATGGGACCCGCCTCGCGGAGTATCGTTCCACCGCGCTGCCGGATCGCAGCGACGGCCTCATACACATCGGCCACCTCCAGAGCGAGGTGGCCGAAACCGTCACCCAGGTCGTAGTGATCGGTATCCCAGTTGTAGGTAAGTTCTATAACAGTGTGTTCGGATTCGTCGCCGTAGCCGACGAAGGCCAGCGTAAAATTGCCGTCCGGATAATCCTTGCGTCGCAACAGGCGCATGCCAAGTACTTCCGTGTAGAAGCGGATGGAACGATCCAGGTCGCCGACCCGGAGCATGGTGTGGAGCATACGCATGCATGATCTCCCCTGAGAGCAGAAGGAAATATTTTCCTGCTGCAATGTACCAAATGACGCTGACAGAAGGCGGGTACTCTAACCCTGTCACTTACCTCTGCATCTCTGCGACGAATAATCATCAGTACTGGCGACCGACTGCCGAACCTTCATGTCGGCAGCAGGCGTGACAGCAGCGTGGCGATGCCGAGAAACGATGAGAAGCCTACCACATCGGTGACAGTGGTCTGAATGATGGATGAGGATTGCGCCGGGTCCTGGCCGAGACGGCTCAATGCGATCGGTATTATCGCACCGGCAAAGCCGGCGGCGATCATAGAGATCACCATGGCCAGCGATATCACCAGCGCCAACCCCCCGGAGTGACTCCACACGTAGACCCCGAGTGCTGTGGTGGCAGCGATGGCCAGTCCGTTGAGCAGGCCGACGTTGACCTCTTTCCAGAGGACCTTGATCCAATGCCGCGTGCCAATCTCGCGCAAGGCCAGACCACGCATGGTGACCGCCAGTGCCTGCGCGCCGGCATTGCCGGATTGCCCCGCCACTACCGGCATCAATACCGCTAGCACGGAAAATTTGGCGATTGTGGTTTCGAACAGGCCAACCACCGACGCGGCCAGGAACGCGGTCAGCAGATTGATCTGCAACCAGGGCAGACGCTTGATAACCGCGAAACTGATCTTCGACAAGGCACGTTCATCCTTGCTCGCACCCACCATGGTCTGGATGTCCAGCGTGGCCTCTTCCTGCATAGCGGTAACCAATGTCGACTGATGGATCACGCCGACCAACTGGCCGTTGAAATCCAGTACCGGCAAATCGGCGAGTTTGTACTGTTCGAGTTTTTCGATGACCTCCTCGCGTGGCGCCAGATCGTCGACCGCGGCGCTGATCGTGCGCTTCATGTCCTGCAGTAACTGCGTCGGTTCGGCCAGTGCCAGCTCCTGCAGTTCGATGCGGCCACTGAGACGGCCTTCGTCATCGATAAGGTATATTTCCCGGACGGTCCGGCGGCGCAGGTTACGCAAGCGCTCCAGGGCCTCGCGCGCCGTCATGTCGGCGTGGAAGGGCAGCACGCGCGGATCCATCAGCTGGCCGGCGGTGTCGGCCGGATACGTCATCAGCGTGCGCAGCTCCTGCGCAATCTGTGCATCGGCCACTGTCAGGCAATGCGCACGCGTCGCGGCGTCGAGGCGCCGCATCAGGCGCGCCGCGTGTATCGGTTCCAGTTCGGCGAGCAGCGCGCGCAGCAAGTCATCAGACAGTTCGGCGACCAATGTCTCTTCGACATCCGGCGCGAGGTGCTCCCACACCGGTACGATCACCCGCACAGGGTGCGCGGATAGCAATTCGGCCGCTTCGGTAACCGATAACGATTCCACGCGTTTGGCGGCCTCGCGTGGATAGTCGAGCAGGTAACGGCGATTGAGTGCGGCAATGGCGGTGGTGGGATCAGCGTTCATGTCCATGCTCCGATGTGCGCGTGGCGGCCCGGCCGGTAAACAGCCCGATGAAAGTCTGGACCAGCCCGGAGAACACCAGCCAATAGGTGCCGGCGAGGCTGTCCAGGGCGGCGCCGCTGACCGGGACCGGCGTCGTTTCCTGCCGGCGTTGCACGGCGTTGCGCAACATCGCGTGACGCAACGCACCGACGAAGCGCTCGCTGCGTTCCAGCACCGGCAGGGTGTTGAAGCGTTCCCAGCCTTCGTGATTGCGCACCGAGGCGATCGGCGCGCGGGCCGGCAGGGTATAGGCGGGCTTGTGCATCAAGTGTGCAAGCGGCGCAGTGGACGGTGCGCGCAGCAACTCAGGCAGACGCACCTTGCCGAGCAGGCGCTGCTCGTGATCGACGATATACAGATCGACGCAATCCTCTTCGCCGGCCTCGCGCACGCGCGCCAGGGCTTCTTCGACCGTGGTGTCGGGCGGCAGCGCCATAGCACGGTTGTCCATCCAGGCACCGACGCTGTCCTCAGGATAGGCGAGCAGCACCCGCACGGCGAACGCGCTGGCGGTCGGCAGCCGTTCCAGCAGGCCGTTACGGCGCACCTCATCGAGATGCCGCAGAATCACCGCGCACAATTGCGGACCGAGTCGCTGCACCATGGCCGCGGCGCTCTCATCGGAGAGTTGCGCGAGGCTGCGTGCCGCCATTGCCGGTAGCATATACGCCAGCACCGGTGCGGCCAACCGTACCGGCACGCTGTCGAGCAACGCGGCGACCTGTTCGTTGCCGAGATGCTCCAGCACGCGTGCCGCATCGTCGGGGTGTGCCTCGAGAAAGGCCAGGGTGAGAACGGCGCTCTCAGCCACGGGCATCGTCTCCGATCAGCAGCACGATGGGATGTTCATTGAAAACCTTGGCAGGTACTGTCACTCGGCCTTCCGGCGTCTCCAGTACCAGCACCGTGGGCGTGAGATCGAGAATCTTGCCCTGGTGCTCGCCGACCCGCACGGTCTGGCCGATCTGATAGCTCTGCCGCAAGTAATGCGCCCCGATCAGATTGCTGACGTAATTTCGCGCGCCGAGACTGACCGCCAGTGCCACACCACCGAACAGGGTAACGGCGATCACCGCTGCAATGATCACTAGGAAGGTGACGTCGATACCGATCTGTTGTGCGCCGATCACGATCGCCGAGGCAAGGATAATGCCCTGCACGATACGTCCCAGCAGCAGGCGCTGATTCTCGGCGACCGGCGTGGCCGCCACCACCATGTCCTTGGCCAGTGCGCTGACCACGAAGCCGGCCAGCACAATCAGACCACCGGCGATCAGCGTGGGCAGGTATTCGACGACATGCCGCAGCCAGGTGGAGAATACGGCCAGGCCGAGCAGTTGCGTGGCCGCGGTGAGAAATATCAGCATCACCACCCAGAACACCACGCTACCGATGATCTGCGCCGAGGCGCTGGGCACCCGCGCCCGAGTCAGGCCCTTGCGCCGGTGCAGGCGGTCCATCATGTGATCGAGGCCGAGGGACAGACGGATGGCAAGCTTGCGCAACAGTCGTGCGCTCACCCAGCCTATCACCAGCAAGGCAATCGCGCCGATCAGGCTAGGCAGGAAATTCAGGAGGCGCGTCAGCATCTGCGTGATGCCCAGGCCGAAGGTGGCACCCCAGTCGGGAAACTTGTCCATGACTACCTCCGCGGCGGAATTATGGACCGGATAGCCCGTAACGGAATGGACCCGGTCTTGTACCGGGTCCAGTGTAACGGAGTGACGTGGCAGGGGACAGCAATGCTTGCCTGCAAATGGGCAGGGGCGGGTCTTGGAGTCACCCCTGCCCATTTGCGATGCAACCTCGACGAGCAGAATTTCAGTTCACCTTAGAATGACCAGGCCGTTAAATAGAACGGCTCTGATGTGTATCTATCAGGAAATTCTGGAACCGATAGGCTTTTATAGCTACACAGATCAGAACCCTTGATCTCTAGCGTACATACTCGACTCGGCTGTGAATTGATGATTCGGAAGAACGTTCTATCAATCGTCACAGCGGTGTTCGATCGCAATACGCGACGCGGTTACAATCGAATACCGCTGTCTCGATAGCGGGGTGAAAATAATCGATGCCACTTCCCGTGTTGTCCAACTCACAGATTTCGCGTTCTCATCGTGCTTCATGACGGTCGAATCAGCCGCCGCATGAAACATTTTGGTTAATCTTCCGTGTATTCGGAATTTATTGCGGACAGCATCGGAAGAACTGCGTGGACATCCGGTCATGTCTTCCGGTAGACAGTTCTTGGCATGTCTAAGGGAACGTCAGCGAACATCAATTCCCAGCACAGGCTACAGGGCAGTGCCGGTTTTGCGTTTCTGTTGCGCCCATCTCACGCAGCTCATGCCTGACACGGTTAAATCTTCGATTACAACTTCAGGAACACGACAAAAACAGGGATGTAGCGTGGATTTAGTGACACATTATCGGATAGTGACTTCAGAAAACGACCTAAGGTGCGTGAACGGTCAAAGCCCGCCTAAAAGGTTGAATCAATAGTTACTATTGTAATATTCGAAGTATCAAAGCTAGCCTAAGAGTCTGAAATAATTGCTATATCGCAATTTCCGATAGCTATAGACAATAAATATCGGTTGCCTAATATTAGCTATTCTTAATACGATGCGCCGCGAATTCCCCATAACGTACATAAAATAATGCTTGTTATTCGTACGATTCAGCATGACACGGCTGAACGCCTGTTTATCTGTTTAAAAATAAGAGTTTCACAGATCAGGACCGTGGGCACCACTCGGCACGTTGCTGGCTCGACTGGTATACGCGCCAATCTTCTCGCAGATCCCGATGCACCTTGGGCCTCGCAACTCGATTATTTGAACAAAGAATGCTCATGATCAACTGGTCGAATTACTCACGCTCACTGCCTGCTTTGCAGTTTATTCTGATCAACCTCGCTTTGGGGGCTGGGCACTTCCTTGTCTTATTGAATGCTGGTGCATTCTTACCGATGCTACCCAATATTGCGGGTTCCCTTGGTGAAGGCATTCCCTACGCAGTCTGGGGTCAAAGCAATTATTTCGTCATGATGGGTGCGGCCATGCTGATTACCCGACCGATAATTAGGAAGTGGGGCACAAAAAATACAGCGCTTTTCTCCTATTTGCTTTTTGGCGCAGCCTGTACCGCCGTCTTACTCGCCTTACCTTCCTACCAACTTGTTACCCTCGCAAGAATGGCACAGGGTTTCGCGGCAGGCGTGAGCATCATTTCTTCATTCATTCTGTTGCGCGAGTGCTTCCATGAAAAAAAGCAGCAGGTAGCCATCTCATTATGGAGTTTGGCGCTGTTCATCCCGTTCTCCATTGGACCCGTTGTCGGCGGCTTCTTCGCTTATATTCAAAACGACTGGCGTTTGCTGTTTGTCTTTTCGACGTATATTTCGCTCATTGTGGCGGGCATTATCTGGGCCTTTTTCAATGATAACCACGTGAGAGATGAGTCATTCTCAATCTCCGGCAATTTTCAGCTGTTTATTGTGTTCTGTGCTGCGGCGCTGGCATTTCAACAATTTTTCAATATCGGAATCATAAGTGCTTTAAGTAACCGATGGTTGACACATTGGTGGCTTTTCGTAACGTTTACCGGGCTGGCTTGGCTGTTCTGGATTCTGAACAATGCATCAGAAGCCCCGCTTGTGGACTTTTCCCTCTTTAAATATCCCAATTATGCTTTCGGTATGCTGATCCTGTGCGTGGCATTTCTATGCTTCCAGGGCTCAATAGTGGAATACATCCTGCGCCTCGAACTGGTTGAAGGTTTCACCCCGTGGCATGCCGGTCTGCTTTTTTTGCCGATCTTCATTACTTCTAAACCTTTGAGTATTTGGGTGCAGCACAAGATACATCACGGACATGATCCGCGATGGTATGCATGCATCTCCTTCATAGGCTTTGCGGCAAGTTACTGGTGGCTGGGAAGCTATAGCAGGCCCGCCAGCTGGGAAAGTCTGTTTTGGCCTCAATTCCTGTTAGGTGCGGCGTTGGGATTGCTGTTTATCTCCATGACCTCCATTACTTTAAGCAACATACCCGAAAAATCCCAATTACATGCCGTCGACGTACTCAACACGGCACGCAACTTGTCGGCGGGTCTGATCATCGCGTTCGCCGATACTGTTTGGGATCGTATCAACGCGTTTCAGCGCAACCATCTTCTGACCTCCGGCTCAGGCGACAGCAATCATTTCGTCGATACACTGCCAGGCTCTTTTGCAGCATCGGATGCGGCGACTCACCACCTTATGGCGACGCACATCGGAATACAAAGCGGATTGCTTACCCTAAACAGCCTATTCAATGTTCTTGCGCTGGTCTTTATCGGCCTTGCACTACTGATCTGGCATGCGAGCCCGTTACATCCTGTTCACAAGGATCCGATTCTGGATCAGATCGTCGAAAGTCTGGGAGAGGAACCATGAAGTACTATATTCGCGGCGCGATTGCGGTATTGATTTTCTCACAGTGCGCCTGCGCTCCCACCTTACCCAAGGGAGCATCCGTCATCAGCCATATCAACCTGCCTCAGAAACTAAGCAGCGCGAACCCTGCCGTAGAGTCGCGTACGAATAATCTGCCGCAAAGTAACTGGTGGCGTATGTTTGAAAATCCGGACCTGAACCGGCTGGTGACAATGGCTCTCAAAAATAACCCGGGGCTCGCCAAAGCCAGTGCCCGCGTGCGTCTTGCCCAAGCCGAAGTACTGCGTTCCGGCGCAGCAGAATGGCCGCACCTGGATAGCGACAACAAGATTACGCGCGCTCATAACTCGAAAAACGGCAATCATGGAATTTACAATGACAAGACGTCTACTGTTGGTGAAATAAACCCGTTGGTCGTGAGCTACCATCTGGACCTCTTCAACGAAGACAGGGAAAATATCGCCGCAGTACAGGCTGGCGCTGAAGCGGTTCGTGCAGAATATCGCCAGAGCGCCCTGATGTTGAGTGCCGGAGTTATAAAGACCTACTTCGCACTCGCTACGGCCGAACAGCTGGTCAGCATTCAAGGCGAAATCGTAAAACTGGATCAAGCTGCAGAGAATATCCAGATTTCAGCATATAAGGCTGGCATTCAACCTGCGGTAGACACGGTGGTCCAGAAGGTGGAGACCGCCAACGCAGAGAGCATACTCGCCGCACTGCAACAAGAGCGAGCGGCCTTAAGATTCGCTCTTGCCGCATTGCTCGGCAAGAATCCGGATTATCAGCTACCGATAACCGCAGGCACGCATAAAATTCCTGACCGACTTCAGATACCCGCGCACATAGACCTCGACGTGATAGCACAGCGGCCTGACATACAGGCCGCGCTCTGGAGCATCAAACATGCATTACATACAGAAAATTCCGCCCGAGCGGCGTTTTATCCGAATATCAACTTGCGGGCGTTGACGGGGTTTAACAGCATAGGCCTGTCCGATCTGTTTAAAGCCGATAGTTTCACTTATGCATTCGGTCCTGCAATAAATTTACCTATTTTTGAGGGTGGCGCTCTCGAAGGACGTTTGCAGGCAAGTGCTGCCGCTTACGATATTGCCGTCTATACCTACAACCAATCGATCCTTACCGCTGTCAGCCAGATTGCCACGGATCTTTCTGCGCTGGAACACAGCAAAGAACAACTTGAAGACAGAGTCCTCGCCTGCCATCAAAGCTCCACTCTCGTTGATGTGGCGACATCCCAATACAACAGCGGGATTACCGACAAAATGCCACTAATTCAATCGAGCATTCGATTCAACAGTGCAATAAAGGCACAACTGGAGGAAACATTGAACTGGTTATCAGCAGTTACTGATGCGGCTACCGCTCTTGGTGGCGGATTTCAAAGGTTGCCGTCATGATTGAGAAAGTAGAAATAAGAAGTCAACGGTTACGCATCACATTCTCGTTCGCATTGCTGGTGATACTGGTGGTGGCCTCCTATTGGTATTTTTTCATGCGTCCGGAAATCGAAAGCAATGACGCCTACGTAGAGGCCAATATTATTCCGATCATGGCTTTGACATCCGGCGTTGTCACAAAAATCGGAGTGGACGACAGCATATTTGTCCATGCCAACCAATGGTTGCTCAGCCAGGAACAACATTTGACCTCGACGAATCTTGTCAAGGCATCTGCCAGCTTGGCGACTGCAGTCAGGCAAACCAGAAGCCAGTTCTCGCTTGTAAAACAGGAAACCGCTGCGATCGTCACCTTGCGCGCACAACGCACCAAGTTCGTTAGCGACTTGTCGCGTTATCTGCAAGCCGAAGCCGGAGGCGGCGTCGCCAGTCAGAAGGTATCCGACACTCGCAGCGATATTGCCATTATCGACAGTCAAATCGTTGCAGCCCAAGCCGCTCTGGAAAAGGCCCAGGCTTTGGTGGCGGGAACGACGATTCATGACAATCCAGCCGTGCAAAAAGAAGAAGCCAGCTTTATTGAGGCTCACATTCAAAATCGCAGGTCGATATTGTTTTCTCCAGTTGCCGGATATGTGGCACGTCGGCGCGTCCAGGTGGGTCAGCAGGTAAAAGAAGGACAGTGGCTCATGGCCATTGTTCCTCTCGATTATTTATGGATTACCGCCAATATAAAGGAAACCGGATTGGCAAAAATCAGAACGGGTGAACCCGTCCTGATTCAAGCACAAGTATATGGTGATGACGTCGATTACCATGGGCATGTGGTGGGTATAGTACCGGCCGGAGGAAGTACATTCAGTCTCTTTCCGCCTGACAACACCACCGGGAATTACATCCATATCGTCGAGCGTGTTCCGGTACGCATCAGTCTGGATCCTGACGAGTTGAAAGCCCACCCCTTGCGGCCCGGTATGTCAGTCAGCGTAACAATAGATACGGAGAATTACAGTGACTTCAAAGAACTGAGCTCCAACGTTAGTGTTTCGAGCCCAAGCTTCAAGACCACCATCTATGAACAGGAACTACAATCTGCAAAACATGCCGCTCAACAGATTATCGAGAATAACATTCATACGGAGGTCATCAATCGGCAAACAACCATCGACAAGACATGACTAATTGCGTAAGTAGCGCAAGGCCCATAGCATCCTGTCGTAACCGGCCCTTATCTGGCTGTGCTTCATCAAGCTCAAAAATACAACTGCCCGGGAATTATGCTGAGGATGGTAGAAAAAGGTCCGACGGCAGCTACGCCAGCCCCGTCGGACCAAACCACACACTTACACAGTGAAAGTGAGCGGAGACAAATAAATTACACCGCATTACAGGCACGACGTCCTTGATCTGTGTCAATTACCTGATCAAATGGAAACGTACAAGGAATAAATACATTATTAGTGGCGGGGGACTTTACAGACAGGTTATGGATACACCCAGCTGTGAGACTGTGTCGCTTATTTCGCTGTACGTTTGCGCATGGCGTTGAACACCACCACCAGAAACAGTAGTCCGCCGATGATGGCTATCAGGCCACCGGCTCCCATCAATCCCATACCGGCGATCTGCTGGATGGTGTGCAGTTCCTGTGCGGCACCTGCGGTCTTGCGCTGGACACCGTAGCCGCCCGACCAGGCCAGTCCGATGATGTGCAGCAGCTGACCGCCCGCATAGATCCAGACCTGCCACACAGCAAGGCGTTGTGACACGGAGCGAAAACCCAGGCGCGGCAGCAGATGATAGGTCATGCCCATAAAGGCCAGGGTCACGCCGACGATGCAGCCGTGATAATGCGCCGGCACGGTGACGTTGCTGCCCTTGATCAGAAAACCAATTACACCGCCCATGCCGAACAGCAGCAGCGACGCAAGCAGCGCGGCACGTTCGGCGCGCGCATGCGCAGGCGCACTCGTGCCGACGATCACGCCGAACAACACAGCGGCGCCGATCATCAGCGAGGCCAGGCTGCCACCGAATTCCATCTGCCAGGTGAACAGCAGGCGGTGTTCGATAGAGGTCACGTCATGACTGAGATAAATCAGCGGTGTGACGAACACCGCGAGCAGGCCCCAGGCAAACAGAAACAGCACCACACGCGGACTGATGCGCGGAGCTGCACCGCTGGCGCTCGCCAGCCACAACCACGACACCAGCATCAACTGCGTATGCGTGAATTGCAGAACATGACCGCCGCCCCAGAACAGCAACTCATAGTATTCCTTGCCCTTGAGAAAATCCGGTATACCCCGATACGACCACACCACAGCGATCAAACTCATGCCTGCGGCGACGACGGCGGTATTGACACCGAAACGCAGCGCGCCAACACCGCTCATGGTTAAACCCACTGGCGCAGCGAACAACAGGGTGCGCAGTACCAGTACGCCGATGCCGATGCCAAACAGCACCAGTCCCGAAAGAAACACCGGTTGCTGCAATACCGGGATGTAATTGCTCATCAGTGCGTTGCCCGCATCGACGAACGGCGCCACGGTCATCACGGCTGCGCCCGTGCTGGCCAGCAGCAACGCCAACCAGCCGCAGGACACGCAGCGCGGCGTGGAATTGAGGCTCCAGAACACACCGGCGAAGGCCAGAAACCAGACCAGCACGGACAGATCGACATGTACCACCAGCGCCGTATGGAAGAAATCAACGAATGGAATGATATTGTCGAGATAGGGTGTGCGCGACAGCACGATCAGCAGCGAGAACAGACCGGAGAACACCAACGACAGCAAGCCCAGCCACAACCAGCCGCGTGCCTGACGGCACGGCTCGCCTTCCGGTACCGGCAAAGAGAATTCTTCATTCATGCGCTGCATCGCTCCGCGCTGACCCGAGCGCGCGATATTAGCACGGCTGATATTCCGTATAGCCGATGCTCAGTTGCCATCGCGGTATCCCACCACGACGACAAAATATGTGTCGCGACACAAGCCGGCTCGCTGTGCAAAGAACAAAATATTCCATGAGTTCACATTGCATACCTCTCACAATCGATGAATTGGTCAAACTACCGTGCTCAAGCCATACCGCTCCGTGAGAAGCAGGCCTAATGAAGGCGGCCACGTGGAGCATCGGGCGTCGCAAGTTGAACGGAGTGAACCCAGAGTTCGCATCATTCGAGTTAGGTGCCGACCGGAAATCAGTTTTCACTCTCGCTCTAAGCCGGACTACGAGCGCAATGCACATTCAAGCCGCTGCCGTCCAATAATAATGTTAAATTTCATAATGTTAATATCACATGCTGTGAGGCGGCGATGTAACACCTCCATCTGATTGATCGGAGGGCTGATTGACGAGCCTCAAGCAAACCCTGTATTCCCCTTGCAATAAGTAGATACCGTGCAATAATACGAACCATTATCATTCATATACAGTCTCAACAGGTCGTGTCATGAGCAATCTGGCAACACTCAAACCCGGTCAATCCGCCACCATCACCGGCATCCGTTTTGAAAGAAGCTTCACCTTTCGTCTCGCGGCGATGGGCTTTCGTATCGGCAAACGCGTGCAACTCATCCGTGGCGCGCGCTTCGCTGGCCCACTGCATGTTCGCATCGGTTCCACTGACATCATGTTACGCAGAAACGAAGCACAGCACATTGACATCGACATAGCCCAACCCGCCGAATGAAGCGCATCGCCCTGCTGGGGATGCCCAACACCGGCAAGTCCACTTTCTTCAATCGCATCACCGGCGCCTCGGCGCGGGTCGGCAATTGGCCGGGCGTGACCGTGGATCTCATGGGCGCCAAGGTCGTGTTAGGCGGTGCCTCGGTGGAGTTGGTCGACCTGCCCGGCATCTACGACCTGCACGGCTTTTCCGACGACGAACAGGTCGTGCGACATTTCCTCGAAAATAACAGCGTCGACCTGGTACTGATCATTCTCAACTGCTCGCAACTCGATCGGCAATTGAGTCTGGCGCTGCAACTAAAACAGCTCAAGCTACCGGCCATGCTGTTGCTGAATATGGCCGATGAGGCTCGGCGTTTCGGCGTGACGGTCGATGTCGACAAGATGGCCAAGCAACTCGACATGCCGGTAATGCTCCTCAGCGCGAAATACGGCAGTGGTTATCCGGATGTGCATCAGGCCATCAGCCGCACACTTGAACACAGCAATCCGATGCGACTGGAAAGCCTGCGCGAGATGCTGGCTCCGGACGACGAGATCGAAACCCGCATGGATGCCCTGCTCAAACAGACCGTCCAGACTCCCGCGCAGCTGTCCGACAATATCACGGCGCGGCTCGATCACATCCTGCTGCATCCCTGGCTGGGTATGCCGATTTTCTTTGCCGTCATGTACCTGCTGTTTCAGGCGATCTTTCTGCTTGGCACGCCGCTACAGAATGGCGTGCAATGGCTGCTCGCACAGGTACAGAGCTATGCCCTCGAACCTTTGCTGGCACATGCTCCACCCGTAATACATGGCCTGCTGATCGATGGTATTTACAACGGTGTCGGTACGGTCGCCGCCTTCGTGCCCATCATCATCCTGTTCTTTCTGTTCATGGCCATTGTCGAGGATACCGGTTATCTGTCGCGCGCGGCCTTCCTGATGGACGCCCTGATGGCGAAGCTGGGCCTGGACGGGCGCAGCTTCGTGATGATGCTGATGGGCTTCGGCTGTAACGTGCCGGCACTGATGGGCACGCGCGTGATGCGCTCGCGCAGTCTGCGCTTTCTCAGTATGCTGGTAATTCCCTTCTCGCTGTGTTCGGCACGCCTGCAGGTATTCATCTTCATCACCGCCGCACTGTTCTCGCCCAGGCACGCACCACTGGTGCTTTTCAGTCTGTATCTGTTCAGCTTCGCTACCGCCTTCGGTACGGCACTGCTGTTCAAGCGCCGCTACGCCAACCACGAGCC
>JBBQDK010000049.1:0-18702 GCA_038319625.1 Gammaproteobacteria bacterium
ATCTCGAAAACATCGCGCATCACGGCGGCGATGAACGGTATGACCATGATGGCCAGGATCAGACCGGCGGTGAACATGCCGATGCCCATGGGCGCACCCTGGAACAAGCCACCGATCACGGGCACATCGCCCAGATGCTCGATCAGCCATGGCTGGACATGATCGGCGAACAGGGGCGCGAACACGAACAGACCCCACATGCCGTAAATGATGCTGGGAATCGCGGCGAGCAACTCGATAGCCGTGCCGATTGGGCGCTTCAGCCACTGCGGCGCCATCTCGGTAATGAACAGGGCGATGCCGAAACTCACCGGAACGGCAATCAGCATGGCGATAACGGAGGTGACGATGGTGCCGTAAATAGCCACCAGTGCGCCGAATTTTTCAGTGACCGGATTCCATTCGGTACTGCCAAGAAACCCCGCGCCAAACGCGCCGATCGCCGGTATGGCGCCATAGATCAGCAGCCCCAGAATACCCAAGACCACCGCCAACACCAACAGCGCGAAGAAGTGCGTGGAGTACTCGAACAGCCGGTCGGCAATCTTGCCGCGCCGCAACGCGGATTTGTAGAGATGTTCGGCTGCAGCTTGTGTCAGGTCTTGCACGTGATCACACCGTTTTGTATCTCCGGCAAAAAAATCAAGGGAGGGGCTTATGCAGCCGCTCCCTTCACTACACCGAGCCAACTCGGATGATTATAACCTACTAGTCATCACTGAGCAGCGGCATTGGTCCATACCGACTTGCCGTCCGGACCCTTGATTTCCAGGGCCCAGGTCTTTTCGACCAGGTCGATCACATTCTGCGGCATCGGCACATAATCCAGCGCCTCGGCCATGGAACCGCCCTTGCGAAAACCCCAGTCGAAGAACTTCAGCACTACTCGGGCCGTTTCCGCCTTGTCCTGTTTCTTGTGAACGAGAATGAAGGTCGCGCCGGTGATCGGCCAGCTGTTGTCGCCCTCACCGTCAGTCAGCACCATGTACATGCCGGGGGCATGGGCCCAATCGGCATTCGCGGCAGCGGCCTGGAAGGTTTCCGAGTTCGGCGCAACGAACTTGCCCGCACGGTTCTGCAGCAAGGCGTAATTCATCTTGTTCTGCAGTGCATAGGCATACTCGACATAACCGATCGAGCCTTTCACACGCTCCACATAGGAAGCGACTCCCTCATTACCCTTGCCACCGACGCCCACTGGCCAGGCCACGGATTTGTCGTTACCGACTTTCTGCGCCCAGGCATTGCTGACCTTGGTCAGATAGTTGGTGAACACCCAGGTCGTTCCCGAACCATCAGCGCGATGCACAACGGTGATCAGGGCGTCTGGCAACTTGATGCCCTTGTTGACCGCGGCGATGCGCGGATCATTCCAGTTCTTGATTGTACCGAGGAAGATGTCGGCGAGTACGTCAGGCGTCAGGTGCACGGAACCCGCGGCGACGCCAGGCAGGCTCACCACCGGAACCACACCACCCATCACGGTCGGAAACTGAATCAGACCGCCCGCATCGAGTTGCTTGCTGGTCAGCGGCGCATCGGAGGCGCCGAAATCGACCGTGTTGGCCAGGATCTGCTTGATACCGCCACCCGAACCGATCGACTGGTAGTTCACCTGCACACCGGTCTCCTTGTGGTAGGCCTCAGCCCACTTGCCATACACCGGATACGGGAAGGTCGCACCGGCTCCGGAAATCTGCTTGGCCGAACCGGCAGCGGCGGTGCTGGCCATTCCGACGGCCAGCAATACGGCGCCGATCGTACCCAATGTGGTTTTTGAAAGCTGTTTCATGCATCGTCTCCTGATAAGCTCTGAAATCTCAGTCAGCGCATGATTCCATCCTTTTATGACAATTTGATGACCGAACCATGACAAGCTGACGAAGCTCCGGTCCTCACCAGCTCACTGGCGGTCCAGTCTGGTGATGAATTCCTGCAGAATAATCCGGTACAGGTCGTCCTTCAGTACCACATCCTCAACACCGGCGTCGATATTGGGATTGTCGTTGATCTCGATGACGAAAACGCCGCGATCATTCTGCTTCACATCCACACCGTACAAGCCGTCGCCGATCAGATTGGCGGCTTTGAGCGCAATCTCGACCACCTCCGGCGGCGCGACTTCGATCGGCAATGTCTTGTAGCCGCCTTCGGTGATACGGCCCTGCGGGCCGTGATTTACCACCTGCCAGTGTTTCTTGGACATGAAGTACTGGCAGGCATAGATCGGCTTGCGGTTCAGGATGCCGATGCGCCAGTCGTATTCGGTATAGACGAATTCCTGACCCAGGATAAGATCCGATTCCTTGAACAATTTGGCGGCGATTTCTTCCAGTTCGACCTTGTTGTTGGCTTTGTGCACGCCGCGCGAGAACGAGCCATCGGGAATTTTCATCACCACTGGATACGGCAGTTCCGTTTCCAGATCGCTGGTATTGCCTTCGTGCACGATCACAGTCTTGGGTGTGGGCACCTTGTTGGCGCGCAGCAGCTCGCCCATGTACACCTTGTTGGTACAGCGCAGAATCGAAGTTGGATCGTCGATCACCACCATGCCCTCGCTCTCGGCCTTCTTCGAGAAGCGGTAGGTGTAGTGATTGATGCGGGTGGTGTCGCGGATGAACAGTGCGTCGTATTCGGCGAGCCGCGAATAATCCTTGCGCTCGATCAGCTCCACATCCAGACCCAGGGTCTTGCCGATGCGGATGAAATTCTGCAGCGCCCGCGTGTTCGATGGCGGCATTTTATCCTGCGGATTATGCAGCATTGCGATGTCGTAGCGCGACTGGCTTTTGGTTTTGGGCTGCTGCCAGCGTTTGCTGAGATAGGTATTGAGTGCCGCCGAGAAGGCCGCCTCCTGCCCCGGCTCGATGTTATTGAGCGCAATTGCCTTGATGGTTGTGATGCGCCACTTGCCCTGGCGACGGAACTCCACCTTCATCAACGGCGCCGGAAAGGTTTCGAAGATCTGCCTGGCGACGTCCTGCAGCTCCTCGTCCTCACAGCGCCCGAAATAGATATTCAGTTCGAAGGCGTCATCGGCCTGCTGGCCGCGACTCTTGATCAGGCTCTTCTGAACACGCTCGTCGAGGTCCTCGGTGTCGAGGCTATAAATCGACTTGCTGCTGAGATCGAGAATGGTACGCACCGAGGGAATCACCCGGTGGCTGCGCCCTTCCGCGAGCAGCGAGCAATAATAGCCGACACTGCTGTAACGGTAACTGCGGCAAAGGTTGATGACACGGATGTCCTTGGCCTTGAGATACTCCTGGCTGGTCAGATAATCCTTGACCGGAACGATGGTGTTATCGGGAAACTGCGCCTTCCAGTCGGAACGGTTTTCCACAACGATGATGTGTGTGGCCATGTGAAGCGGGGTTACCCCTCCCTATAAGTTGAACGACGCATTTCAGCCGTCGCGGTGCCGACATTGGCCTTGTTCTTGATGATCAGCGCGGCACGCTGACTGGTCTTGCCGTAGCGCGCCATACGCTCGAAATCCTTCTTGAGAATCGGCATATTGATGCTGTCGGTGGCCGTTTCGCCGGATTCCGTATCCACCAGCGGATCGTGCACATAGATGAAGCGATCGTCGAACCCGGTCACAACCACCCAGTGTGGAAACTTTTCCCTGTAGATACGATAGGAACTGATCAGCACAACAGGGATGCCGCCCTCCTCGAAATGACGCTGTAATTCGGCGACGCTCAGGATACCGTAGCTCACCCGGATCGGCGAGTGCCTGATCTCATCGATGAAATCTTCCTGCACCAGCCGGATGACCTCCTTTTTTTCATCGCTCCGCACCGAATCAACGAACAGGGCCGCATCATCGTTGACGAAAATTTCAACATCGAAGCCGCGGTGATAGGCGGAGATGGCCAAACCATAAGGCCCGCAACCGCCGTGCCCCGAGGTCATGAAAACCGTGGTCGATTCGCGCCAGATGCGCAGTTCCAGTTTCCGATCCAGATTCAGGCCGGAATCGAGCGCATGCATGGCCATCATCACCGCAGCAGGACCACAGGTGAAATCCAGACTCTGCTGGAAATACGGCACGCGCACCATATCCGGTTCCAGATGGGGCGCCAGGGATTTATCGTAGCGCAAGGCGTCCATGTGGTCTTCATAGTAATCGGCGATAGCACCGAACTGCTTGTAGCCTGCCTGGCGAAACAGGTTCTGCGCGGGGTCGTTGTCGCGGCGCACTTCCAGTCGCATGGAGGCGCAATCCTGGTCCTGCGCCTGCAGCTCGATAGCCTGGAGCAGGCGCCGGCCGATACCGCGGCGACGCACTGCCGGTTCGACAGCCAGGGAATAGAGTCGCGACATGGAGGTGCCGGCGCTGTACAGCGCCATGGCATAACCGCAGACACGACCTTCCCAATCGGCCAGCACAGTATCGGCGTGGCCCTTGGTGAGCAGGTAACGGAAGCTGCGCCGGCTGAGAAGATCCGACCCGAAACACTGATTTTCGATCGCGACCAGCGCATCGACATCGTTGAGTGTAGCGGGTCTGATCATGGACGGAACGGCAGGCGTGCCTTACCAGGAAACAACATGACACGGCTATTCATAAATTGTCGTGACTCTAGCACGGCGTGCGCGCGGCTGGCCACGCTGGTGCCGACGCTCCGCCAGATCACTGGCGGATGTGAAAACCCCAGGGTCTGACAGCAACCGGGAAAAATACTTATAATTTAATTCTACATCAATATCTTAATGACACATTCACCCATCTTGCATGAATGATTGGCACCAAGCTTGCTATCACGGATTTGATGACCAATCTGTCCAACCCAAACTCTTGAGGACCGAAAAATGAAGATGGAACATCGCTTGAGTAAACGCAAACCTATCAGCGTGGACGTCTCGATTTACTACCCGCCACTCGGCCTGATCAAAGGCAAGACCCGTGATATCAGTCTGGCGGGCATGTTCGTCGAAACGCCGGGCACCGAACTGCCGCAGAGCGCCACCCTGGACATCGCCTTCATCCTCAGCGGCCAAACCGCGCCCAAGCTGCAACGGGTCCGCGCCCTGGTGGCACGTGTCACAGACCAAGGTGTCGGTCTGATGTTTGACAGCTTTAAACACACCAGTTACAGCGAATTGCAGCATCTGCTCAACGCGGCCTGACAGGGACCGGTCGGCACGCTGTCAGCAGCGTGACCATGACCCCTCCTACTCACTCCGCCTGAGGATCCGCTCTGGCGGAAAATCACATCTGAACACACTGCCCTTGCCCAGCTCACTGGTGACGACCAGTTGGGCGTCATTGCGCTGCAAAGCGTGCTTGACGATGGCCAGCCCCAGACCGGTGCCACCGCGTTCGCGCGACCGACCCACATCCACCCTGTAAAAACGCTCCGTGAGTCGCGGCAGATGATGCGGGGCGATGCCCGAACCACTGTCCTTCACTGTCAGGTGCGCGCCTGCCTCATCTGCAAACCAGTGGATGAGAATTAGGCCACCGGCCGGAGTATAGCGTACCGCATTGTAAATAAGGTTAGAAAAGGCACTGCGCAATTCGTCCTCATTGCCACTCAGCCACAGCTTTGCTTCTATTTCCAGATCGATCCGATGCGCCTTGGTGCCGCTCAAAACAACGGCATCGTCGCGCAGCATTGCCAATAGCCGCGGCACGTCAACCGGATCGCTGCGCAACTTCTCGCCATATCCTTCCAGGCGAGCCAGCAACAGCAGATCTTCGACAATGCGCTGCATACGCTGCGACTGTTCCTGCATTTGTTGCAAAGGTCGCCGCAAGTCCTCATCAAGTGCTTCTTCGCTATCGAGCAAGGTCTCAAGAAACCCGGAGATTACCGTCAATGGCGTCCGCAACTCATGTGAGACATTGGCGACGAAATCGCGTCGGATCTCTTCCAGACGCTCGATCTGGGTGACATCGCGCGCCACCAGCAGGCGCTGATTCCTACCGTAGGGCACGATGTGGATGGCAAGGAGAATCTGCCCGTTGATCGGCGAAGGGATATTGACCTTTTCGGTGTAATTGCCGCTGGCCAGATACTGCGTGAATGCCGGAAACCGTACCAGATTGTCGATGCGCTGGCCGACATCCTGCGGACTGTGCAGGCCGATCAGCCGGGTCGCCGTGTCATTCCACCACTCGCATTCTCCGCGTTGACCGAGCACCACCGTGGCATCGGGCAGCGCAGCAGCGGTTTCCTGGTAACGGGCCAGCAGTCCGGTCAGCTTGTGTTTGCGTTTGCGGTGTCGCTGCTGCAGGCGGTACAACTCGTAGTGCAATTCATTCCAGATGCCCGGCGCATCCGGCGGATGGAATTTACGCCCCTCGGACAGCCAGCGGATCATGCGCAACAGGCGCAACAGGTGCCAAGTCAGATAGGCCAGTGCGCCGAGCAGCAGCAACAGGGCCGGATGCCCGGCGATGATACCGATGAGCAGCAGCAGCAGGGCGAAGACGCCGATAAACCACAGTTCCCGAATAAAGGCGCCCGGCAGATTCATGTCCGCGTGGAAAAACGATATCCCGAACCGCGTACCGTCTGCACCAGCCGCTCATGGCCATGACCGGAAAGGGCCTTGCGCAAACGTCGTATGTGCACGTCGACGGTGCGGTCCTCGACATAGACATTGTTGCCCCAGACATTGTCCAGCAATTGTCCCCGGCTGTAGACACGATCCACGTGAGTCATGAAAAAATGCAGCAACCTGAATTCCGTCGGCCCTATTTCCAGTGGTTCATCATGCGCCGTCACACGGTGACCGGCCGGATCGAGACGCAGACCGTCGATATCGATGACATCATCCTGACTGGCCGGGGCGACCCGCCGCAGTACCGCTTTGATGCGCGCAACCAGTTCACGCGGCGAGAAGGGCTTGGTGATGTAGTCATCCGCGCCCGTCTCCAGGCCGCGGATCTTGTCGTCCTCCTCGCCGCGTGCGGTGAGCATGATGATCGGCACGCCGCGGGTCGCCTCATCCTTTTTCAGGCAGCGCGCGAATTCCAGCCCGCTGGCGCCGGGCAGCATCCAGTCGAGCAGGATCAGATCGGGCAGGGTCTCCCCCATTTGCGTCGAGGCCTCGGCAACATCGCCCGCCGTACGTGTCTCGAAATCGGCACGACGCAGCGCAAAGGCCAGCATATCGCGGATTCCAGGCTCATCTTCAACGATAAGTATTTTGGTTGCCAAAATTGAGTTCCTGTCAGATAAGACAACTCTAGTCGAGGTATCTTCCTGTCAACACCCGGATTGTAAGTGTAAATATATGACAAACGTATTACCGGGCACGACTGCCCTTCTGTCATTGTGACATGTACCGGCGCCTCCGCCTATCGCATTGTCACATTACTGTCACTTTTTCTTCATCCCACTGTCATCCAATCATCATGACGCGGTAACAATCGAAATGCATCCTGCCCGCCATCACAACCGGGAGAAGCCCTGGCTCATGCCGAATCCGGTTTCGATTTAATACACAACTTAGTGAGGAAACAGCAGATGCGTAGAACAACTCTTGCGGTTGCGATCACGACTGGTCTCGGCCTGCTTAGCCTAAGCGCCATGGCTGACGAAAACACCAAGATCGGCGGCAAGATATTCGCCGACATGAGCCATATCAGTAAGCAGACGAACGGTGTCGATCAGACTGGTACCGGTACCGGAGTAGACGTCAAGCGCTTCTATCTGACTGTCGATCACGATTTTGCAGATATCTGGTCAGCCAACCTGACCACCGACTTCACCTATAGCGACGCGACTAAGCTGACAGACGTGTACGTCAAGAAGGCCTATCTCCAGGCCAAGTTCATGCCGGAAGCCATCCTGCGCCTCGGTTCTGCCGATACGCCTTGGATTCCTTATGCTGAAAGCAACGGCTATACATTCCGTTACGTTGAAAAGACTCTCATCGATCGCACCGGTTTCGGCACATCGGCCGACTGGGGTCTGCACTTCTTCGGCAAGGCCTCGGATGGCATGATCAACTACGCGGTCTCCGCGGTAAACGGCGCCGGCTACAAGAACTACACGCGTTCGAAGACCATGGATATCGAAGGTCGCGTTGGCATTCAGCCTATCGGAGGTCTGAACTTTGCCGTCGGCGGTTACAGCGGCAAACTCGGCAAGGACACTGTCGCCAATGCAGCCACACCTTATCGCACCGCCAACCGCGCCAACGCCATGGCTTCCTACACCCAGCCCATGTATTCGGTCGGCGCGGAGTGGTTCAAGGCTAAAAACTGGAAAATCAAAGAATCCGACCTCAAGGACAGCGCCGATGGCTATTCCGTCTATGGGTCGGTGACACCGATGGACAAGATTACCGTGTTCGCACGCTTCGACAAGGTCAACCCGAACAAGGACACCAACCCGGCCTTGGAGAACAAGTATTACAACCTGGGCGCACAGTACGATGCCCGCAAGAACGTCAAGTTGGCGTTGGTGTACAAGCATGAAACAACAATAGGGGATACTGATACCACGACGAGTACCACGAAGAACTTTAACTCCAATGAGATCGGCATCTTTACCGAAGTGAAGTTCTGATCCGTACGCCCGGGGCGGACGTTACCGGATGTACGCCCCAACCGGCAAAGGCCGCCACTCGGCGGGTATTTGCATTTTCACACCTGTCATATCAGCCATCGTATCGTAGAGAATTCCTCGACAGGAATTTCGAGCCATTCTACCGGGCTTTCGACAGGCTGAAATATTCCCTGCCAGACAAATGATTTACGATAGAATTCCCGCATGGGATTTTTCGCATCCGCAGCCATCCCCGCGACTGTCCCCGAACTGCAGCAACGCCTGACTATCAGCGCCCTGCCCGGCTGGTGCGCATCGATCGACAAGGTGCTCAGCGATGCAGGTTCACACGGGCAGATCTACTGCTTGTGGGGTACGTTTCATGTGCGTCGGGAGGAAATCCGTGACGGCGTGCGTTTTTCCCTGCCCGACTGCCCCAATGCCCTGCAATGGACGGTAACGACCGGCCAGCCGCCGCAGCCCCGGCACGTCGTCATTCATCTCACCATTAACCGCGCCGAGCACGATCAGGACTTCATCGACTCTAACCGGCAGTTCGTGGAGGATTGGAAGACTGGGATAGCGGCGCACTGGCTTTGAGTCGGAGCTGCGCCCACTCTGTGCGGCGAGGGTAATCCTTGGCTATTCGTAACGCAGGCGATATCGGCAGGCGCACCACGCCACAAGATGATGGCTTATACCCGCAGCAAGGCTAGCGAATAATAGCCGTTGCGCGGTTCGTAATGACGCATCTCAGTGAAGTGAACAGCTTGAAACAGACTCAGCAGTGCCGCGCGGGTGAACTTGCGGCTGATCTCGGTGAGGACACGTTCACCGTTGTCAATTTCGATTGTGCGGTCCAACGCGCCCAAGCACACCCGCTGCGATCTGTCGGCAGTGAGATACATCTCGATCTGACTAAAAGCTTCATTATAATGCGCCTCGTGCCGGAAGGCGGAAAGATCGAAGTCAGCGCGCAATTCGCGATTCAGCACCTGCAACAGATTCAGGTTGAAGCGCGCGGTCAGCCCCACGCTGTCGTTGTAGGCGGCGTGCAGCACGTCCTTGTCCTTGACGCGATCGGCACCGAGCAATAGCCAGTCGCCCGGGCGCATGTGCCGACGGATATCGATCAGAAAACGGATGGCGCGCGATAAGGTGAAATTACCGATGGTGCCGCCAAGGAAAATGAATAGGCGCCGCCCGTCGATCTCCGGCAGATTGCCGAGGCCGGCCTGATAATCACCCACCAGCGCCGTGATGCCCAGCCAGGGATAATCCTCGACCAGGCCCTGGCCGGCGCTCATCATGATGTCACCGCAGACATCGAACGGCCAGTAGCCGCAGCACTGCTGCCGGGCCTCGCAGGCGTCCAGCAGATGGCGGGTCTTGCGCGACGAACCACTGCCGAATTCGACGATGTTATCCGGGCGCGCAATGTCGATGATCTCATCGGCGTGCTGCGCGAGTAGTGCAGCCTCGGTACGGGTCGGGTAGTATTCGGGTGTGGAGCAGATCGCATCGAACAACTGCGAACCTTGCGCATCGTAGAAATATTTCGGCGGCATGCTGCGCGGCCGCTGCAGCAGTCCGTGATGCGCATCCTCAAGGAGCGTGGACTGGGTACGGGTGGCCGGGACTTGCCAACTGCGCAAGCGCTCGACTTCGCGAGTGTACGGCCTATTCAACGCCTGATTCATTCTTGCTTATGCTCCTTTGCGCGAAATCCCTGGGCGGTTACACTATGTCCCTCCACCCTATTGTAAGCCACACCGGGCCCTCAATAACACCCATGTGCCGACTGGCCGCCTATCTTGGTCCACGCATCCCACTCAAGCGTTTCATGCTTGATCCGGAACACAGCCTGATGGTACAGGCTTGGCAGCCCATGGAATTGATTTATGGAAAAGTCAACGCAGATGGCTATGGCTTCGGCTGGTACGGCGACGACGACCTGCCGGTGGCCTACACACAGGCCCAACCGATCTGGACAGATGCCAATCTGCCGCGCCTGGCGCGGGCCCTGCACAGCGACCTCTGGTTCGCCCATGTTCGCGGCGCCACATCCGGTGCGCCGGTGCATCAGGCCAATTCCCAACCGTTCTGCGACGACGAACTGCTGTTCGCGCACAACGGCTTCCTCGCCGATTTCGCACTGACGCTACGTCCGTCGATCCGCCAGTTCTTGGAACCGCACATCGAGGCTGCCATCCTGGGCAATACCGACTCCGAACATCTGTTCGCCCTGTTGCGCCATCTGCTCGCCGACGATGCCGAGCTCAGCATCGAGGATGCCCTGAAAGCACTGTTCGAACTGCTCGACGGTTGGCAGAACGGCCAGGCACTGTTGCTCAACTGCATCGTCAGCGACGGCGAGCGCGTCATCGCCTCTCGCCACGCCATCAATCACGCCTGCCCCACGCTCTACTACATCAGTGACGATGAGGCTTTTCCGGGGGCCCAGTTGATCGCGTCGGAGCGTCTGACCAGATCGGAGTTCTGGCAACCGGTACCGGAAAACCATCTGCTCATCCTCGACCCGCAACATCCGGCGGAGTTAGTGGCGTTATGACCGCAGCGGCGACACTGCACCAGCTCAGCGCGATTCAGAGTCTGCTGATGGCACTGGTCGAAGGCCACGACGACAGCGTCTGCCGCCATCAGTATCACCCCGACCTGAGTCCACTTGGCTGGCACCTAGGGCATTGCGCCTATACGGAAACCTATTGGCTGCATGAGGTGGTCGCCGGCAATCATACCCTCAGCACGCCACTCCGCACACTCTATACACCGGACATGACGCCCCGAAAAAACCGCGGGACGCAATTGCCACCGCGCAACGCACTGATCGACTGGGCGACCGGCCTGCAATCGGATAATCTGATGCACCTCGCCAGTGACACCCTGCCTCAGGAACATGCCCTGCTCACCGACGATTATCTGCCGCTGTTCCTGCTCCAGCATCACGCCCAACATTACGAAACCATGATCATGGTTCTCACTCAACGCGCCCTGCGCGTGGACTATCCGGATTACCGGGTCAGTGCCCCGCTGCTGGCCGCCGGCAAACACGGCGAGCTGCGTACCGTGCCCGCCGGTCATTTTTGTATCGGTGGCGCCGCGCCGCAAGCCTTCGATAATGAATTACCGCCGCAACATAACGAAATTGGCGAATTCCGCATCGCCGCGCAGCCGCTCAGCAACGGCGAATATCTGGCCTTCATGCAGGCCGGTGGCTACAGCGACACGAATCTCTGGTCGGAGGCCGGCTGGGCCTGGCGCCAACAACATCAGGTCACTTATCCAGAGCACTGGCGACTGGATTCGAACGCTGCCTGGTACGGCATCGGCCTGAACGGTCCTTACGAACTGGCCGCGACCGCGCCGGTACATGGCATTAATCACTACGAAGCCTGCGCCTGCGCCGCCTGGGCGGGCGCGCGCCTGCCGCACGAATACCAATGGGAAGCCGCACACCGCAGCCATCAACTCGATGATGTCGGCCGCGTCTGGGAATGGTGTGGCAACAGCTTTCACCCATACAATGGCTTCAGCGCCTTCCCCTATGAAGCCTATTCCACACCCTGGTTCGACGATACATACTTCACCCTGCGCGGGGCCAGCCTGCACACCCGCCCGGAACTGCGCCGTGCCAGCTTCCGCAATTTTTACACGGCGGACAAACGCCATGTCTTCGCGGGCTTGCGGCTGGTGTACTGACAGACTTCTGCAATAGTCGGTCACTCCGCCCGTGACCGACAAGCGGTGCAAGCCGAATTGCGGCGTCCCCAAGAGAACTCCGAGTGCTCGGCCGTGGAACACACTGCGTATTTGCGCGCCGCCAATGCGGCACTGGCGTAACAGAACTTCGAGCGCCGTGCACCGGAATGACATATTGTGACAGCTGTCATGCAACGACGAGCTCACCGAGCTGCTGAATGATGGATTGTAGTTGTTATGGCCGACACCGGCATATCCAGTAGCCCGGTCTAGCGTAACGACGAAATCACCGAAGGTGATTTTGCACAGCCACAGGCTGGCCCGAACAGTGAATCCAATTATTCACATCATGGACTGACAAACCGGGGGCAGACCTGCTCCATTCCACGAATATTCAGACCGCGACGACAGCTCCCGATGACCGCTTCCATGTCATATCGGTACTGTCAAGCCGACCCTCTGTTTCGGATCGATCGATCCGACAAGGTCAACATCAGATCAGACGAAATACCAAACCCTGAAATACATCTCGTACGCCTTTGCATCTTTTCCCTGACTAGTGTATCTATCCCAGCCATGAACCACGGTGTCTTCGCTGAAATCATCGGACTGCTCGGCGGCGCCGTGCTGATGGTGTCGCTGTTCCGTCGCCTGCGCCTGCCGGCCATCCTGGCCTATCTGTGCGTGGGCGTAATTGCCGGCCCGTACGGCATGGGCTGGGTGGCCGACACGGAAAACACGCGTTTCCTCGCGGAGTTCGGGGTGGTATTTCTGCTGTTCACCATCGGACTGGAGTTCTCCCTGCCGCAGATGATCGCCATGAAGGAAGTGGTGCTCGGACTGGGTAGCGCGCAGGTCTTCATCACAACTGTGCTGGGTGCGGTGATCGCCTGGCTGTTCGGTATGACCGGGAGCGGAGCCTTCGTTGTTGGCGGCGTGGTGGCCCTGTCTTCGACCGCGATTGTCACGCGCCAGTTAATCGAACAGGTGGAATTGAATTCGCGCCATGGCCGCTACGCGCTCGGCGTGCTGCTGTTCCAGGACCTTGCCGTCATTCCATTTCTCATCGTTATCCCGACGCTCGGTGGCAGCGGCGATCAGGCCATCGTTCTGCCACTCGTCTTCGCCATGCTCAAAGGCGTCGCCGCGTTCTTCATCATGCTGGGTATCGGTCACTGGCTGCTGCGACCACTGTTCATCGGTATTGCCGCGGCGCGCTCATCGGAACTGTTCATGTTGAGCGTGCTATTGTTCACACTCGGGGCCGCTTGGCTCACACACATGAGCGGCCTGTCACTGGCGCTGGGCGCGTTCCTCGCCGGGATGATGCTGGGCGAAACTGAATTTCGCCACCAGGTGGAGGCCGACATCCGGCCGTTTCGTGATGTGCTGCTGGGCCTCTTTTTCATCACTATCGGCATGTTGCTCGATGTCCACACTTTGCCGGCCGTGGGTCACTGGGTGCTGCTGCTGGCGCTGGCCATCATCCTGTTCAAGACCTTGCTGATTTTCGCACTGGGCCGGATGATGAACGCTGAACCGGGCGTTGCCTTGCGTACCGGGCTGGTACTGGCGCAAGGCGGCGAGTTCGGCTTCGCGCTGCTGTCGCTGGCAACAGTGCACGGACTGATGGATGCCCACGACAACCAGATCGTACTCGGCGGCACGCTGCTCAGCATGGCACTGTCGCCCCTGGTGATCCGCTACAACGGTGCCATGGCCAAGCGTCTGTTCGCGCAAAGCTACGGCGGCGGCCGCGACCGCCAGGCACAGGATGTCCAGGTCAGCGCCAGCGGCCTGAGCCAGCACATCATCATCTGCGGCTACGGCCGCATCGGCCAGAACATCGCACGCTTTCTCGATGAAGAAGGTTTTGAATACCTGGCACTGGATCTCGATCCGCACACTGTGAGTGAGGCGCGCGCCGCCGGCGAACGGGTCCGCTACGGCGATTCCACCCACCGCGAGATCCTGCAGGCGTCCGGACTGGAGCGCGCCCGCGCGCTGGTCATCAGTTATGACGATGCGCCCGCCACCATCAAGATCCTGCAGCATACCCGTACATTGCGTCCAGACATGCCGGTACTGGTGCGCACCCGCGACGATACGGAGCTGGAGCATTTTCAAAAGCTGGGCGCGACCGAAGTCGTACCGGAAACACTGGAAGCCAGCCTGATGCTGGTATCGCATCTGTTGCTATTACTGGACGTGCCGGTGGCACGCGTGATCCGCCGCGTGCGTGATGTGCGCGCCGATCGCTACCGCTTGCTGCGTGGCTTCTTCCACGGTGATGAGAGTGAATCACTGGAACACTCACAGGGCTTCCGTGAGCGCCTGCACGCCGTGACCCTGCCCGACGGCGCCTATGCGGTCGGCCGCACGATTGCCGAACTGGATCTGGCGGCCTCCGAGGTACAGGTCACCGCCGTGCGCCGTGGCGGTATCCGCGGCCCGCAACCCGGACCGGACACACATCTGCGTGCCGGCGATGTGCTGGTACTGTATGGTTCACCCGAAGGCCTGGAGCATGTGGAGGGACAACTGCTCAAAGGCTGAGGCAAACACTACTGGTTCGAGTATGGAAGTTCTTGTTGAGTCTTATGTACGGAATTTACAAACCATGAACAAACTGCACACCGATCATCGGGACGGCCACTATACGGCTCCACTGGAACCGGCCTTCAATCGTATCGTCACGCCGTTCGAACAGTTCATCCACCACGAGACTACCAGTGGCATCATACTCATGGTGTGCACGGTGATCGCGCTACTGTTGGCCAACTCCCCCCTCGCCGAAACCTATCTGCACTTGATTCATAGTCACATCAGTATACGACTCGGCGACTGGGCCCTCGACAAGAGCGTGCATCACTGGGTCAACGACGGACTCATGGCCTTGTTCTTCTTTATTGTGGGCCTGGAAATAAAGCGCGAAGTTCTGGTCGGCGAACTCGCCCGGCCACGCCAGGCGGTGCTGCCGATTCTTGCGGCACTGGGCGGCATGCTGATTCCTGCCTTGATCTTCCATTTCATCAACCCGCAACTGCCTGACGGGAATGGCTGGGGAATACCCATGGCCACCGACATCGCCTTCGCGGTAGCCGCGCTGGTGCTGCTGGGGCGCCGCATACCACGCACCCTTATCATGTTTCTGGTAGCGCTCGCCATCGTCGACGACCTGGGCGCGGTGGTAGTGATCGCCATTTTCTACACCGAACAGATCGCTATCGGTTTTCTCGTACTGGCCGCACTCATGGTGCTCATTCTGGTGCTGTTCAACCTCGGTGGCGTGCGCAAACCAGCTCCCTATTTACTGGTAGGTATACTGTTGTGGTTCTTCATGCTGCAATCCGGCGTGCATGCGACACTCGCTGGCGTGCTGCTGGCCTTTACCATCCCGGCGCGGCCGAAATACGACCCACCACTGTTCACCGCCCGGATGCGCGAATTGCTCGATCGTTTCGAAGCAACGCATCAACGCGACACGAACATCCTCACCAACGGTACCCTCCTGAATCTTGCACAAACCCTGGCGCGTGATGCACACTTGGTCGAAACACCGCTGCAACGTCTGGAGCATGCTTGGCATCTGCCGGTCGCATTGCTGGTCATCCCGTTGTTCGCACTTGCCAATGCTGGCATTCCATTGCATTTCCAGACACTCGGCACCACCCTCAGTCATCCGGTCACATTGGGAGTGGGCGCGGGGCTGGTACTCGGCAAATTCATCGGCATCACCGGCGCGAGCTGGCTGGCCTTGCGCCTCGGCATCGGGCAACTGCCGCGTGGCACCACACTGGCACAGATCGCCGGCGTCGCCTTGCTCGGCGGCATCGGTTTTACGATGTCGATCTTCATCGCCGAACTCGCTTACAGCACTCAACCTGATTTGCTGCTCATGGCCAAGACCGGCATTCTCGCCGCATCCTTGCTCGCCGGTGCGCTTGGTTATGTGTGGCTGTTGTTGGTGACCCGCCTGCCGGAGTCGTGAGAATGCCGACACGCGCGCGATATCACTGATCAATTCATCGCAGTAATTTTGGGATGTCGGACCCGGACCCGGCAGGCGGGATACTCTCATGACACGGAAGCCGGGGCGTTCGGGGCCTTCTTTATCGTCAATAATGATTATTGAAAATGACCATTCGTGAAATTACACAAGGCCCGCTCTGATTCGCGCAGAATGCAATCTGAAGCTATGGAAACCTTGATTTATTAGTTGAGCCGCCAAGGACGCCAGAAACCTTATAGTAATGACACACCGGTTATCCACCTGTAACATCATTTGTGTATGTCTGTCACCCGCCACCTTTCCAGGCATCGACCGCTCTCATGCCAGACGTCCTCTCCAATAGTGACAAGACCCCCTCCTGGCATGCCCTCGATGGTGCCGACTGCCTGTCACGCCAACAAAGCGCACCGACAGGCCTGACGCACAGCGAAGCGCAACGCCGTCTGATCGCATGCGGTCCGAACCGATTACCCGTACCACCGAAACGCAGCGCGCTGTGGCGGTTCCTACTGCAATTTCACAATGTCCTGATCTACATCCTGCTTGCATCGGGCATGGTTACCTTGCTGCTGCGGGACTGGATCGACAGCGGCGTGATCTTTGGCGTCGTCGTCATCAACGCATTCATCGGGTTCATCCAGGAGGGCAAGGCGGAAAGCGCCATGAGCGCAATCCGCAATATGCTGTCCTTGCGGGCGCGGGTAAGACGCGACGGGATCGTGGTCGAGATTCCCGCTGAAGATCTGGTGGCAGGCGATATCGTGCATATCGCCGATGGCGACAAGGTACCGGCAGAAATACGCCTGCTGCAGACCCACTCATTGCGAATCGATGAGTCTGCGCTGACCGGCGAATCCGAGCCGGCGGAGAAAGCCCCGCCGCGCACGGTGGTGGCGGCGCCGCTTGGCGAACGCAGCAGCATGGCCTACTCCGGCACGCTGGTAACGCATGGCCAGGGTGCTGGTGTGGTGGTCGCCACCGGCATGGCTACCGAAATCGGTCGCATCAGCAACCTACTGGCCACTGTCGAGCCACTCACCACGCCATTACTCGGCAAGCTGGATCGCTTCGGTCGGCAGTTGACCGTGGCGATCCTCGCGCTAGCCGGGCTCACCTTCGGCATCGGCGTGTTTGTGCATCATCTGCCCGGTAATGACATGTTTCTCGCGGCGGTGGCATTGGCGGTTGCGGCCATTCCCGAGGGACTGCCGGCCATCATCACTATTACGCTCGCCATCGGTGTGCAGCGCATGGCGCGGCGCAACGTCATCATCCGGCACTTACCGGCAGTCGAGGCGCTGGGCGCGGTGACGGTGATCTGCAGCGACAAGACCGGCACCCTGACACGTAACGAGATGACGACACAGCATATCGTCACTGCCACACAGCTGTACGCCGTGACCGGCGCCGGTTATGCGCCACAGGGTGATATCACACTGAACGATGAGATCATCAACCCTGCGGAACACGCGGACCTGCTCGAACTGTGCCGCAGCGCGCTGCTCTGCAACGACGCCACGCTGCACGAACATGCCGGCAACTGGCAGCTCACCGGCGACCCGACTGAAGGCGCCTTGTTGACTCTGGGAATCAAGGCAGATCTGGATGTCGTGAAGGAACGTGAAATACGCCCGCGTCTCGATGAGATTCCCTTCGAATCCGAATATCGTTTCATGGCGACACTGCACCACGATCACGCCGGTCATCATTTCATTTATATCAAGGGCGCACCGGAACATCTGCTCGAGAGGTGCACGGCACAGCGCAGTGACGGACAGGACCGGCCGCTGGATAAATCATACTGGCAGACACACATGGATACTCTGGCCGGCAACGGTGCGCGCGTACTGGCACTCAGTTTCAAGGCCGTCACATCGGAGCAGCGGGAACTGCACTTCGATACGGTCACCACCGGCCTGACGCTGTTGGGCCTGCTGGGCATCATCGACCCGCCGCGCAGCGAGGCGATTGCAGCTGTCGCACAATGTCGCCGCGCTGGCATTGCCGTAAAAATGATCACCGGCGATCACTATCTCACGGCACAGGCAGTCGGTGCTCAGCTCGGTCTCGATACAGCACTGGCATCGATGACCGGTACCGATCTGGAAGCTCTTGATGATACAGCCTTGCGCCAGGTGGCGCGTGATACCGTGGTGTTCGCGCGCACCAGTCCCGAGCTTAAGCTGCGCCTCGTGCAGGCCTTACAGGCCGACGGTGAGGTACTGGCCATGACCGGTGATGGCGTCAACGATGCACCTGCATTGAAGCGTGCAGACATCGGCGTGGCCATGGGACTCAAGGGCACGGAAGCCGCCAAGGAAGCCGCCGAGATGGTACTCACCGATGACAACTTCGCCTCCATCGTCGCCGGCGTCGAGGAAGGTCGCACCGTTTACGACAACATCAAAAAATCGATCCTGTTCATCCTGCCGACGAACATGGCCGAAGCGCTGATCG
>JBBQDK010000050.1:0-18674 GCA_038319625.1 Gammaproteobacteria bacterium
AGCCGACCAGCAAGGCGGCGGTCAGTCGCCAGGGACGCCACAGCCGGCCCAGTTGTTCGTTGCGGCTGTAGGCGCCCTGCAGCAGGTTGATGCTTTGTTCGGCGTCGTAACCGGCGGCGAACAAAGCTAGTGGGTCGGTGCAGGCATGGGCCACCAGTTCCAGTTCGAACTCAGCGGCGATGCCGGCCAGTTCCGGGTCGGCGGTCACGCAGGCATGGACCTCCAGGCGTTGCGGCCGTTGGTCGCCGGCGTTCTGCAGGGCGCTGCGCAGCACTACGGCGGCAAGCTCGGGATCGATGGCGAAACCCTGCAGGGCGCCGTTGCGTACCAGTACCTGCCGTGCTTCCACCAGTATTGTCCAACTGCCGGGCTGCCAGGGCAGTGCGAGCTGTTCCGGAATCAATGCATCGGGACGCAGGTCGACTGCCTGCAGGCTATCCAGCCAATGCTGCATGTGCCGGCGCTCGACCACGGCGACCGGCACCGGCCCGAGTTTGTCGGCGGCGCCGAGCGCGAAGTGAAGCGTCTCGATGTCACTGATCAATTGTTCTTCGAGCGCGTAGGGCACGGCGGCGAGCATGCGTTTGCGGTTGCGGGTCGGCAGCGTCGCTGCGGTCAGTGTGACGTCATGACCCGGTGCCAGTGCGATCACGCGTCCGCCCGCGGCAGCTGCGGCATCGGCGAAACGTTCTTGCACGGCGGCGGGCGCCGCGCCGCCGCGATAGCCGGTCAGCGCCGTGTCCGGCGTGGCCGGCAGGCGTAGGTACAGGGCGTTACTCATCTCACAACACTCCTTGGGCGCGCAGGATCACGCTGGTCTGCGCGTTGGACCGGTGCAGTTCGGAAAAAAGTCGCGTGCGGCCCTTGCCGAACAGGGTATCTGCAGTCACCAGAAAATAACTGCTGCCGATATCGATCGAGCTGACATCCAGGCTACTCAGGTTAGCCTGTGTTAGGCCGCCGGTGGTTTTGAGCGCAGTCGCGAATGCGGCGATATCGACGAACGGGTTATCCTTGCGCGCGTCCACGATGGCTTGTGCGGCACTCAGGCTGAGGCCATCGAGCAGCGAAACCAGTACCGGTGCCGTGGCGGTATTGACGTTGATTTTAGTGTGCTCCGGTAGTGTGCAGATATAAGGCAGGAGTTTGACATAGTACTCGGGTGTGAAGCCATTGATGAGCAGCAGCTCGCTGCTGCTGGCCATTTGGGTGTTGGCGGTGCGGTAGGGGGGTTGCAGGCGGGTGTATACGTCATCTTCCGCGCCACCGTTTATGTTGGCGTTGAGATCCGGGTCGATCCAGTCGGCCACCGCCCAGGCCAGATCAGGCGGTATATCCAGTGCTTCCAGCATACGCTGCAATGGCCTGACCGTGCTGGCTGAGGCATTGCCGGTGGTGCTGTCCACCACATTGTTGAGATTGAAGCGGCCTTGCAGGTCTTCGATGTGGCCGGCGACCTGGCCGCCCTCGACGCTGAGTGGCGGCAGTTGCTTGGCCCAGTCTTCCTCCAGGGTGTCGGTGGCATTCAGTTTGCGATCGCGGGTCAGCACCTGCACCGCCCAGCTTTCCACGCCGAGGGCGAATTGATAGGACTGCTCGCCGTTCAAGAGATTGGCGCTGCGGCGAATGTCGAACTGCTGACGCGACACGACCGCGACCGCCGCGATGCTGGCGAGTGCCACGATCAGCATCGCGGTGATCAGTGCGACGCCCTGACAGTTGTGTCGGAAACGACGGTTCATGGTGCTGTTATGGTAGCGCATCCGGACGATCGGTAACGAGTGGCCGGCGCTGGTCAGGGCGTGCTCTGCGGGCTACCCGGGTTGGTAAGGGGCGAGGTACCTAGCGGTATTGTGGCCGGCGGCCGCTCACCGGCGACGCTGAACAGCCGGGTCAGGCGTCCAAAATCGTCGAGTTCCAGGGTCACTTCGACGGCAAGCGGCAGTTGTGACAGACTGGCGACAGGCGCCGGGGTGGTCGTGGTGGTCGTGGTGGTCACGGGCGGCCATTGCGTCTGCCAGTTGCCGGCGCTGTCCATGAAGCGCCATTCCATGTTGCTCACTTTATCCAGCAGCACTGTCTGGATCGGCTGGCTATCCTGCGCGCGGTCCAGCACCAGCCAATAAGCGCGCAGCAACTGCTTGTCCTTCAGGGCGTAGGCGACGCGTTGCAGATGACTGCGCGGTGCATTGGTCGGATTGCTCCAGCCGGCGTGCGTGAATTCCACGCTACCGCTGTCCGGCTGGGCCAACAGCGGTGCTTTCTCGTCACCGAATTCATCGCGGATGCGGCGCGGTGTCATCTGTTCGATGTCGCGCTCCAGGCGCATGAAAGTCAACTGCACTGCGGCGAGGCGCTTGGCCTGGGCATCGGTCTGCTGGCGGGCGTCGAGCACGGTCTTGAGTCCGCCGTAGGCCATCACCGACATGACCGCGAAGACACCAACGGCGACCAGCAATTCCAGCAGTGTGAAGCCACGCTGTGCGGACGGCATTCGGTTCATCGGACCCGTCCTATGTAGGCCTGGACTGTGGTGATGGGATTCTCCGCGTCGCGTCGGTCACGCACGCGCAGCGTGATGGTATCGACATCCTTGTCCGGCGTGGTCTTGATCTCCGCTTCCCAGTACCATTCGTGATTGCCCATCACCGCCTTGCCGTCGTTGGTGCCCGGACTCGGCCAATCCTGACTGAGTTGCAGCTCGGTGATTTTGTTCAGCGCCACCCACTCCGCCAGGGTGCGGTCGCGCAGATAGATGCTGTTGAGGGTATTGGCGCTCATGGTCTTGATGATGGCGCTGAGGGCGATGGCCAGCACCGCCAGTGCCACCAACACTTCGATCAGGGTGAAGCCACGCGCGCCGCGTCTGCTCATCGGGCCGGTTCCGTAGCGCCGCTCAGTGTGAAGCTGCCATCGCCAACGCTCTTGATGACGCGCTGCGCGGTGCCGGGGTGTTCGCTGAGGGTGAGCGTGAATTGCGTGACCTCGCCGCTGGACAGAAACAGGATCTGCGGGGGCTTGGGCTGGTCCTGACTGTCCGCTGACGGCTTGTCAGTACTGTCGGTTTGCGACGGGGAAGCGAGCACGATGGGGCGTCCCTCGAGAACCAGCTCCAGCGTGACGCCGTCCGGCAGGTGGCGTTCGCGGAACAGATCATCTTGCAGTGACTGCCATGCGTTCTGATCGTAGTCGTAGTCCTGGAAATGGTAACCGTCGCTGTCGAGAGTCAGCCCCAGTTCCTCAGTTTTCTGCACGGATTCCTCCCCGGCCATCTTCATCAGGGCAAGCATCCGTTGCGCTTCTTTGTCGAGCGGCCTGTTACGACCGGTCAGTCCGGTGGACAGTACCGCGAAGCTGCTGACGATGCCGATGATGACCAGTACCACCAGCAGTTCCAGCAGGGTGAAGCCGGAAGCGCGCGTAGTCTGGGGAATGCGTTTCATCAGGTGTCGATCAGTGGGTAGGAAAAAGTATGAACCGCCAAGGACGCCATGAACGCCAAGGAAAAAATTAAATCCGTTTTCAGTACAGCATTACAGGAGAGGAATTGTCGTCGACTCTTTTGAGATGACTCACATTGGAATTCTTGGCGTTCTTGGCGGTTCAAAATGCCTGTTACTGATCCAGACTCCAATTGCCGATATCCCCATTGACGCCTTCGCCGCCCTGCTGGCCGTCCGCGCCCAGGGTGTAGATGTCGATTTCCCCATGCACGCCGGGGTTCAGGTACTGGTATTCACGCTGCCAGGGATCCTTGGGCAGGCGATCGACATAGCCGCCCTGTTTCCAGTTACGCGCCTCGGGATCGCCGGAAGGTTTTTGTGTCAGTGCCTGCAGGCCCTGTTCGGTGCTCGGGTAAGAATAGTTGTCGAGCTTGTAAAGATTTAGCGCGCTTTCCAGGGCGCGGATATCCTGCTTGGCCTTGACGATGCGCGCATCGTCCGGACGGTTCATGACGCGTGGTACCACGATCGCGGCGAGAATGCCCAGGATGATTACCACCACCATGATCTCGATGAGTGTGAAACCTCGCTGGCGGGTGCTGTGGTTCGGTGTGAAATCGGTCATCATAGCGCTCATGGATATATTGCCCGGTGTAGTGTTTGTGTGCGACGCGACGCCGTGTCGTGTCCGCATCGACGGTGTGAGTGTGCGCGCCATCATAACAAATATGCCGCCGCGCCGCGCCGGGTACTGCGTCACATGGTAACGCCTGCATGGCGCGTGCGGCTCGCGAGTTGGCACTTGCCGGTGCTGCTGGCGCTGAGCTGCGGGCTGGTGGCATTGGGTGGCGCTGACCTCGCCGGGATCTTGCGCTATCAGCGCACGGATATCCTGCACGGCCAGCTCTGGCGCCTGCTCAGCGCGCATTTGGTACATCTGGGGACTGCGCATCTGCTGCTCAACCTGTGCGGACTGGGCTTGGTCTGGGCCTTGTTCGCGCGCGAACTGTCCGGGGCGGCCGGCTGGCTGGTGCTGCTGTGCAGCGCGCTCGGCGTCAGCTTCGGGTTACTGCTGTTCGATCCCGGGTTGGTCTGGTATGTCGGCCTGTCCGGGGTATTGCATGGCCTGTTCGCCGCCGGCGCGCTGCGGCTGTGGCGGGAACGGCCTGCCGAAGCGGCGCTGATGCTGGCCGCGCTGGCCGGCAAACTGCTCTGGGAACAATTACTCGGTCCGCTGCCCGGCACCAGCGCGATCGCCGGTGGACCGGTGATCGTCGCCGCGCACCTGTTCGGGACCGTGGGCGGCGGTCTGGGGGCGCTGCTGCGACGTGTTGCGGCGCGGATGCCCGCCTGATCAGCGTTTCCCGAAGCCTGACCGCTTGGACGGCATACCGCGTAATGCCAGGGTGCTGCAGAATAATGTCAGTAACGCCAGCGGATCCGCACAGCCGCCACCGCCACCACCGCCACCGCCGCCGCCGACACTGCTCGGGAGCACAAAACCTTGCGCGGTGCTGACAGCTGCCGTGGCGTTGACGATGCCCGCCCCGCACTGGTGGGGCGTGCAGACTGAGTCGGCGATCGGATCGGCGCTGCTTTGCAGCACGCTGAGTACCTGGGCGGGAGTAAGTTCGGGACGCACGCTGAGAATCAGTGAGACGACGCCGGATATCGCGGCGGTGGAGAAGCTGGTACCGGCCCCGGCCTGGTAATTGTCCGCGCCGGGTCCGGTGGCGGGTGTGGTCGTGCCGGAATTCGAGGTCGTGAATATGTTATTGAATTGTTCGCCGCCCGGCGCGCTGATGGCGACCTTGCTGCCAAGGTTGGTGTAGCCGGTCATGGTGCCGTTGCGATTGGTTGCGGCCACGGTAATTACGCCGTTGCAGTTTGCCGGGCTGAAGTTGGCGACATCGCCGTGATTGTCGTTACCGGCCGCCACCACTACCACTACGCCCGCCGCAGTTACAGCGTTGATGGCGGATTGTTCGGTTTGTGTGCAACTGCCGCTGCTGCCCAGACTCAGGTTGATGATACGCGCCGGATTAAAATTGCGCGCGCCGCTCGCGGTCGTCAGACCGGCGGCCCAGTACATGGCATCGGCTATGTCGGCGGTGCTGCCGCCGCACTTGCCGAGCACGCGCACCGGCAGTATCTGTGCCTGCCAGTTGATGCCGGCTATGCCCACGCTGTTGTCGCCGCTGGCGGCGATAACGCCGGCGAGCGAGGTACCATGCCAGCTACTGGTGTATTGCACCGTGCAATTCGGGTGTGCATCGGCTTCGTTCTGGGTTACCCAGTCGCCGGGGTCGGAGGCATCGGCATCGCGGCCACCGCCATCGTTGGCAGTGAACGGATTGGAAATGAAATCGTAGCCGGGCAGGATGCGCGCGGCAAACTCGACATGTGGCCGGTAACCGGAATCGACCACGGCGACGATCACGCCGGGTGTCGCGCCCGTACCGATGCCGGCGGCCCAGACGTCGGGTAGATACATGCCGCCCGGCACGGCTTGCAGATACCACTGTTGTGAAAAGAGCGGTTCGGTGCTGCCGGGTGCTCCGGCCGTCGGATACACGTGCCGGTCCGCTTCGGCGTATTCGACATTCGGGTCGGTGCGCAGCGCGGCGGCGAGCAGTTCGGCATCTTCCTGCGTCACGGCTTGCGGCAGCTGCAGCAGTTGCGCGCCGGTGGCCAGCACCCGCACGCTGGTCAACGGCCAGCCGCTGCGCGCCTCGAGGGCCTGACGATGATCCGTGTCGAGTCGCTGTCCGGCCGTGTTGTCGCGCAGTTTGACGATCAGCTGATCGACGTGCTCAGCGGCGTCGGCCCGCACACTGCCGACTGTCAGGATAAGTAGTACTGTAGCGGCGCTGAGAAGGCGCCGTTGCACGGCGGGGGACAACTTCATGGTCAGTTCCCACCAGCGGGCTGGACGCGGCGGTTTGCTTCGGCATAAAGCACGTCATGACGCAGGCTCAGGCGTTGCACGACGGATGAAAATGCGTTGCGATCGAGCGTGCTGTCCACACTGTAGAGCTGCGCGCCAGTGGCCAGCGTGTGCAGAAACTGCAGTTCAGCTCCGGCAGTCACGCTGAGTTGCTGGACGAAGGCCGGATCGGCAGGATCGTCGAGCGGGCTGCGGAACTGAATGATAATCTGGTGCGGGCTGGTCGCTGGCGCTGCGGGATCCGGCGCGGCGCAGGCGCCGAGAGTGCTCGCGCACAGCAGCAGCGCGGTGAAAAGGCGCAACATGTAACTACCCTCGCGGCCGGTGCATCAGGATGCGCGCACCGTGTGGATTGAACAGATTTGTACTGGTTCTGGCGTGATCAGTCTATGCGCATTTTCACAGAATCGACCAATCGATGCCACAAACCGCCTGCCGCGACGTCCTGCAGGGCAACCAGAGGCTTCTCCATCAGCATCTTGTCGCCCAGGTCGATGTGCAAAATACCATAGCTGCGACCTTTGACGACCGGCGCCTCCAGCTTAGCGGGCAGTTTCATGGTGGCCTTGAGTTGCTGGTATTGGCCACGCGGCAGGGTGATGTACAGATCCTGCGTCAGGCCCAGCGGCAGCTTCTCGCTGGTGCCTTTCCAGAGGCGTGCCTCGGTGACCGGTTGGCCGGCGCTGTACAGCTTGTGGGTCTCGAAGAAGCGGAAGCCGTAATTGAGCAAGGCCTGACTATCGTCAGTGCGAGCCTTCTCGCTTTTGGTGCCCAGCACCACGGATATCAGCCGTCGCCCGTCGCGGTGCGCGGAGCTCACCAGACAGTAGCCGGCGCTGTCGGTATGACCGGTCTTCAATCCGTCCACGGAGGCATCGCGCCACAGCAACATGTCGCGGTTGTGCTGAGTGATGTTGTTGTAGACGAACTCACGCTGCGAGAACCATTTGTAGTATTCCGGGTACTCGCGGATGATGGCCGCGGCCAGAATCGAGATGTCGCGCGCGGTGGTGTAGTGGTTGGGGTCGGGCAGGCCGGTGCTGTTGACGAAGTGAGTGTTTTTCATGCCGAGCCGTTGCGCGTACCGGTTCATCAGGTCGGCGAAGACCGCCTCGCTACCGGCGACGTGTTCGGCCAGTGCCACCGTGGCATCGTTACCGGACTGCACGATCATGCCCTGGACCAGATCCCCCACCGACACCTGCTTGCCGACCTCGACGAACATGCGCGAACCCTGGGTGCGCCAGGCCTTTTCGCTGATGGTGACCATGTCGCTGAGCTTGATCTTGCCGGCATGCAGTTCATGAAACAGCGCATAAGCGGACATCAGCTTGGTGATACTGGCCGGTTCCATGCGTTCGTCGGCATGATTCTCGCCGAGCACCACGCCGCTCTGGAAGTCCAGCAGGATATAGGCGCGCGCGGCCAGCGCCGGGGGTTTGGGGACAGGCAGGGGCGCGGCGGTGAGAGCGGCGCTGCAGCAGAGCAGGAACAAGAGGGCGAACAGGCGAGATGTGGCAATCTTCAATGCAATTACCTCGAGACGGTCAATGTTGTCGTTAACGAATGGCGATGGGCGCATTCTCCGTGTACAGCGATGATTTTGCAAATCGACGTCCCGCGGTGCGCGGTGCAAGTCGGTGGTCGGCTTGGCGGGGTTTAGTCTTTCACGATTCGTGGAAGTTCAATGCCGGCCTGGGACAAGCGCGTGCTCATGCGTTCCGCATCGGCCGTGTTCGCCAGTGGGCCGATCAGCACGCGGTAGAGCGTGGTATCGCGGCGGGTCGATGTGGTGATGTGCAGATCGGTGAAGTCGGCCTGCTGCAGTCGCGCGACCAGATTGGATGCATTGCTGCGCTTGCTGAATGCGCCGGCCTGCACGTACAGGTTCGCACCGTTCGTTGGCGGTGCGGGTGTCGCGGCAGGTGTTATGTGTGGATTGTCAGCGGTGGCACTCGCGGGTGTAACGGCGCGGGCTGTGGCGTTGCGTTCCGCCAGCGGATCGATGGCGCGCACTTCCACCTGCCCGGTGCCATGACCGTAGATGCCGAGCTTCTTGGCGGCGGTGTAGGACAGATCGATAATGCGACTGGAATGGAACGGTCCGCGGTCATTGATGCGCACTACGACCGATTTGTTGTTGGCCAGGTTGGTGACGCGCGCATACGAGGGAATCGGCAGGGTGCGGTGCGCGGCGGTCATGGCGTATAAATCGTAGGGTTCGCCGCTGGAGGTACGCTGGCCGTGGAACTTGGTGCCGTACCAGGAGGCGCCGCCGCGTTCGACGTAGCCGCTGCCTTGCGACAGCACATGGTATTCCTTGCCCATGACCACGTAGGATGTGGGATTGCCGTAGCGACTGCGCGGTTCGACGCGCGGCACCGCATCCGGCACATTCAAGACGTCGGGTGGATTGAGCGGCGGTCCGTCGTGCAGTGGCCGGGAGGGCGGCGTGGGCAGTCCGCTGCCGTGCGTGGCTACGCTGCTGCAACCGGACAGACTCAGACCGAACAGCAGGGTCGCGAGTGCGAGTGCATACATGCACCCGTTTGCGATGACGCTGCGCGGCATGCCCGGCGGGACTACGGTCATGGTTTATTCGGGTCCGTTCACGAGGTGCTGGTGTCGAGCCAGTATCTCCTGACTGAGTTGATAGACAGCCATGGCATAGCGATGGCTGTGATTATAACGCGTGATGACATAGAAGTTGTCAAGCCCAAGCCAGAATTCATCGCCGCTGTCGGTCTTGAAGCGCAGTAATGTGGCTGTTTGATCGTCGCGCAGGCGGGCCAGCGCGTGCACGCCGTGGGTGCGGAATTCGGCGATTGTATGGATAGGTTGCACCGGCTTTTCATCCAGCACACTTTGATAGTCGTTGCCCGTGACCTGTGCCGGCGTGGCGATGGGCTGCCCGCGCTGCCAGCCGTAGGCGCTGAGATAATTCGCCACGCTGCCGATCGCGTCGCTGGTGCTGTGCCACAGGTCGCGATGACCGTCGCCGTCGAAATCGATGCTGTAGTGGCGGTAACTGCTCGGCATGAACTGCGCCTCGCCCATGGCGCCGGCATACGAGCCTTTCGGCATCAGCGGGTCGAGATGCTCCTCACGCGTCAATAGCAGGAACTGTTCGAGTTCGCTGCGGAAATAGTCGGCGCGCGGCGGATAATCGAAGGCCAGCGTGGCGAGTGCATCGATGACGTTGAAGCTGCCCATGTTGCCACCGTAGCGGGTTTCGACACCGATGATCGCGGTGATGATCTCGGCCGGCACGCCGTATTGGCGTTCGGCGCGGGCCAGCGCGTCGCTGTTGGTGTGCCAGAAGTCCACGCCGCCGCGGATGCGCGCTTCGTTGACGAAGATCGGCCGGTAGGCGTTCCAGGGCTTGCCCTCGGCGGGCGTGGTCATGATGCGGATGATGCGCTCGCGCGGCTGCACCTTGTCGAACAGCGCGACCAGGTCCGCCCGCTGAAAACCGTGCTTCGCCACCATCTCGTCGATGAAGCCTTCGACACTGGCCTGTCCGGTCATGGGCGATGGCAAGGGCGCGGGCGCGCTGACCGTTGTGGCGGCGCTTCCGGCGTGGGCCGGGTGCTTTTTCAGGGCGACGCAGCCGGACAGGTCGGCGCTGATCAGCAGTGCGGTCAACAGCAATAGGATGTGGTGCAGCTTATGGGTCATCGTGCGCTTGCTCCTGGTTGCTGCGATCAAGTCGCAAGCAGTTTGCGGTGCGTGTGTATAGACATGAGCATACCGAATCCGGTCAGCAGGGTCACCACTGCCGTGCCGCCGTAACTGACCAGCGGCAGAGGCACGCCGACCACGGGCAGCAGGCCGGTGACCATGCCGGCATTGACGAATACATAGACGAAGAAGGTCAGTGTCAGGGTGCCGGCCAGCAGGCGCGTGTAGGTGTCCTGGGCCTGTGTGGCGATATACAGGCCGCGTACGATCAGGAAGGCGTACAGCACCAGCAGGATTACCGCGCCGATCAGGCCGAATTCTTCGCTGAGCACGGCAAAAATAAAATCGGTGTGGCGCTCCGGCAGAAAATCAAGATGCGATTGCGTGCCGTTCAGCCAGCCCTTGCCATAGATGCCGCCGGAACCCACGGCGATCATCGATTGAATGATGTGATAGCCGGCGCCGAGCGGATCGGTCTCCGGATCGAGGAAGGTCAGCACACGCTGGCGCTGGTAGTCGTGCATGCCATAGTGCCACATCAGAGCGGCCACCGGCACGATCAGCAGTACGGCCCAGGCCATGAATCGCCAGCGCAGCCCGGCCAGAAACAAGGCAAAGAAGCCGGCGCAGGCGACCAGCAACGCAGTTCCCAGGTCGGGTTGCTTGGCGATCAGTGCCACCGGCACTACGATCAGCAGTACCGCAGCGATCATGCGCCACGGCCGTGGCGGCAGCGCGCTGTCGGCCAGGAACCACGCCAGCATCATCGGCAGACCCAGCTTGAGAATTTCCGCGGGCTGGAAACGTATTACACCCAGATCGAGCCAGCGCTGCGCGCCCTTGCCGATCTGGCCCATCAACAGGACAGCGATCAGTAATACCACACCCAGTCCGTACAACCAGGGTGTCCAGAGCCGCAGTTGCTGTGGTTTGATCTGCGCGACCAGGATCATGCCGGCGAAGGCCATGGCCAGGCGCAAGGCCTGGTTGGTGACCATATCCATGTTGCGTCCCGAGGCGCTGTACAGCACCACCAGGCCTACCGCCGCGGTGATCAGCAGACCGAACAGCAGCGGCAGATCCAGGTGCAGCCGGGCCAGCCAGCCTTTGCGGGCGTGTGAAGAGGACTCGAAGCTGTCGAAACTCATGGCGTAGAGTACAGCAGATATTGATCCATGACGGTACGTACCATTGGCGCGCCAACGGAACCGCCGTGGCCGCCGTGCTCGATGATCACCGCGACGGCGATGCGTGGATGCTCGACAGGCGCGAAGGCGATAAACAGGGCATGATCTTGCAGGCTCACGTCCAGTGCATTTTTATTGTACTTCTCACCCTGCTTGATGCCGAATACCTGCGCCGTGCCGGTTTTGCCAGCGATAAGATAGGGTGCGTTGGCACCGATGCTGCGTGCCGTGCCTCGCGCGCTGTTTACCACGCCGGTCATGGCGTCGATCACGTCCTGCCATGCATCCGGCTCGACACCGTCCACCTTCGGCAATGGCACCGGCGGCGCGAGCTTCAAGGCACTGTCGCCGGGTTTCTGGGTGGCGTACAGCAGGTGCGGTGCATAGCGTTGACCGCGCATCGACAGTGTCGCCGTGGCGGAGGCCAGTTGCAACGGCGTGGTGAGCAGATAACCCTGGCCGATGCCGGTGATCAATGTTTCACCTGGGTACCAGTCCTGGTTGCGCGTGCGGCGTTTCCATTCGCGTGACGGCAGCAAACCGGGCTTTTCCTCGAGCACATCGATACCGGTGTTGCTGCCGAAGCCGAAGCGGCTGAGGAAGTCGTGGATACGGTCGATGCCGAGCGACAGTGCCAGTTGATAGAAGTACACATCGCAGGACTGGATGATGGCATCGCGTAGCCCGATGGAGCCGTGGCCCTGCGGGCGCCAGTCGCGGTATTTGTGCGTCACGCCCGGCAGTTGGAAATAGCCAGGGCAGAATATGTGATGATCGGCGTCGGTTGCACCCAGCGCCAGCCCGGCCAGGCCGATGAACGGTTTGATGGTGGAACCGGGCGGATACTGGCCACGCAGTGCGCGGTTGTACAAGGGCTTGCCGGGATTGGACTGCAGTGCTTTGTAGGTGGCGCGGTCGATGCCGTTGACGAACGGTTCCGGGTCATAACCTGGCGTACTGACCAGTGCCAGCACGCCACCGGTGTTGGGATCGATCGCCACCATCGCACCATCGTAGTCGCCGAGCGCCGCCTCGGCGATCACCTGCAGGCGGAAATCGATATTCAGGTACAGGTTCTGCCCGGCGACCGGCGGCGTGGTTTTCAACACGCGCAACACGCGCCCCTGGGCGTTGATTTCCACCTGCTGATAGCCGACCGTGCCGTGCAGGAGACTTTCATAGGATTTCTCGACGCCGATTTTACCGCTGTGGGTGGTGCCGCTGTAATTAGCGGGATCGAGTGTCTGCAGTTCATTCTCGTCGATGCGTCCCACATAGCCGACCGGCTGCACGGCGTATTTGCCGAGCGGGTAATGCCGCGACAGCCGCACGGCGATGTCCACGCCCGGGAAACGGTAACGATTGACTGAAAACTTTGCCACCTCCTCCTCACTGAGATGGAAGCGCAGCGGTACGGCATCGAAACGACGGGTGCGCTCCAGCATTTTTTTGAAGCGATCCAGATCCTCGCTACGCAAATCGATGATAGCGCCCAGCCCGCGCAGCGTCGCGTCCATGTCCTTGACCTGCTCGGGGGTGATCTCGAGATGATAAGACGGCAGATTGTCGGCCAACGGCACGCCATTGCGGTCGAAGATCAGGCCGCGGTTGGGCGGCAGTGCGACGATCTTGACGCGATTGTCCTCGGATTCTGTCGAGAACAGTTCATGCTGCACTACCTGCAGGTAGAACAAGCGCCCGATCAGTCCCAGCATGGCCAGGACCATGAAGACCAACGCCACCACCACGCGCGTGGTGAACAGGCGGGTTTCCAGAAAGTGATCTTTGAGGTGAATGTGGCGGAGCATTAATTTAGTAGCTAGTGGCTAGTAGCGGGTCTCGAGTAGTGGGCGGGGAAATTACTGGTGCCCACACTTGCTACTCTTGTCAAGTCACCCTGAACCGTCGCCGCAGATCTCTCAGCAGGCTGAATATCCAGGGCCACAACAGCAGCCCGCTCAGCGACGGGGCCCAGTACAACCAACTGTGCGGTGGCCGGCCGAGTATGCCGTTCACCCACAATACCAGCATTTGATTCATGACCAGCAGCAGTAGCACCGTGAGTGACTGTTGCCAGATCGGAAACAGACGGATGCGCTGATGCAGCCTGGCCGTAAGGTAGGCCACCACGGAAAGGCCGAGCGCGTGCTGACCCAGCAAGGTGCCGGACAGTCCATCGAGCAGCAGGCCCATGCTCCAGCTGATTCCGACGTTGACCCGTTCCGGCAGAGCCAGGCACCAGTAGATCAGTACCAGCGCCACCCAGTCGGGGCGATACGGCGCGACCCAGGGTGGCAGTGGCAACAGGGTCAATATCAGCGCGACCAGCAGGCTCAACGCGATGACCCAGCTGCCGTGACGGCGCGCGATCATTATGGCTTGGCCAACGGCGGGCGCGGCGGCCCGACGAATACTTTCGGTATGGCGGTCCGCGCCGGCCACACCAGCAATACCTCGCGGCTGCGGTCCAGGTGCGCCGTGGGAGTGGCGCTGACCTTGGCGAACGGGCTGCCCGGATTGGTTTCGACGCTGCTCACAGTGGCGACCGGGTAATCCGCCGGGAAACGGCCACCGAGGCCGGAAGTGATCAGCAGATCGCCGATTTTGATATCGGCATTGTTGGGCAAATGTGGCAAATCCAGCCGGTGCAGGTCGCCGGTGCCGACAGCGATGGTGCGCAGACCGTTGCGGTTCACCTGCACCGGCAATGCGTGGTCGGGATCGGTAATCAGAATGGCAGTCGATGAGTAGGGTCCGACGTGTAGTATCTGGCCCATGATGCCGGTGGCGTCGAGCAGTGGCTGACCCTCGAACACGCCGTGGCGGCTGCCTTTGTCGATGACGATCTGATGCTTCCCTGGATCGGGTGCAACCTCGAGCAATTCCGCCACCAGGCTGTGGCCTTCGAGTTTGATCGAGGAGTCGAGCAGCTGCTTGAGACGTTTGTTTTCCGCCCGCAGCCCTTCGTAGCGCAGCATCCGGACCTGGAGTTGCAGACGTTCATCGCGCAGTGTCTGGTTTTCCTGTAACAGATGCGTGCGCGAGGACAAGGCTTCCGTGAGCCAGTTGTAACCCGCGGTCGGCAGGTCGACCAGATGCTGCAGCGGATAGAGCGCGGTGGACAGCCCGGCACGCAGGCTCTCCAGGCGGTGCAGGCGCTGATCGACGGTCATCAGAATGATCGAGGCCAGCACGAACGTCACCAGCCGCGCATTGAGCGAAGGACCTTGAGTAAAGAGTGGCTTGATGTTTGAGCCCTTAGCAAAGTAGCGAGTAGCGAGTTACGAGGAAAATCGTCAGCTGGGCTTTACTCGCCGCTAGCTACTCGCTACTCGCTACTCGCTACTCAACAGCAAATACGTCGCCGCCGCGTTCATCGATCATCTCCAGTGCCCGACCGCCGCCACGTGCCACGCAGGTCAGGGGGTCCTCGGCAACCATTACGGGCAGGCCGGTTTCTTCCATCAGCAGCCGGTCGATATCGCGCAGCAGGGCGCCGCCGCCGGTCAGCACGATGCCGCGTTCGGCGATGTCCGAGCCGAGTTCCGGCGGTGTCTGTTCGAGGGCGGTCTTCACCGCGCCGACGATACCGGACAGCGGTTCCTGCAAGGCCTCGAGGATTTCGTTGCTGTTGAGCGTGAAGCTGCGCGGTATGCCCTGGGCGAGGTTGCGGCCCTTGACTTCGATCTCGCGGATTTCTGCGCCCGGATAGGCCGAGCCGACTTCATGCTTGATGCGTTCGGCGGTTGCTTCGCCGATCAGCGTGCCGTAGTTGCGACGCACATAGTTGATGATCGCGTCATCAAGACGGTCGCCGCCGATGCGCACCGATGCCGAGTAGACAATACCGTTCAGGGATATTACCGCGACCTCGGAGGTGCCACCGCCAATGTCCAGTACCATGGAACCGCGCGCTTCGTCGACCGGCATGCCAGCGCCGATCGCCGCGGCCATCGGTTCTTCGATCAGATACACCTCGCGCGCGCCGGCGCCGGCCGCAGACTCCTTGATGGCGCGGCGTTCCACCTGCGTCGAGCCGCAGGGTACACAGATCAGTACGCGCGGGCTGGGGCGAAAGAAGCGTGCTTCGTGTACCTTGTGGATGAAATGCTGCAGCATCTTTTCGGTGACGGTGAAGTCGGCGATCACGCCATCCTTCATCGGGCGCACCGCGACGATATTGCCCGGTGTCCGGCCGAGCATGCGCTTGGCTTCGATGCCGACGGCGGCGATGCTCTTGGGGCCGCCGGGACCGCGGTCCTGGCGGATCGCGACAACGGACGGCTCATTCAGGACGATGCCCTGGCCGCGGACATAGATCAGGGTATTGGCAGTGCCGAGATCGATGGACAGATCGTTGGAGAACAGTCCCATTAAACGCTTGAATCCGAACATGTGCGGGGTTCCGATAGGGCCGGTGAAAAACAATGCGGTACTCTAACAACCAAGGGGGGTTTGGGCAAGGCGCCAAGTGTGCTAACGTTCGCGCTTTCTCAATTCTCAGGGGTAGGACACCGCCATGTCACTGGACGCCGCCGATGTTATCAAGATCGCTCACCTGGCGCGTCTGGCGATCACCGAGCAGGATATCCCCGAGTATGCCCGCAATCTTTCCGATATCCTCGCGCTCGTAGAACAGCTGAGCGCCGTCGACACCACTGGCGTTTCCCCCATGGCCCATCCCATGGACGCCGTCCAGCGCCTGCGTCCCGATATCGTGTCCGAAACCGATCAGCGCGCGAGCTTCCAGGCCATTGCGCCGCAGGTCGAAGCGGGCCTGTATCTGGTGCCGAAGGTCATTGAGTGATTTTGAACCGCCAAGGCCGTCACGGGCACCAGGAAATCGATTTATTGCAGCCTCGTTTGTGATGGGCAAGTCTGGGCGCGGAAGCTTGTCGAGTAGCTGTTCCACAGATGAATCCCTTGGCGTTGTTGGCGTCCGAGGCGGTTCGAAAGGGTGTTTGTAAACGATGCATAACAAGACACTGGTCGAATTGGCCGCCGGACTCAAGGCCCGGGAATTTTCCAGCGCCGAGCTGACACAGGCATTTCTGGCGCGCATCGCCAGGCACGACGGGACGCTCAACAGCTTCATCACCGTCACCGCCGAGCAGGCCTTGGCCCAGGCGACGGCAGCCGATGCGCGGATCGCCAGGGGCGAGGCGGCACTGCTGACCGGCATCCCCTATGCGCATAAGGACATCTTCTGCACCGACGGCGTGAAAACATCCTGCGGTTCGAAGATGCTCGACAACTTCATCGCGCCTTATGACGCCACGGTCACGACCCGTTTCAAGGCAGCCGGGATGGTGATGCTCGGCAAGACCAATATGGACGAGTTCGCCATGGGCTCGTCCAACGAAACCAGTTTTTACGGTCCGGTGAAAAATCCTTGGGACACACAGGCCGTGCCGGGCGGTTCTTCCGGCGGTTCGGCAGCAGCGGTGGCGGCGCGACTCGCGCCGGTGGCCACCGGCACCGATACCGGCGGTTCGATCCGTCAGCCGGCGTCGCTGTGCAGTCTCACCGGGATCAAGCCCACCTACGGGCGCGTGTCACGCTACGGCATGATCGCCTTCGCCTCCAGTCTGGACCAGGGCGGGCCGATGGCGCGCAGCGCCGCCGATGCCGCGCTGCTGCTCGGCGCCATGGCCGGTTTCGATGTGCGTGATTCGACCAGTATCGATGTGCCGGTGCCGGATTACAGTGCGACCCTCACCGACTCGGTCAGAGGACTGAAAATTGGTCTGCCCAGGGAATATTTCGGGGAAGGTCTGGATCCGCGCGTCGCGCAGGCTGTCGATGCGGCCATCGCCGACTATAAAAAGCTCGGTGCCGAGGTGATCGAGATCAGCCTGCCCAATACCGGACTCGCCGTGCCCACCTATTATGTGGTCGCGCCGGCCGAGTGTTCCTCCAATCTGTCGCGCTTCGACGGCGTGCGCTACGGCTACCGCTGTGATAATCCCCGGGACCTCGAAGATCTCTACAAGCGTTCGCGCGGCGAAGGTTTCGGCGCCGAGGTCAAGCGCCGCATCATGATCGGCACCTACGCGTTGTCGGCTGGTTACTACGACGCTTACTATCTCAAGGCCCAGCAGTTGCGCCGCCTGATCAGCGAGGATTTCAAACAGGCCTTCGAGAAGGTCGATGTCATCATGGGGCCAACTTCACCGACCGTCGCCTTCAACATCGGCGCAAAGGTGAATGACCCGGTCACCATGTACCTGTCCGACATCTACACCATCGCCGTGAACCTGGCCGGTCTGCCCGGCATGTCGATCCCCGCGGGTTTTGTCGATGGCAGGCCAGTGGGGTTGCAGATCATCGGTAATTATTTTGACGAAGCGCGCCTGCTCAACATCGCGCATCAGTATCAGCAGGTCAGCGACTGGCATCAGCGCGTGCCGAAAGAGTTTGAATAACATCAGGGCAAAGAGTAAAGGGGAAAGATGAAAGGAAAATCATCTTTGCTCTTTCATCTTTCCCATTTTATCTGAGGTTAATATGCAATGGGAAACAGTCATCGGGCTTGAGATTCACGCCCAACTTGCCACCAACAGCAAGATCTTTTCAGGTGCGTCCATCACCTACGGTGCCACGCCGAACACCCAGGCCTGTGCTGTGGATCTGGGGTTCCCCGGCGTGCTGCCGGTACTGAATGAGGCGGTCGTGCGAATGGCGGTGAAATTCGGTCTCGCGGTGGGTGCCAGGATCGCACCGCGCTCGGTGTTTGCGCGCAAGAATTATTTCTATCCCGACCTGCCCAAGGGCTATCAGATCAGCCAGTATGAATTACCGGTGGTCGGCGTTGGCCATCTCGATATCGCACTCGAGGACGGCACTGCCAAGCGCATCGGTATCACCCGTGCGCATCTCGAAGAGGATGCCGGCAAATCATTGCACGAAGACTTCCGCGGCATGAGCGGTATCGACCTGAACCGCGCTGGCACACCGCTGATCGAGATCGTCTCCGAGCCGGACATGCGCTCCGCCAAGGAGGCAATCGCCTATATGAAAAAGATCCATTCACTGGTGCGTTACCTGGAGATCTGCGATGGCAACATGCAGGAAGGTTCGTTCCGCTGTGACGCGAATGTCTCGGTACGCCCCAAGGGTCAGCAAAAATTCGGCACGCGCGCCGAGCTCAAGAACCTCAACTCGTTCCGCTTCGTCGAGCGCGCCATCAACATCGAGGTCGAACGTCAGATTGAACTGATCGAGGCCGGCGGCACGGTGGTGCAGGAGACACGGCTGTACGACTCCGACAAGGACGAAACCCGCAGCATGCGTTCCAAGGAGGAAGCCAACGACTACCGTTACTTCCCCGACCCCGATCTGTTGCCGCTGGAAATCACTACGGATTTCATCGAGCAGGTGCGCACCACCTTGCCGGAACTGCCCGATGCCAAGAAG
>JBBQDK010000051.1:0-18653 GCA_038319625.1 Gammaproteobacteria bacterium
CACTCACCGGCAGCCACCCCGGCCACACTGCGAACACCAGGATCAGCACCGGCCCCATCCAGAACGACGGCACCGAAACGCCCAGCATCGCAAATGCCATGGCACCGCGGTCCCAGTTGCTGTTCTTGCGCAGTGCGGCGATAACGCCCAGCGGCAAGGCCACGCCAATGGCCAGCAGCAAGGCCGCAGCAGTCAGTTCGAGTGTCGCCGGCAGACGTTCCAGCAGCATATCCAGCACCGGGCGGCGCGTATGCAGCGAGGTACCGAGATCCAGATGTGCCAGTCCCTGCAGGTAGTGCCAGAACTGGATATGCAGCGCCTGATCGAGACCAAGGGCGTGACGCAAGGCCTGCAAATCGGCGGGCTGCGCGGCCTCACCGAGCATCACCTCCACCGGATCGCCAGGGATCAGGTGAATCAGCGAAAACACCAACACTGCCACGCCGCACACGACGATGACGGCATGACTTAAACGCCGCAGCAGGAAATGCAGCATAGCTAGCAGCGATGAAGGCAGTGCGACATACCTGACAGCATACCGATTAGCAGCGTCACTGGCACGTCCTCACTGACAAAAAAAAGGCCTGCGTCCTTGTGGGCGCAGGCCTTTTTGTAGCATAAGTCGATCGAATCAGGCGGCCGACTTCTTGTGCAGGAATACACGGCTGTTGACGTTCATCTGGCGATCGATAACTTCCTTGACGCTGGGACGCTGGATAAACTCCGCCAGTGTGATGCCATCCAGGTAGCTGTAAATCTGCTGACTCAACTCACACCACAGATCATGCGTCAGACAGCGTTCGCCTTCCTGGCAGTCTTCGCGACCGGCACAGAGTGTGGCATCGACCTTCTCATCGACCGAGCCGATGATCTTGGCGATAGTGATCTGCTCGGCTGGTTGTGCCAGGCGGTACCCGCCACCCGGACCGCGCACTCCCTCAACCAGACCGCTTTTGCGCATGCGTGCGAACAACTGTTCCAGGTAAGAGAGTGAGATACCCTGACATTGCGAAATGTCATTCAGCGTTATCGGACCATGTTTATGGTGAATCGCCAGATCCAGCATGGCGGTAACGGCATAGCGGCCTTTTGTAGAGAGTCTCATGACTGAATACCTTTGCTGATTAATTGACTTGTATCGGATACGGGTAAGGATAGATAATTCCCTACTAAACTAGTCAACAAAGTACGGTAGTTGAGTGATTCAGTCAAGAATCAAAAAGTACTGTAACAGTCCGCAAAGTGCCAAAAAATGCATAAATATATCTTATAATCATACCATTAGAATCACACACACAATTACTGGATAATCCGAAAGGGATAGACCGGCCAAGGATCAGGCGGGTATGGTTTGGTCCAGCGTGAAGCTATGGCCCTGGTGCAGGCAAAAGCCCAGCCATTTCTGCAAAAAGCGATTGATGCGCCACTTGCGTTCCAGCACATAGCCTTGGTTGGCCGGCGTCCAGGGGATGGTGCTGTCGAGCTGATAACCGCGGCGTTGATAGCTAAGCACTTCCGCCAAGCGCGCATCATGATAAATACGGATCACCAAGTCCGGCTCCGCCACCCAGTCGTCCCGGTCTTCAAAGTGGTAGGTCAGGGCCAGAGTGGTGGTGTAAGGGCCGCGCTCCAGGACCGTAAGATTCAGATCGACGGACAGCGGCCGGCTCGATACGGCGCAATCGATGATGTCCAGGTCGGGAACCAGCTTACGCAGCAGGATATAGTTGTTCTCGAACACATCCATAAGACAGGAGAAGCTGCCTGGCTTCAGACCATCGTAATATGGATTGCCGGTAACGACCATCATTGCAGTACGTCCTGTGGATTGAGTGACGGATCCCGGCGCTCGCGCGCCGTGGATACGGAATCAAGTCTAATCCTAGCACGTTACCAAGCGATTACGTGCCAGCACAACCTGAATATTACATCGGCAAAACCGGCGCGCGCTTGAGTTGACAAGGTCGGCGAGACCGCGGTTCCACATCGTTGCGCCATGCAGTAAAGTACGCTCATGCCGGTCAAAATCATTCCCACCCAGCCTTTCACCGATCAGAAACCCGGCACTTCCGGTCTGCGCAAAAAAGTTGCGGTATTCCAACAACCGCACTATCTGGAAAATTTCGTCCAGGCGATCTTCAATACACTCAACAATTGCCATGGTAAGACTCTGGTCCTTGGCGGCGACGGTCGCTATCACAACCGCGAGGCCATTCAGGTCATTCTGCGGATGGCGGCGGCCAACGGCTTCGGCCGGGCACTGGTCGGCCAGGGTGGCATTCTCTCGACTCCGGCCGCCTCGTGCGTGATACGCAAACAGCACGCGCTGGGCGGCATCATCCTGTCAGCCAGCCACAATCCCGGCGGACCGCAGGGCGATTTCGGCATCAAGTACAACAGCAGCAACGGCGGACCCGCACCGGAAGTAATGACCGAGGCGATGTTCCGCGGTAGCCGCGTGATCAGCGAATACCGTATCACCGACACGCCCGCCGTGGACCTCGACACGCGGGCCACCACCAGCATCGAAACCATGCAAGTCGAAGTCTTCGATCCGGTTGCCGATTATGCACAGCTGATGGAACACCTGTTCGATTTCGACCGCATTCATGCGCTGATCAATTCCGGCCTGTTCACTCAATGTTTCGACGCCATGCACGCCGTCACCGGTCCCTATGCGCACGCCATTCTGGAAAAGCGTCTCGGTGCGCAACCTGGCACGGTCATCAACGGCACACCGCTGGAAGACTTCGGTGGCGGCCACCCGGATCCGAATCTGGTTTACGCGCACGATCTGGTTGAAAGAATGACCGCAGCCAACGCGCCTGACTTCGGCGCCGCCTCTGATGGCGACGGCGATCGCAACATGATTCTCGGCCGGCGTTTCTTCGTCACGCCCAGTGACAGCCTGGCGATACTTGCCGCCAATGCGCACCATGTTCCGGGCTATCGGCTCGGCCTGGCGGGGGTAGCGCGTTCCATGCCCACCAGCGCAGCTGTCGACCGTGTCGCCGCGCGCCTCGGCATCGAGTGCTATGAAACGCCTACCGGCTGGAAGTTCTTCGGCAATCTGCTCGACGCTGGCAAGATCACACTCTGTGGCGAAGAAAGTTTCGGCACCGGCTCAGATCACGTGCGCGAAAAAGACGGCCTGTGGACAGTACTGTTCTGGCTCAATCTGCTCGCCGTGCGTCGCGAGCCAGTGGAGCAGATCGTGCGCGATCATTGGCGCAAGTACGGTCGCAATTATTATTCGCGCCACGATTACGAAGCGGTTGACGCGGCGCGCGCCGGCGGCATCATGGCGCATCTGCATGCACAACTGCCCACGTTGACCGGACAGCGGCTCGCCGGCCGCACGGTGAGCTACGCCGACGATTTCAGTTACACCGATCCCGTCGATCACGGCATTACCTCGGGGCAAGGTATCCGCATCGGCTTCACGGATGGAGCGCGTATCGTCTATCGCCTGTCCGGTACCGGCACCGAGGGTGCGACCCTGCGCATCTACCTGGAACGCTACGAGGCCGACCCCGCGCAGCATCTGCAGGATACCCAACAGGCGCTGGCCGATCTCATCGCCTGCGCCAACCAGCTCGGCGAGATCGGCACACGCACAGGCCGCGAAGCACCGACTGTAATCACGTAATCGAGGCCAAGTGACACAGTTGCACAGGCCGAGGAACCGCGGCAAAGACCCAAGAAAAACGTTGATTTATCCGATTCAGGCGGCAGAGGCGCAGACTACGCAGAGATCATTTCGCTTCCGGTTACTCCCCACCCCGCCTCACGACGACGCAGTTACCTTCAGCTACGGAGTTGTGGCCAACTCCGAGGGACTTGCACCCTGCAAATGGCACGCCCTCACGGGCGTACAACCCCCGGCAGAGCCGGGGGATTACTCAAAGAATTAATCAGAACCTCATTAGAATATTTTCTACGCGGCCAGCAGTTGTGACATGCCATCCAGCTCGTCTGCGCTGTGCAACACGTTCTCCAACGCTGCTTGCGCCGCGTCAGCATCCAGACCTATGTCGGACATTAGCGCGGTCGGTAGCGGCAACGGATCGGCATCGCCGATGCCATGCTGTTTGAGGAGATGATCGGCTACCAGCACGAGCTGCGCATATACTGCATGCTCACCCTTATATTCGGCGTTGTGATGTTCTCGCAGTGCCACGATGATCTCTTCCGGCATGCGCCAGTTCTGCATCAGCAGGGCGCCCATCTGCGCATGCCCCATGCTGAGTACATCACGCGCCTGACCCATGCTGAGCACCCGGCCTTCCAGCTCGGTAATCGCGGTGTCGGGATTGGCGGCCACCAGTTTGTTGAGCAGATAAAACTCCGGTTGGAACAGATGACCGATCAGCAGAAAACCAAAGTTATGCAACAGGCCGGCAAGATAGGCGACACCCGGTTTGGGGCGCGCGGTGCGCGGCAGCAGTACCGCCAGTGCCTGCGTCAGTGCGGCGCTGTAGGTGGCATGGCGCCAGAAGGCATTCAGTCCCAGCGGTCCGTCAGGCGGTGTGCGCAACGATTTGCCGGCACAGACGCCAAGGGCGAGGTTCATCACCATCTCGTAACCCAGCACTCGCGTGATGGCATCCTGGATTGAGTCGAGCTTGCCGCGATAGGCGAACAACGGCGAACGCGCATAGCGCATCACCTGTGCCGCCAGGCTCGGGTCGAGTTCGACGATCTTTGACAGATCGGTACCTGTAGCATTGGGATTGTTGTGTAGCATGAGAATACGTTGCGCCATCGCCGGCATTGCCGGCAGTTCGTAGAGTTGCTGCAGGCGCCGCTGCATTTCCGCGGGCGGTGTAAAATCGCGTAGCGCCGCGACTGCCGATATCTTCAGACCTGCCGTCGGTTGTGCGATACGGCCGCGCCGCGCGCAACCCATCAGCAATTGAAAATCATCGCTGCTGACACCGACCAGCATACCGCGATCACCCGGCTCGAAATAGATTTGTGGATGTTCCGCCAAACTGTCATCGATCAGCACGTCGATACCGTAAGCCTCACCCAATGGCGGAATCGAACCGGGCTCGCAATCCATAAACAAGCGCGCGCACTCTGTCACAGGCACCGGTTCCAGGCTGCGCTGGAGCTGGGTATACAGGGCGGTGAAATCAAGCATGTGACTGAGCGGCAGTACCGCCAGCAGCACGCCGAGTTCATCTTTAAGGAGTACGCCACGCGCTACCTGGTTGGGCGGCACGAAGGCCGCCGCGGCAGCCTGCTCCAAGGTCATGGTGCGTGTGTGATGCAGCACACGGTAGGTAACCCGGTGCCGTTCGAGATATTCTCTGACTGCGTTTGCCAAGGCCATCGTCGTCGCCTCTAATGACTGCTGCGTAGTCACAGAGTAAACCGCAGGCGTACGTCGGTCCGTGCATCTATCACAGTTTCAGACGCGCATGCCGCGGTCCGTCAGTTAAGTTGAATGCGCACACCCCAAGGAACTTTGGCCTTGCCTTTTACCAGCCAAAGCACTGGATACGCCGGTTCGCGCTCGGGAAAGCTGCCTTCCGCGTCGGTAAAATAGATGAGTAGATCCGGACGCCGCTCCTGGTCATCCAGCCAGACAAAGGGCGGCTTGAAATCCGTTCCGCCGCCGTCATTGAATTCGCGCGGCAGCTTGAAGCTCTCCCAGATATCGTATTCCCACGGACCATCCGCAGCGAGCTCGGAATCGCAAGCATGCAGGACGATTCTGGCACGCACCTGCGCCTTGATGGCATCGATCTCTGCAATGAACTCGCGCATCTCGGCGTCGCTGATCGAGCCACTGGTGTCGAGGAGCACCGCGACATCGAGCTGCGAACTGCGCAGGCTGGGCATGATGGCATCACCCTCGCGACGCGACGGCCGGGTGTAGTTATAGTCATCGCGGCCGGCGGCGGTGAGATAGCGCGCCAGCAACATGCGCCATGGCAGTTGCGGTTGCAGCAAATGATCGACCAGCCGCGCCATCAAACCACCGAGCTTGCCGGCTTGCATAGCCTGCTGTGCAGCGCCGGCCATGCGTTGGCGCCACTGCACCGTCAGCCGCTCGCGCTCCGCCTCGGACAACGGTGGTGGTTGCGCCGCGCCCTGCCCACCGGGCTTGCCCTGCCCACCCTGGTCACCGCTCGATTCTCCTTGCTGCCCTTTACCCTTACCGTCACCATCGCCGCTGCTGTGTTGTTGTTTGTCATCATTGTCATAGAGGTGCTGATCCATGGGCTCGTCATTATTATTCTCGTCGAGACAGGGATAGATCTCCTCTGCGGTCATGCCGTCGAATTCGACAAGGTGCAACGTACCTGGCGGTGGTTTAAGTCCATCATGGATCAGCAGCGGATTGACCGCCAGATCGCAGGCCACATCCCATCGCATCCTGTTGCGATGCTGGCGGCGCGAGAAGTGGCTTAGGGCGCAGTGCAAGGCTTCGTGCGCCAGCACGAACTGGGTCTGCTCCAGCGACAGTGCATCGATGTAATCAGGGTTGTAGTACAAGGCACGCGCATCGGTGGCCGTGGTCTGGCACCATTCGCTATCCGCCTCAATCATCGGCAGACGCAGTACCAACGCACCCAGAAAGGGCTTGTCGAGGATTAGCCGCGTAGCGGCGGCACTTAATTTGGTGGCGATATCGTCGGACATAAATTATTTTGCGAGCAGCCAGTGACGAGTAGTTGGTTACGAGTGACAAAGTGCGAGCAGCAATAGAAATGATTCTCTCCGCTGCTAGCTACTCGTAACTGCCTTAATCACATATCAAACAGCATCACGTCCGCCACCTGTTTGGCCCATTGCGCAAACTGCGGCACGTTGAACAGATCCTGACCGATGGCACGGTGCATGTCGGATATCAGCATCACACCCATCTCCCGCTGCGGAAAGCTGCCGGCGTAATCAATGATGTGGCCGTAGGTTTCCTGCGCACTGCCATTACCGCGGGCACGGATGGCGCGGCCAACCAGGGCAGCCGCAACGGCATACTGCAAGTCCACTTCTCTGGGTACCGACACCTTGTCGCCGCGCACGATCGCGTCGATATCTGGCAGCTTGTCGAGGTTCTCGACGAAGGCCGCCAGTTCGATGCCGGCTGCCGGTCCAACGCAGGCCTGCAGGGAACCTGTCAACAACGTTGCGTTATCGCCGAATTTGGCCAGGGCACGGTGCGCAAATTCCCAGGAGCGCGGCGACGGAAAGGCCACTGGATTATGTGCCGGATCGAAATCGAACAATAGCTCGGGACGAAAGCGCAGAAAGCCGATGACGCGCTCGTCGATGCCGTTGGCGTAGGCCCAGGCCACCCAGTCATCGAGATTGGTATCGAACTCAAAATGCGAAAAACGGTTGGCCAGGGGTGACGGCATGCTGTAAGTGACGCCGCGGTCGCCCTGACGATTACCGGCGGCGAAGATCGCCCAGCCGGTCGGTACCTGATAAGCACCGAGACAACGGTCCAGGATCAATTGATAGGCGGCGGCGGAGACGCTCGGCGGTGCCGAGGTAATCTCATCGAGGAACAGGATGCCTTCCACGCCATGTCGCTGCACATCCGGCAACATCGCCGGTACCGCCCATTCGACATACTCACCGACGCGGAACGGGATGCCGCGCAGATCGGAAGGTTCCATCTGCGACAGACGGATATCGATCGCCGGCACCTGATGGCGCGCTGCAATCTGCGTGACGATCTGCGATTTTCCGACACCGGGCGGCCCCCACAGCATCACCGGTGTGTGGTGCCCACTGCGGGTACTGGTGAATTCACGTTCCAGGACGGTTAACAACTGTGAGGGGCGCATGATAACTCCACTGACTCAGCCTGACTGAGTGGAATTTTAACAGGATTAGCGCATGGTGGCGGGATAATTGCCATGCCATTGAAGCAATGGACTCAACGTAAAGACGTAAAGATATTCAGGTTATGTACGTCCGGATTTTAAGCTCCATCACGATATCCCTGCACGGACAGGGAATTTTTATCTGTCACCTTGCGTTCGTTAGCGTCATTGCGTTGCAGCTGTCATACAGACCGGCAGCAACAAGAGCTACTGTGCATATGCCGCCCGCGCTGCCGCGACCGCGGCGCCGCTTTGCACCGACGCCCCCAGACCGCTCAATACTGCATCGAGCGCGCCCAGGCAGAACAGCACGTTGGTCGGATTGCTGGCCGCGCCCATCAGTCCGATACGCCAGATCTTGCCCGCCATATCGCCGAGTCCGGCGCCGATTTCCAGGTTGTACTCGTTGAGCAGCGCACTGCGCACCTGGGCATCGTCGACACCGGCGGGCAGGGTCACTGCATTCAACTGCGGCAGGCGATCAGCCTCCTTCACCACAAAGGAAAGACCCAGCGCCTCGATGCCGGCACGCAGCGCCAGATGATTGCGGCGATGGCGCGCCCAGGAATTTTCCAGGCCTTCCTCGCGCAGCATCACCAGAGCCTCGTGCAGCCCGTAGAGTGGATTGATCGGTGCGGTGTGATGATAGGCGCGCTTGGCGCCGCCACCCCAATAGCCCATCACCAGATTGAGGTCGAGAAACCAGCTCTGTACCCGCGTCTTGCGTCCTTTTATGGCCTCCACTGCGCGCTCACTGAAAGTCACCGGCGACAGACCCGGTGTGCATGACAGGCATTTCTGACTGCCGGAATAGAGGGCATCGATACCCCATTCGTCGACACGCAGCGGCGCCCCTCCCAGCGATGTCACGGCATCGACGATGGTCAGGCAATCATGACGATGTGCGACCTCCACCAGGGTCTTGGCATCGGACAGTGCACCGGTCGATGTCTCGGCATGGACGAAAGCGACAATGCGTGTTTTCGGATTGGCCTTGAGAGCATCTTCGAGTTTGCCGGGATCGACCGCATTGCCCCAGGCATCATCCACCATGATTGCAGTGCCACCACAACGTTCGACATTTTCCTTCATACGCCCACCGAACACACCGTTGCGGCACACGATCACCGTATCACCGGGCTCAACCAGATTGACGAAACAGGTCTCCATGCCCGCCGATCCGGGCGCGGACACCGGCATGGTCAGCGTGTTGTTGGTCTGCATGACATAGCGCAGCAGTTCTTTCATCTCATCCATCATTCCGACAAAGGCCGGGTCAAGATGCCCGATGGTCGGTTGAGCCATGGCCGCGAGTACGCGCGGATGGACGTCGGAGGGGCCGGGGCCCATGAGAGTGCGCTTGGGCGGGTGGAAGGAAGATATCGACATAATGGGCTCTCGGTGATTCGGAAAGTCGCTATTGAAGCAGCAACAATCGCATTAGACAAGCATGAAGGCAGGATACCCGAACCGCGGTGGGGTTTACCGCCGGCGCTCTCGGCGTGATGCCGATCATGCCTATTTACCGTGGCAGTGGCACCTCGTCATATTGCCAACAGCGTCCACGGCGGGTAATCTTTAGTATTTGCAGCATCTTCGATGGTAGCTACCGATGCATAAGGAACCTTGTTGTCTTTGCGGATGCGACTTGGCCACTTTCTATGAGTCGCATTCACGCAAGACTACATTGTCCTGCCTCCGGTGCGGCGAATTCGAAATGACCTCAGAGGCCGTGTCGGCCTGGAAAGCTGTTTCAAGCCAGCTCACTGCCAGACAAACCGCGAATATCATAGGTTGGATGCGCGAGCATCAGGGGATTCTTCTCCAGAAAGAGAACCTTGAAAATTTGCGCAGGCTGCAAACCCCCTCGGTCCTGGCGCGCGCCGACAGACTGCTGCACGGCCTTGTGCGGCATTCCGAATACGCGGGTCAGCAAGTTGAACTCCAGCGCGACAGCGCCAAATACCTGGAGTTGATGGCCATTTCCTTTTCCGCTAACGAACAGGAACTTGAATATCTTGTCGATACCTTTCTGGCGGAGGACAAGGGGTATGTGAAAACCTTCCGATCCTCGGGCGGCGTTACCTACGCGGTCGTCGTCACGGTGGACGGCTACTCCTATCTCGAGGAATTGCGCGGCGCCACTAGGTACAGCCGCATCGGATTCTGCGCCATGTGGCTCGATGACAGACTCAAGCCGATCTGGCACGACGCGATGGATCCCGCCATCGCCGCCGCCGGCTATGAGCCCTTTTGCAGCGACAAGCATTCTCTCAACAACAGGATCGACGATGTCCATATTGCGATGATCCGGCGCAGCCGGTTCGTCATCGCGGACTATACCGGCAATCGCGGCGGTGTGTACTTCGAGGCGGGGCTCGCTTTGGGGCTGGGAATACCTGTGATTTGGACCTGCCGCCAGGGACGTCTCAACAGAATCCATTTCGATGCAAGGCAGTACAACTTTATTACCTGGCAAGACGATAATCTTCCCGATTTTCGCCAACGTCTGCAGAACCGGATCGAGGCCACATTGGGGCGTGGCCCTGTTGTGGTTTGAATCCACGCACTGCCTGCTAGGAAGCCGCGCGCTTGGGACACTTCCTGGTGGTGAAGGATTCACTGCCTTCGATGGCAGTCCCGTCATACAGTGTCCCTGTTAACGTCGCATGGGTATCGCACTCCGCTATACCCGTGTCCATCACTTTGAAGACCAGCAGCAAGTCGGCGTTGCCGTCGTTGTTCACGTCGTGGATACGGTATCTTTCGATGGTCGCGTGCGCGGGACCGAACCTGACTGTAGCCGGGTCGACCTGCATGGCATCAAATGCATCCTCTGTGAGGATGGCGACCCGCAGAAGTTTGTGTTGCCCGAGATTGATTCTGACCTCTTCCTTTTGCCGGTGCGGCCTGATATCGATATTTACTATGAGGCTGGCGGCGGCAACGTCACCGGGACGGACGGCCCACGCAAACAGTTCATTACTCTTGTCGACTGCACCCTGGCCACCGTTGCCGAAATTGAAATTCCAGGCACCACTGGCGATGGGCGCGTACTCCGAGCCTGACCAGTAGTAACCGGGCTGCAGATTGATGAAGGGGCCCGCGTTGTTCAGGCAGGTATCGGCTGCAGACACATAACAGCCGCTGACTGCGCCGCTGCTTGTATGAAATCCGGGGTTACCGAGATTCACGTAGTGCATGTAGCTCATTTCGCTGGCAGTACTGAGGATGTTGTAGCCCACATCCGTGTTGCCCGATGTGCTGAAACCGTAATTGAAGGCTGTTCCGGTGGATGGCTTTACAGTCGGCAGGCGCCAATCATCATATGTCACACCACGTACGCTGTCGTAATAACTGAGATTCGCCGCCCAACCCACAGCCTCGTCCCATGTCATCCGGCCATCTGTGCTGTAGCCACTGGTCTTGGCGTAGTTGGCATCTTGCAGCCAGGTGACATTCAGGACAGTGTCGTAGACAAGACCGCCGCCGCGATCGACAAGCTCGGCACGAACTGCCTGGCTTGCGATTAGTGTCAATGCGTTGATGCTGAGTAACAGGGTACGAACGATCTTTATCATGACTCCCTCCCTGGCGCGCAGCTTGTTTGCACGCGTTGATTGCCGCTGCTTTACGTGTTTTTTATTTAAGGAATGTCTGGTTAATTATGCTTGTCGTAGAGCACACAGTGCGCGAAGTCATATTCATGATATGCAACATGTATGATCCCTACGTTGTCTGCGCCTCTGCGGCCTGAATCTGTTGAATCAGGGTTTCCTCAATTAAACTGTCGCACAGCCACCTAGCGGACTCCCACGGTTCCGTCGGTGCCAGAGGTCTGCTTGATTACTGCGGGCATCAAATCGCGATGCGTCTATCACTGCTCTGACGGGCCGGCGGATGCACGCATAAATCAAGCATCAGATTCTGTGCCGCATAGCATACAGACGCCGCGCCACGTCCAGAAAAGGAACGAAGTTTTTACGGTAGGTATGGATTAACATCGGTCCGCCACCGAATTTTCGTGTGAATCGGCTGGGCGCCGGCGCACCGCCGATGTTGAACACGGGAATCCCGCGCCTGATAGCCAGCTTCATTGCCGTCCAGTGCATCAATTCATTGGGACTGAGATGCAGATAATCAGGATCGGATGCTCCGTCCAGATAGTACATCGCACGTTCATCATACGCATAGAATGCGGCGCCGATTATCTTGTCCCGGTACTTCACGCAGATCGGTAACAAACGTTTGGCGGGAGACAGGAGTTTCAGTAGTGCCCGTGGAAACTCAATACCGTATGCCGGCTGCCGACTCTTTTGTGCCAGCACCTTTGTGAAGAATCTGTAGAAGTGATCAGCGATCGATTTGCTGTGGGTTTCTTCGGCAGTCAAGCCCAGCTTCTCGCTCTTGCGGATCCGCGTCCGACACGTGCCGTTCATGGCATTCCAAACCGCAGTTTCATCCGGTCGCAGAGGACACACATGCGCCATGCTTGACACCGAAGTGAAACCCGACTCCCGCATCACAGTCGGGTCCATCCAGTCATTTTCCATCGTTATGGAGGCAATGCTGTTTTGCTTCGAGTTGCGCATCAATGCGCGCATCAGACCTGACTGATCGATATCCCGATCGACCACGGGACCTTGATACACGGTGGTACCGAGCCACGGACTCTCATAGAAGGTAAACCCGAATTTCTTCAATGCCAGGCTGCAATAATATCCTGCCACATCGCCATGCTGCCGAATTTCGAAGTAGTCTACGCCCCGTTGCTGTGGGACCACCTCCGCCATGAAGTCCAACCATGCGGCTTCGTGGAAAAGCGTCTTGGTTGCGAATTTGCGAATGCACTGATCCCATCCCGCAGGCCGCTCCGGCAATTGGACAAAATCAAATTCGTTCGCAACGTTCCTCATCACCAGCAGGCTCTCCCTGATGCATTTTACATACATCGATATTTAGCGCATTCACGATAAGCATAGAACATGATTATCACGATGCCGCCTCCGGCGATCTTCACCGCCATCAGGCACCAGTCGTGCGAGTGTCGCATGCATCCATACCGACAGGCAATGGAATAAGCGGGTAATGTTGGAAGTTTTCTGTTACGGCCCTTGGTTTCAAGGGGCAACCGGCGGAATGTTACAGGAACCCGGACGTGACCGATGCGCACCGGGTCAGCGGCTGGAGCAAGTCCTTGCCGGGACTCGCGGCATGGAATCCGTACTCATCCTGATCCAGAGTTGATGGAGTGCCACACATTCCGGGCTCGCAGTGTGCGAGCCCGCGCACATCACACAAACGGCTCCGGCCGATGTATGCCATAGCCCTGGGCATAGTCCACGCCGATCTCGCGCAGCCTGGACAGAATGGCGTCGTTCTCGACGAATTCCGCTGTGGTACGCAACCCCATGACATGACCGATCTGGTTGATCGACTGCACCATGGCGTAATCAATGGGGTCATCGACGATGTCCTTGACAAAGCTGCCGTCGATTTTGAGATTATCCACAGCCAGATTTTTCAAATAGGCGAACGATGACACGCCGCTGCCGAAATCATCCAGCGAGAAGCGGCAGCCGAGCGCCTTCATTTCCTTGATGAAGCGTGACGCATGGGGTAGGTTGGCGATAGCGGCGGTCTCCGTGATTTCGAACCAAATACGTCGTGGCGCGATATTATGAAGCAGCAGTTGTTCACGCACATAGTTCTGCAACAATTCATCATTCAGCGATGTGCCAGACAGGTTGACGGCATACGAACAGGCGTCACCCTCCGGAACTGTCCGCTCGGCCTGCTTCGCCATGGCCGTGAACAATGTACGGATCACCCAGCGATCGACTGACGGCATCAGTCCATAGCGTTCAGCCGCCGGAATGAATGCACCGGGCGGAATGATCTCGTCGTTCTCACCGCGCAGACGGATCAGAATCTCATAATGCTCCTCGCTGCCGGTCGGGTCGGCAATGGACAGAATCCGCTGACGGAACAGCACCAGTCTGTCTTGTTCGATGGCGCGGGTCAGCCGATTCACCCACTGCATCTCTCCATGCCGCTGCACCAGCATCATATCCTCGCGTCGATACACGTGGATGCGGTTGCGGCCGCTGTCCTTGGCGGCGTAACACGCCATGTCCGCGGCACTGAGCAGTTCGCCGACATTGAGGGACTCGGCATCGATAACCACCATGCCGATACTCACACCGATGTCGAAACTCTTGCCTTCCCAGTTGAAACGAAACTCTTTGACGGCCAGCCGCAGATTGTCCGCGACGTGGTACGCCTGATCCTCGGGACAATAGGACAACAGGACGCCGAGCTCGTCACCGCCCAACCGCGCCAGCACATTACCTTCGCGCAGTTTGGTCTGCAGCAGCACCGCGAGCTGCTTGAGCAGTTCGTCGCCGGCAACATGGCCGCAGGTGTCGTTGACGATCTTGAACTGATCCAGGTCGAGATAGAGCAGCACATGTTGGTGATGCTCGGTCTTGGCCTCGGCGAGGGCCTGCGACAGACTCTTCTCGAACTCACGGCGGTTGATCAGCCCGGTGAGCGTGTCATGTGTCGCCTGCCAGGTCAGCTGCTGTGCCATGGCGCGTGACTTACTGACATCGTGAAATACCATCACCACACCGATGATCCGTCCATTACGCTCCTTGATCGGTGCCGCTGAATCCTCGATGGCAATCTCCCGTCCCTGTCGATTGATCAGCACCGTGTGATTGGCCAGTGCCACGATTTGCCCATCGCGCAGGCAACGCGCCACCGGGTCGAGCGCGTGCAGGCGGGTGCGTTCGTTCATAATGACGAACACCTCCGGCAAAGTCTTGCCATGCGCCTCTTCATTGCGCCAGCCAGTCAGGTGTTCGGCAATCGGATTGAGGTACTCGATGCGCCCGTCACTATCAGTAGTGATGACGGCATCGCCGATCGAGCGCAGCGTAACCTCGGCGCGCTCCTTCTGTTCGTAAAGAGTATCCGCAGCCTGCTTATATTCCAGTTCATGCATGATGCGACTGGCGAAGATACCGAGCAGCGCCTCGGTCCAGGGCCTGATTTCCATGGGCCGCGTGTCGGTAATCGCAACCAAACCGAATATCCGCCCATCAGTACCGCGCAGGGGTAGTCCGTAATACCCGTCCGCGTCGAGGTCGGCGAGTTTGCTGTCATCCGGATAGATGCGCTGTACATTAACCGGGATCAACTCACGCGTCGTGTCGATAATATCCTGGCATGGCGTGCCTTTTATTTCGTAGGTGAAGTTGTCCATGAAGTCTTCACCGCGACGCACCGCCAGTGTGCGCAGCACAGTGCGGCTATCATCTGCGAATACACTGACAAAAGCGCAATTTACATCGTAGGCGCGTACCAGCTCGAAGACGCAGCGGCGCGAAAATTCCTCCATATTGTCGATGGCGCGCGTTTCCGCCAGCATCTGCAAGGCATCGGTGGCATGGTGACGTTCGGTAACATCCCAAATGACGCCGGAGAGACGCTGCGGCTCATCATTGCTGTCCTGGTATACCTTGCCACGGCACGCAAGCCAGTACTCCGTGCCGTCCTCAAATGCCACCATCTCCTCGACCTCATCGGCGCTGCACTGCTTGATCATGGGCAGCAGCAAGCCGGTGACCTGTTCGTGACGCTCTGGATCATGGGATTTACCGCCCAATACTTCGGTGAGATTCTCTGACCAGGTCACGGCCTCCTGGTTCGCTGTGGTTTCCCATGTGATCATGCGCGCCGCCTTCAAGGCTAGGTCGAGACGTTCCTTGCTTTGTTGCAGATACGCCTGCTGCTCGCCCAGTCTTGCCGCCATGCCATCAAATGCGCGTCCGATCACACCGAGTTCATCGCCACCCATCAGGTTGTTGCGCGCCGCGTAGTCCCCCCTGGCTAGGCGCCGGGTATTTCGTAACAGCTTTTCAACGCGTCGCGTCACCAGGAAATGGGCGATGATCCAGAACAGAATCGCGAGTGCGGCCCAGAATGCGGCCGTGTTAAGCGCTTGTTGAATCGCCACGCGCTGTTGCCGTGCCTTGAGCACCGTCAGGTCACGCTGTATGTACAGAAATCCCCGACTGGCAGGCCGGAGCTCGCCACGCTTGCCATTGGTCAACAAGGGATAGATTGCAATCGCGGCGTGCCGGTCGTGGGTGATAAAGACCAGATGGTCGCTTTCCAGCTTGCCTTCCTTCAGAAAGCGATCCCGCAACGCAAGATCACTCGGCGCAAGTGGCGGAAGTACCTTCGCTACCGGCTGCTGCAGATCCGCCAGGTGGGCGCTGGCCTTGACCCTGCCTTGCTCATCGACCACGAGTATGGCTTGTATCAAGTTATCGACAGATAGGAGAGTAACCTCCTGTTGCAATTGCGTGAACAACTGACCCTGCCACAAGTACTCGAAGCTGGTCTGGAGGCGCGACATGCGATCGGTGAGGCGTTCCACGGCATCCTCTTCGACCAGTTTATTTGCTTTAGCGCTGTTGTTCTCCGCATCATAAAATGCCATCAATACGGCGAACAGCAGCAACATGACAGGAATGATCAGGCGCAACGGTGTGGACATGTTAGACACTTACCCTTACGGATTTTGATCGATCATTGGTCAGCCATCGACAGCGCCTGCGAATCGATGAGTTTGTCCACGGGCACGGGATTGTGTATCAGTTGTTTCTGCCACATGAAGTCAGCGAGATGTTGCAGCACCGGCCGGAGCGCGGGCTCGGGTCCGCTCAGCAGCTTGCGGTTTTCCTCGCGGTCTGGCAGCGTTATTTCGTGCAATGCGACACGCATTTCCTCGTCAGTGACACCTTCGCGGCGCGCCAGACGCGCCAGCGCATCGGCCGGTGAATTCTTTATATAGTCCTGGGCCTGCTGCCAGCCACGCAGCAGATCGTTCACCACCTGCGGGTAACGCTGCAAATACTCTGTCCTGACCAGCACTACATCGACGATTTCACCGGGGATACGGCTGCTGTCGAACAGGATATGCGCACCGCGTGTCAGCAGTTTGCCGCGTGTCGGCTCGAAAGTGACCACGGCATCGACGTCATCTTTGAGAAATGACCGCTCATGATCCTGTGCTTGCATCGGCACTATCCGTACATCATCGGTCTGCATGCCAGACTCCAACAACGCACGCGTCAGAAAGAATGCACCCAGCGCGGTATCTTCGACACCCACCTGACGTCCCTGTAGATCTTTCATGGTATGCATGTCTGACCTACCCATGATCACATCAGCGCCGTTGGAAAAATCGGCAACCATGACAATGCGAAAATTGGCACTCTGACTGGCGAGCAGTAGCGCCTCATCGAGCGTCAGACAGACAGCATCGACCGTATCGTTCTGGTATGCCCGGATGACCTGAGTGGCGGAAGTGAATTCGATAGGATGGATGGGTTTGTTGCGGTAGTAACCCAGATCGCGTGCCAGATAGAGCGGCCCATAACCGGGCCAGACCACGCCACCTACCTGCAATACTGGTGTGGGCTCGTCAGTGCAGGCATTCAAGCCCAGAAGGACAACCGCTAATAGTAGTATCAAGAACTTCAAACTACACTCCTCTTGATAGGCACTGCACAACTCAAGGCGGAATCCTGCCCGGAAATATCAGCACATTAGGCGTCCTGAGTACATTCCGGATGATAGATAACGCGCCGGCTGACTTTGCAATAAAGACACTTATTTCGTCAAGTTCTAATTTATATTCTCGCCGGGAAACTCTACAGGTTTAATCAAGTGCTGTCGCCCTGTAATTCATTCAGGCGTCGACATGAAGGCAAAGTCATGTATGCAGAAAACAACGTACCTGATGCATCTTGCCTGACTGCGTGACCGGGGGGTAGGATTCGCGGCAGCGGGCCATGGCCTGCGGGCAGCGCGGATGAAAGTGACAACCTGTGGGCGGATACGCAGGTGATGGCAGGTCGCCCTCCAGTCGGATGATCTCGCGCTGTCGTGCCGGGTCGGCCACCGGCACTGCGGACAGCAGCGCGCGGGTGTAGGGATGCAGCGGATTGTTCAACACCTGCTCGACCGGTCCCAGTTCGACGATGCGACCCAGATACATCACTGCGATGTCGTGTGCGAGATAACCAACCACAGCGATATTGTGCGAAATAAACAGATAGGAAAGGCCCAGCTCATCCTGAAGTTGCTTCAGCAGGTTCAGTATCTGCGCCTGTACGGAGACATCGAGCGCGCTGGTCGGTTCGTCGCAGACGATCAGGCGCGGCCGCACCGCGAGAGCGCGCGCGATACAGATGCGCTGACGCTGGCCGCCGGAGAATTCATGTGGGTAGCGCTCGCGCATGTCGGGAGCGAGCCCGACCTGTTGCAGAAGATCGGCGACACGCATACGCCGCTCGGCACGGTCGCGACCGATACACTGCGTGATCATACCTTCCTCGATGATATCGCCTACCAGCATGCGCGGATTCATCGATGAGTACGGATCCTGGAACACAATCTGAAATTGCGCGCGGTGTCGCCGTAGTTCCGCACCCTTGAGTTGCGTGAGGTCCGTACCGTCGAAGCGCACCGTTCCCGCAGTAGGTCGAATTAATTGCAGGATGCCCTTGCCGGCGGTGGTCTTGCCACAGCCCGATTCACCGACCAGGGCCAGCGTGCGGCCTTGGGCAATGCACAATGACACGCCATCCACAGCGTAAACCTGACCGGTGACGCGCTGGAACAACCCTTTATGAATGGGGAAGTGTATCTTGAGATCATCGACTTCGAGCAAGCTGCCGTTGTGCCGTGCCACACCCGGAACGGTCGTGGCAGACTCAGCCGTCAGCG
>JBBQDK010000052.1:0-18426 GCA_038319625.1 Gammaproteobacteria bacterium
AATACTCGACACGCCGCCCGAAGCACGCTTCGACAGGATCGCAGGCATGGCCCAGCGCATGTTTGATGTACCAATCGCGCTGGTAAGCCTGATCGACGCAAATCGTCAGTGGTTCAAATCCTGTTACGGGCTCTCGGCAACCGAGACCTCGCGTGATATCTCTTTCTGCGGCCATGCTATCCTCGGCACAGATGTGTTCATTATAGAAGATACACTGCAGGACCCGCGTTTCGCCGACAATCCGCTGGTGACCGGCGAGCTCAATATCCGTTTTTACGCCGGTTACCCATTGCGTGCCAATAACGGCGCCGCGCTTGGCACGTTGTGCATTATCGACCACGTGCCGCGACACTTCGATCAGATGCAGCACAATATACTCTGCGATCTGGGTCATTGGGCCGAGCTGGAATTGAACCTGTTGGATCTGCAGAGCGCCACCAACCGTGCATTGGAAAGCGAAGTCAGACTGCGCGCCATTGTCGACAACGTCATCGACGGCATCATTACCCTGAATGCGCAGGGATTGATCGAATCGGTCAATAGTGCGGCACTGCGCTTGTTCGGTTACTCGGCGGCCGAAATGATCGGTGCACCTTTTTCGATGCTGCTGTCGCCGATGGATGGTGACAGGTATCAGGCCTATCTTGGTGAATATCTCGCAACCGGCCGGACGCGTATCCTGGGTAGTGTGGTCGAAGCCGAGGGCCGGCATCGGACGAGTATTTATTTTCCTATTGAATTCGCGGTGACCGACCTGCACTTCAGCGGCCGGCATCTGTTCACCGCCATCGTCCGCGACGTCACCGAGCGCAAAAAGCTGGATCGTATGAAGAACGAATTCATTTCCACCGTGAGCCACGAACTACGCACACCCTTGACTTCGATCCACGGCGCGCTCGGCTTGATCGCCGGCGGTGCAATGGGAGAGGTGCCCGGCAAGGCCAAAGAGCTAGTCGATATCGCCTGCAACAATAGCGAGCGTCTGGTGCGACTAATCAACGATATCCTCGATATCGAGAAGATCGAATCCGGACGCATGGAATTACGCCATGAACCTGTCGACATGAATAGCGCCGCCCGGCAGGCCATCGCCGGTGTCAGTGAGTACGGCCGGCAACGCGGTGTCGACTATGTGCTTGAGGTGACGGATACGCCGCAGACAGTGCTGAGCGATCCCGATCGCGTGCAGCAGGTACTGATCAATCTGCTGTCCAACGCAACGAAATTTTCTCCGGCCGGTAGCGCTGTCACAGTGCGTGTCAGTCACAGTACCCCGTGGTTGCGTGTCGATGTCACCGACCTGGGGCCGGGCATCGACGCTGAATTCGAAAAACGCATTTTCCAGAAATTCGCGCAGGCCGATGCTACGAATGCGCGCGTCAAGGGAGGCACCGGTCTGGGTCTGAGTATCTGCAAGGCGATTGTGGAACAGTTCGGCGGCAGGATCGGCTATAGCGTCTCGCCCGTGGCGGGAACGGTGTTTTATTTCGAATTGCCGTTATTGGAGCGCACCTGAAATGGCCAGGCCTGTCCACGCCGTGATTCCGCATGCCGGCACCAATATCGCGTCACGCCGCAGTACCGCGGAGCGCAATATTCTGGGCGGTTATCTGGTCTCGTTGCTGATGCTCGCCATCATCAGTGTGGCATCGTACCAAAGCATCATACGCCTTGACGCCGCTGCCATACGGGTGGAACACACGCACCGGAACATTGAAAAAATCCAGACGCTGATGCGTTCCATGCAAACTCTCGAGAGTGCAATGCGCGGTTTTTTACTTACTGGCGATGGTGCATTCCTGGGTGCGTATCAGCATCTTGACGCCAGTATCGAGGTTGAGATGGAGTCTCTGGGCCAGTTGCTCGCCGATGATGCCGATCAGCAGCGCCGCTGGAACACTTTACGACCGCTGATCAGTCAGAAGCTTGCGTACATAATTTCAGGCATCACACCGCGGCAAACTGAAGACCGGGTCAGCACCATAATGCAGACCAGAATACTGCAGGGCGAACACCTGATGGAACGGATCTCGGCGATAGCCGGTGACATGGAGGCTGATGAAAGAAGTTTGCTGGCAACGCAGGACCGGGAGCGGGAGAGCGGCGCGCGCAGGACATTGACGGTGATTGAGGTGGGTAATGTGCTCGCCATAGTCCTGCTCAGTCTCGCTCTGCTGGTGATCAATCGCGATCTCGCGGCGCGGCGTCGCGCGGTAGCTCAACTGGCCCGCATCAGCACTCTTCAGCGTGCCATTCTGGATAGTGCCGATTTCACTATCATTTCCACTGACATCGATGGCGTCATCCTCACCTTCAGCGCCGGGGCGCGGCGCATGCTGAGCTACTCGGCAACGGAGGTAGTGGGCAAGATGACGCCCGCCTTCATTCATGTAGGCAGTGAAATCGCGGAGCACGCCGCAGTGTTGAGCACCGAACTCGGGCGCCGTATCGAACCCGGCTTCGAAGTGTTGGTAGCCAAAGCGTGTCAGGGTGAGTCGGATGAAAATGTCTGGACCTATGTCCGCAAGGACGGCAGTCGCTTCCCGGTGTTGCTGTCTATCACTGCACTGCGTGACGAGCGCGAAAATCTGGCGGGGTATCTGTGTATCGGCAAGGATATCACGCAACAACAAACGGCAGAGCAGTCGTTGCGCGATAGCGAGGCGCGGTTACGTGCCGTGCTCGACAGCACGGTGGACGGCATCATCACCATCGACTCGCGTGGCGCCATCGAGTCCTTCAACAGCGCGGCTGAACGTCTATTCGGCTACGTTGAAGCAGAGGTGCTTGGTCTCAATTTCAAGATACTCATGCCAGAGCCTTATCACAGCGCGCATGACACCTACCTCGCTAACTTCATGGGCACCGGCGAGGCAAGCATCATCGGTGCTGGCCGCGCGATCGAGGGTCTGCACAAAAATGGTAAACGATTTCCCATCTATCTGGCGATGGCGGAGGTTGTGCTGGGCGGAAAACGCATCTTCACCGGCATCGTGCGGGATATCACCGAGAGCAGGAAGATCGAACGTATGAAGAATGAGTTCATCTCGACCGTGAGCCACGAGTTGCGTACACCGCTTACGTCGATCCGTGGTTCGCTGGGCCTGATCGCCGGGGGTGCAGTCGGTGAGATTCCCGATAAGGTGAAGACGCTTATCGAGATCGCCTGCAACAACAGCGATCGTCTGGTACGGCTGATCAACGATATCCTTGATATCGAAAAGATCGCCTCGGGCAATGTGATGTTCAACATGGCTCCGCAACCGTTGATGCCGATTGTTGAACAGGCACTGGTTTCGAATCAGCCCTATGCCACTCAACTGGGTGTACGCTTTGCACTGACGCAAGGCCTGCCCGAGGCCAATGTCGCCGTGGACAGCGACCGCCTGCTGCAGGTGCTGACCAATCTGCTGTCCAATGCCGCCAAGTTTTCACCCAAGGGTAGTGCCATCGAGGTCAGCGTGATACGCCGCGATGGCGCGGTGCGTGTCGCCGTTACCGATCACGGCCCCGGCATTCCGGTAGAATTTCAGGATCACATCTTCGACAAGTTCGCCCAGGCCGATGGTTCGGATCAACGCCAGAAGGGCGGCACGGGTCTGGGGTTGTCAATTACCAAGGACATCGTCGAGAAACACGGTGGTATTATCGATTACGACACAAGCCTCGATCACGGCTCCACATTTTATTTTGAATTACCTCTCCTGATCGCCCACGCGCCGCGCGATCCCGTTGACGCTGACCAGGCCCGAATCCTGGTCTGCGAGGACGATGCCGATATCGCGCAATCGATCGCCATGATGCTCGGCCAGCAAGGTTACGCAACCGACATCGCCTATAGCGCCGAGCAGGCCAAGCTCAGAATGAGCGAGCATACTTATGCCGCCATGACCCTGGACCTGATGTTACCCGGTCAGGACGGTATATCGCTGGTGCACGATCTGCGCGCCACGGAAGCGTACTGCGACCTGCCGATAATCATCGTATCCGCCAAATCCCAGGTGGGTAGACAGGGATTGAACGGCGGTGCCATCCGCATTGTCGATTGGCTGGATAAGCCGATCGACCAGGGCTGTTTGTTGCGAGCCGCGCATCTGGCGGTGCGTGTCGAAGGTGGCATGCCGAGGATTCTGCATGTTGAGGACGATGCGGATGTAATTCGGGTTGTTGCGACCATACTGGCCGGACAGGCCACACTGATTCCTGCCGCTTCCCTGAGCGAGGCGCAGGCCTTACTGACTGCGGAACACTTTGATCTGGTGCTGCTGGACATCAACCTGCCGGATGGATCCGGCCTGGATCTGCTGCCGCTGATCAACCAACTCCCGCTTGCACCGCCGGTCACCATTATTTCGGCATCCGATGTCCACGCCGGCATCCTCAACAAAGTCGCCAGTGCGTTGGTCAAGTCCCAGACTAGCAACACTCTTTTGGCCGAAACTATTGCCCGTCTGATCGACGTGTCCATGGCCGAACGTGGTGGCCGCACTTACACGTCATCAAAGAGTATTCCGCTATGAGCACGCACCCATTACAACGAATTCTGTACATCGAAGACGAACCGGATATTCAGGCCGTGGCGTGCTTGGCGCTGGAGACAGTCGGTGGGTTTACCGTCGAAGTGTGCGGTTCCGGCCAGGAGGCGCAGGCCAAGGGTGTGGCCTTTGCGCCGGATCTTATTCTTTTGGATGTGATGATGCCGGAAATGGATGGACCGAACACCCTCAAGGCCTTGCGCGGCATCGCTGAGTTGTCCACCACACCGGTGATCTTCATGACCGCCAAGGTACAGGCCAATGAATTGGCCGATTATAGAGCGATGGGCGCGCTCGACGTGATTGCCAAACCCTTCGACCCGATGACGCTCGCGCAACAGATCAGGACCATCTGGAACAACTGTCATGACTGATGCGGCTGCCATTCAGGCGCGTCTACAGGCGCTGTGCGAGAGTTATGCCGCGCAACTTCCGGCCACAATCCGCGAGATCCGCAGACAGTGCGAAAAACTGCGTGACACGCCCACGACCGATGATCTGAAGATCCTGTACCGACTGGTTCACGGGCTGACAGGTTCCGGCGCCACCTTCGGCTATGCCGATCTCAGCGCAGCTGCGCGCGCCATGGAACACTGTCTGAAAGACCTGCAGGATCGTGGCAGTGTGCCGGACGCGCCATACTGTGATCGTATCGAGACTTATCTGCAGATTATCGAATCCGCCTCGATAAAAGCACATGACTCGTCGCGACCCAACCTTTCGGCCGAGCAACGCATCCAGCAGTCTACAGATATGGAGAACCGGCTTATTTATCTTGTCGAGGACGATCCGCATCAGGCCCAGGATCTGTCCCTGCAGATCCAGCACTTCGGCTATGAGGTGCGTATATTTGACGTCCCGGAGGCGATGGAAACCGCATTTCAACAGCAGCAGCCGGCCGCAATTGTCATGGATATCATGTTTCCCGATGGAGAGCTGGCCGGAGCGCGCGCGGTCAGGGAACTCAAGAGCAACTGTCATGAGCCGCCGCCGGTGATCTTTATTTCCTCACGAGACGACCTCGCCGCCCGTCTGGCCGCGGTGCGTGCCTGCAGTGATGGCTATTTCACCAAACCGGTTGATGTCACGGCCATGATCGACATACTCGATCACCTGACCGCGCACCGGGTCGCCGAGGCCTACCGCATCCTGATTGTGGACGACGACAAGGTGCTGGCCGATCATTATGCGTTGACGCTGAGCCAGGCCGGTATGGAAGTCGTGACGGTGAACAAGCCGCTCGAGGTCATGACGCATTTGCAGGAATTCAACCCCGATCTGATGCTGGTGGATGTCTACATGCCGGAGTGCGATGGTCTGGAACTGGCAGGAGTGTTGCGCCAGCAGCCTGACAACGACAGCCTGCCGATTGTGTTTCTGTCTACTGAGGATGACGATGCCCTGCGCATGCAGGCCATGCGCCTGGGTGCCGATGATTTCCTTTTCAAACCGATCCTGCCGGACCAGCTGGTTGCATCGGTCAGAAGTCGTGCCCAACGGGCGCGGGTGCTGCGAGCCTACATGATCCACGACAGTCTGACGGGCTTGGTGAACCACAGCACCACCAAGGACTATCTGCAAAGGGAATTCGTCCGCGCGTGTCGTCAGGGAACTCAAATGGCCTATGGAATGATCGATCTGGATTACTTCAAGACGATCAATGACACCTTTGGCCATGCCGCCGGCGACCGTGTTCTCAAGAGTCTGGCGCGCATGCTGCAACAACGACTGCGCAAAAGTGATGTCATCGGCCGCATTGGCGGCGAGGAATTCGCAGTGGTGTTGACAGATACCAGTGCGGCGACCGCGTTGAGCGTGCTCGATGGAATATGCAGCAGTTTTTCGCGGATCAGGCACTACTATGATGGACGCGAGTTCACTGTCACATTCAGTTGTGGCATTGCCACACGGGAAAACGGCGACAATACGGCGGCACTTTACCAGGCCGCCGACCAGGCGCTGTATCAGGCCAAGCACGCGGGCCGTAACCGTGTGCTGCTGGCGGCAGGGGCGGCGTGAGCGGTAATCTGTGGCAAATGCCGGCCCAGGGCCCGGACTCGGGACGACAGGGATCGAGCCTCCATAACGCTGCGGATGGTTATCGCGTAGGATACGGTTATGGGTACGAAGCAGTCTTCCATGGACGGGTGGCGTATCGGGCAAGTACGCGCAAGTTCACCTAGAGTCGAGCTGCACAAATTTCCCGAGCCGGGACCGGAGAGCAATGGACGATACTACGCCGGATGACGACAGCAGGTTCTACCTGGATTTGTTGCGCGCCTACTTCGACAGCGCCAATGACGCTATTTTTGTGCTCTGTGACGAAAAGAAATTCCTGATCTGCAATCGCACAACGCAAGACTGGCTCGGTGCCACCGAGGCGGAACTGACGCGACATAATCACCGCCTGCCATTGACGGATTTCTTCCGCGACGAGAACAGCGAACAGCGGTTCAACGAGGCGTTCGCCGCCGCGCTGCAAGGCGAGCCGCAGCGTTTCGAGTGTCACATACACCCCGGGCTGGAACGTGCCCTCTGGGTGGAGATGAGCGTCAGTCGTGTCAATGTGACGGCCGGTGATATGGTGATTGTAGTGGCACGCGATATCAGTCAGTCGCATGCCCAGCAATTGGCGTTGCACTATCAGGCGACCCACGACAGTCTGACCGGCCTGCCGAACCGGCAATTGCTCCAGGATCAACTCAATCATGCCATCCGCGAAGCGCGGCACGCCGGGGAGCGGGTGGGCCTGATAACGCTGGACCTGGACCGTTTCAAGGACATCAATAACACGCTCGGCCATGATGTCGGCGATATATTGCTGATACAGATGGCCACGCGCCTGCAGCAATTGGTCGGGTATTCGGTGTTGGTGGCGCGCGAGGGCGGCGATGAATTCGCTGTCGTGTTGCAACAGGCCGACGCAGAACTGGCACAGCAGTCGGCACGCACTATCCTTGCGGCCATGGAGCAGCCCTTCGAGATCGACATGGGCAATGACGAGCCGGTGCAGTCGTTTATGCTTGGCGTGACAATCGGCATTGCGTTGTCTCCGGAACACGGTGTTGATGCGGGTACGCTGATACAGCATGCCGATGTCGCCATGTATCAGGCCAAGCGCCTGAACAGCGGCTTCGCTTTCTACGAACCGGGGCAGGATCAGCACAGCCCTGAGCGTCTGGGCCTGCTGGGCGAGTTACGCCGCGCCATCAGCCAGAACGAACTGGTGCTGCACTATCAGCCCATCATAGACATCGCCACGCGGCGCCTGACCGGGGTCGAAGCCCTGGTGCGCTGGAATCATCCGACACGCGGTCTGCTGGCGCCGGATCATTTCGTGCCGCTTGCCGAGCACACCGGTCTGATTCGTGCGCTGGACCGCTGGGTGGTGCAGGCGGCCTTGCGCAACCGTCAGGACTGGGCGCGACAGGGCATCGAGCTGGACATGTCGGTCAATCTTTCGGTTGGCAGCCTGCACGATGTTCTAATTGCTGAATGGCTGATCGAGCAGTTGCGCGGTTCCGCGGGCGCCGCCGGACACTTGCAGGTGGAAGTTACCGAGAGCGCCATGATGACCGAGCCGGAGCGGGCGGTAGAAGTGCTGACGCGACTGGCCACGACCGGCGTGAGTATCGCTGTCGACGATTTCGGCACCGGCTATTCCTCACTCGCCTATCTGAAACGTTTGCCTCTGAACAAGATCAAGATCGACAAGTCATTCGTCATCAACATGGCGGAGAGCGACGACGACACCATGATTGTGCATTCCACTATCGAGCTGGCGCACAATCTGAATTTCACAGTGGTGGCGGAAGGCGTAGAGAGCGCACAGAGCTGGTCCTTGCTGAAGGCCTTGCGTTGCGATGCGGCACAGGGCTGGCATATCGCCAGGGCCATGGCGGCCGAAGCGCTCTTGCCGTGGATCAAAACTTCGGGATGGGACCTGTAGGAACGCACCTGCGCGGCGCAGCGTGCAGGATTGTCAGACCGACATACGATTCATCGCATCCAACGCCGCGACTTTGTAGGCCTCAGCCAGGGTTGGGTAATTGAAAACATTCTCCAGAAAATATTCCAGCGTTCCTCCCAGCACCAGCACCGCCTGACCGATGTGGATCAATTCGGTCGCACCCTCGCCGAGTATGTGTACGCCGAGCAGGCGCCGGTCCTCGAGGCTGAACAGCATCTTCAATAGGCCTTCGGACAACCCCATGATCTGGCCGCGGGCAGTCTCGCGCAACCGCGCCACGCCGATTTCGTAGGGAATCCTCTTGGCAGTCAACTCCTGCTCGGTCATGCCGATCATGCTGATCTCGGGTACCGAGTAGATGCCGAACGGGAAATTGGTGCGGCTGGTGCAATGGCCGTGGTTGAAGGCATGGCAGGCGGCCAGGCGACCCTGCTCCATTGATGTCGATGCAAGGCTGGGAAAGCCGATGACATCGCCCGCGGCGTAGATGTGCGGCACATTGGTCTGGAAGTATTCGTTGACGTTGAGGCGGCGGCGCTCGTCGGTCTCGATGCCGGCGGCCTCCAGATTGAGTGAGTAGGTGCAGCCGACACGGCCGGCGGCGAACATGATCAGGTCGGTGCGCATGCGCTTGCCGCTTTCCAGCAGAGTGATTACCTGGCCGTTCTCGGCACGCTCCACGCCTGCCACTTTCTCGCCGGTACGCAACACCACGCCGTTGTCGCGCATGTGATGAATCAGTTCGTCGACGACTTCCTTGTCGAGGAAGTTCAGTACATCGGCGCGCCCGTCCATGAGCGTGACTTTGACATCCATGGTACTGAAAATGGATGCGTACTCGACGCCGATCACGCCGGCGCCAACCACGATCATGGAGCGCGGCAGGCGCTTCAGTTTCAGTATGCCGTCGCTGTCGAGGATGGCGTCATCGTCGAAGGGCACACCCTCGGGGCGGATCGGGCGGCTACCGACGGCGATCAGAATCTTGTCGGCGGTGAAGTCCTCGACATCGCCATTGGGACGTTCCACGCGCAAGGTATGTGCGTTGACGAAGCTTGCGGTGCCGGGCACTACCGTCACCAAATTGCGGTACAGCTGATTCTCGATAACCTCGGTTTCATGCTGCAGGGTGACCTGCACGCGTTGCATCAGGTCATCGATGGTGATGTTCTTCTTGAGGCGGTAACTTTGGCCGTACAGACCGCGCTGATCCCAGCCAGTAAGATAGAGCACGGCATTGCGCAGCGTCTTACTGGGGATGGTACCGGAGTGCACCGAGACTCCGCCGACCTGTGTCTGGCGTTCGATGACTGCGGTGCTCTTGCCGAGCTTGGCGGCCTGGATGGCAGCGCGCTGGCCCGCCGGGCCGCTGCCGATGACGATGAAATCGAACTGATGCATACCTGCTCCCTAACAATGCACTACGACCATTCTGCCGACTCAGCGAGCGTGGCAGCGGTGTGTGGTCTATCTTAGCGGAGGATATGGGGAAATCTTGAGTGTGCCGAATCCGGCGGGACTAGCTCTCCGCAGTGAAATTCCCCGATTTGCCGCCCGCTTTGGCAAGCAGTCGCACGCCTTCGATCGTCATACCGCGGTCCACCGCCTTGCACATGTCATAGATGGTCAGCAGGGCGATCTGCACCGCGGTCAGCGCCTCCATTTCCACGCCGGTCGGGCCGGTGGTTTCCGCGGTGGCGCGGCACAGTACACTGTGTTCCGCGTCGACCGGCTCCAGCGCGATGTCGATGTGACTGAGCGTCAGGGGGTGACACAGGGGAATCAGCTCGGCAGTCTTCTTCGCTGCCATGATGCCGGCAATGCGGGCGATGCCGAGTACATCGCCTTTTTTGTGGCCGACCAGTCGGATCAGGGCGAGTGTCTTGGGTTGCATCACGATACGGCCTTCGGCCACGGCGCGACGCCGAGTCGCGGGCTTGTCACCGACATCGACCATGTGCGCGGCACCGGCGTCATTGAAATGGGTCAGCTTGCTCATGAGTGCATACCGGATTCGGAGGTGTATGATTCTATCCTATATCACGCACCGCCTGCAGCGCCCGCACCCAGGATACAAACGCCATGTCCATCCACGTAAAATTCTTCGCCAGCCTGCGCGAGCGTCTGGGACACGAAGCGCTGGAATTCGAAGCTAGCGAGGGGCTGACCATCGGGGCTTTGTGGAGCGCCGTGTCGGGGAGCGACGGGCTGCCGGCGAATGTGCTGGCGGCGCTGAATCATGAATATACCACGCCCGACCAACAGGTTCACGATGGCGACGAAGTGGCGTTCTTTCCACCGGTCACCGGAGGCTGATATGCGTATCGAGGTTCTCGATTACCCTTTCGACCCCTGGGAGGAAGTGCGCCGCCAGCAGGACTCGATCGCTGCCGAACGCGGTACCTTCGGGGCTTGTTCCAGTTTCATCGGTACGCTGCGTGATGCCAACGAGGGCAACAGCGTGCGCGCCATGCGCCTGGAGCACTACCCCGGGATGACTGAAAAATACTTGCACACCATTGCCGAAGAGGCCGGCAAGCGCTGGTCTATACTGCATTTCATGATCCTGCATCGGGTCGGTGTGCTGCAGCCGGGTGATCCCATCGTGCTGGCTGCCGTCTGGTCAGCACATCGAGCAACGGCCTTCGCGGCCTGCCAGTACTTGGTGGAAGAACTTAAATCACGTGCACCTTTCTGGAAGAAAGAAATCCTGGCACAGGGGGAGCGCTGGGTCGAACACAATACTCCGGGCTGAGAATATACGGCGTAAATGTGCTTCGCGGAGTTGCAAACGACTCGACCGAAACATGCCGATTCATGCAAAAGGACTGCTCCAGATGGCACGTGAACGCATACTGGTAGTTGATGACGAGCCACTGGTTGCCGAGGCGATTAGCTTGCAGCTGGAGACTCTGGGCTATGTGGTTGTCGGTACCAGCGACACGGGGGCCACGGCAGTGGCCATGGCGGGTGAACTGCAACCCGATCTGGTGCTCATGGATATCGTTTTGGCAGGTCCCATGGACGGCATTACCGCGGCCGAGCTGATTCACCAGCGCTACGCCATACCAATCGTGTTCCTCACCGCCTACCCCGACGATGCCCACATCGAGCAGACCAAGCTCAGTGAGCCGTTCGGTTACATCGTCAAGCCGTGCCATCAGCGCGAGTTGCACGCGGTACTGCGTCTAATCCTGCACCGTGCCGCGGTCACCCGGCAACTACAATTGGCGGCCTGGACCTCGGCGACGCTGATGAGCATTTGCGATGCTGTGATAACGCTCGATCCGCAGCAGCAGATCAGTTCCCTGAATCCCGCCGCCGAACGGTTGTTGCGCGTGTGGCTTGCCGATGTGGCGGGTCAACCGATCGACAGCATTGCCACCTTCACGGATAGTCACGCCGGGCTTGCACGCAGCGATATCCTCGGGCACGTATTGAGCTCGGGCGAAACCTGTCGTTGCGACAATGACGTCATGGTAGAACTGCGCAATGGCATCCGGCTGCCGGTACATTTCAGCGCCAGTCCAATCAATGATGCGAGCGGAAGATCGCTGGGGATGGTTCTGGTCGTGCATGACGACAGCGCGCGCCGCAAAACAGAGCAGGCCTTGCAGGAGAATGAGCGGAAATTCCGTGCGCTGGCGGAATCCACCAATGCCGCGATCCTGGTGTACCGCGAAAATTTTCTCTACGTCAATGCGGCGGCGGAGCGTGTCAGCGGCTACACGTATGACGAACTGCTACAAAAAAGTCTCGCCGATCTGGTGCACCCAGAATACCGGGAAATGATCGCCGCACGCCTGCGCGAGCGCTTGGCCGGAAATGATATACCGCAGCGTTACCAGATCAGGATACTCACCAAGAGCGGTGCTGAATGCTGGGTCGAAATCAGTGCCGGCATGATTGTCTATGAGGGTCAGCCGGCCGGCGTGGCAACTGCTTTCGATATTACCGGTCATGTGGCAGCCGAGACGGCGCTGCGCGCCAGCGAACAACAACTCGCCGCCATTATGGATAACACCGGTGCGGTGATTTTTGTCAAAGATCTGGAGGGACGCTTCCTGCTGGTCAATCAACAGTTCGAACGTGTCACGGGATTACCCAAAACGGAATTCATCGGCAAGACTTACCATGATCTGTTTCCCGCGATAATTGCAGATCATATCCGTGCCAATGATCTGGAGGTTGCCGGGTCATCCCATCCGATGGTGTATGAGGAAAGCACTGTACATCTGGGCGAGGAGCACGATTACATTTCGGTAAAAGTGCCCTTGCGTGATGAGGCGGGAAATGTTTATGCAGTCTGCGGTATCTCCACGGATATAACGGATCGGAATCGCAAGGAAAAAGGCATGCTCAAACTGGGCCCCTTGGTGCGGCGACTGCTCGATGTCACCACCGAGGAGGACTTTTACCATAAGGCCAGTGTCGGCATCGTCGATCTGGTTAGTGCCGATCTGGGCGCGATGCCCTGCCTGGACGATGACGAAACCAGCATTACCTACCGTGGCGCCACGGGGGCGCGCGCGACCCTGTTGGCGGGTAAATCTCTACCGTTGCACGCCGGCGGACTGTGCGGCTGGGTAGCGGCGCACGGACAGCCGCTGAATGTGCCGGATCTGTTCAATGACTCGCGCGCGCTGCCCGAACTGGCGCGGGCTCTGGATGCCAAGAGTGCACTGATTGTCCCTTTGATCATGGAAGAGAGGGTGATCGGCGGGCTGTCGGCCTTCCGCAAGGCACGACCCTTCGATGCGGTGGAGACGGAACTACTGACTTTGTACGGACAAAGAGTTGTGCTGGCCTTGCGCAATCTGCGCTTGCTGCAATCGCTGGAGCAGCGCGTCGCCGAGCGCACAGCGCAATTAGTCAACAGCAATGCCGAACTGGAGGCATTCTCTTATTCAGTGTCACACGACCTGCGCGCGCCATTGCGCAGTATTGAAGGCTTCAGTCAGGCCCTGGTCGAGGACTACGGCGCAGTGCTGGATGAACAGGGACGCGATTATCTGCGGCGCGTGCGCAACGGCGCAGCGCGCATGAGTGAGCTGATTGATGACCTGTTGGCGCTGTCGCGCGTCTCACGCAGTGCGATGCTCCGCGGCACAGTTGACCTCAGCGCCTTGGCAGTCACGGTGACTCAGACTCTCCGGATACGCACGCCCGAGCGGTCCGTGGCAGTGGACATCAGCCCTGGCCTCACTGCCGAAGGTGACGCGCGCCTGCTGCAGATCGTCCTGGAGAATCTGCTCGGCAATGCCTGGAAGTTCACCCGCAAGCAGGCGCACCCGTATATTGAATTCGGGATTACGCAGCAGGAAGGGAAACCGGTCTATTTCGTGCGCGACAATGGCGCGGGATTCGACATGGCACATGCTGGAAAACTGTTCGGTGCCTTCGAACGCCTGCATGCGGCTGCCGACTTCGAGGGCACGGGCATCGGTCTGGCCACTGTGCGTCGGGTCATCCAACGGCATGACGGCAATGTCTGGGCCGAAGGTAAACCGGGGCAGGGCGCAACCTTTTATTTCACGTTGTGAACTGCGAGGGGTCGTATAACAACAAATTCCTGCGGCAATGGCGCAGGAGATAGCCAGCAGTGAAAAAACTATTCTTTCACCAGCTCCGCGTCCTCCGTGTCTCTGTGGCGGCCATTCTGTATCCAGACATTCTCAGAGCTGTGATCATGAAGCGGTCCTCGAACATCGCGCCGGGTCACTTATCCACCTCGTACTTCAACGGATCGCAGTGCGAAAGGAACTCGATGATGATGATGTTGAGGTCGTTGGGGACATCCTTGCTGGAATTGGCGCAGTCCAGGTTCGATGGGTGCAGTGCTTGCAAATGAACAGGGCCGGTAGCATACCGGCCCTGGGAAAGGTGGAGCAGTCTTGAAGTAACCTGAGTGGAAGGAGCTCCGCCCAGGCGACAGCAGCGACGGTGTCAGCCCGCGATGTGCGGCAGCAGCGGTACGATCAGCAGCGCGACGATGTTGATAATCTTGATCAACGGATTGATGGCAGGTCCCGCGGTGTCTTTGTAGGGATCGCCGACGGTGTCGCCGGTGACTGCCGCCTTGTGGGCTTCGGAGCCCTTGCCGCCGAAATGATTATCCTCGATGTATTTCTTGGCGTTGTCCCAGGCGCCGCCGCCGGTGGTCATGGAAATGGCGACGAAGATACCGGTAACGATGGTACCGAGCAGCACGCCGCCGAGTGCGACCGGACCTAGTACCAAGCCAACGATTACCGGCACCAGCACCGGCAGCAGCGACGGAATCATCATTTCCTTGATAGCCGCCTTGGTCAGCATGTCGACCGCCTTGGAGTAATCGGGCTTGGCGGTGCCGGCCATGATGCCGGGGATTTCTTTGAACTGGCGTCGCACCTCGATCACCACGGAACCGGCGGCGCGACCCACCGCCTCCATGCCCATGGCGCCGAACAGGTAGGGGATCATGCCGCCGATGAACAGGCCGATGATGACCATGTGATCGGACAGATCGAAACTCACGTTGAAGCCGTGGGTCTTGAGTTCGTACGTATAGTCAGCGAACAGCACCAACGCGGCCAGACCAGCCGAACCGATGGCGTAGCCCTTGGTGACCGCCTTGGTGGTGTTGCCCACCGCATCGAGCGGATCGGTGATGTCGCGGATCTCGCTGGGCAGATCGGCCATCTCGGCGATGCCGCCGGCGTTGTCGGTGATCGGGCCGTAGGCATCGAGCGCGACGATGATGCCGGTCATGGACAGCATGGAGGTGGCTGCGACGGCGATGCCGTACAGGCCGGCCAGTTCATGCGCGCCCCAGATACTGGCGCAGACGGCGAGTACCGGTGCGGCGGTGGATTTCATGGAGACACCCAGACCGGCGATGACATTGGTGCCGTGTCCGGTAGTCGAGGCCTCGGCGATGTGCTGTACCGGACCGTATTCGGTGGCGGTGTAGTACTCGGTGATGACCACCATCGCGGCGGTCAGCGCCAGACCGATCAGTGCCGCGCCGTACAGCGACATGACGCTGTGTTCACCGCCCGCCATCAGCCACTGCGTGACCGGATAGAAGGCGATGGCGGCAATTACGCCGGCCACCATCAGACCGCGGTACAGCGCGTTCATGATCTTGCCGCCCGGGCGGGCCTTGACGAAGAAGGTACCGATGATCGAGGCGATGATGGAGACGCCGCCCAGGGCCAGTGGATAGAGTACGGCATTGACGCCGGCGTCTTTGAGAATCAGCGTGCCGAGCAGCATGGTGGCGATCAGCGTAACCGCGTAGGTCTCGAACAGGTCAGCGGCCATGCCGGCGCAGTCGCCGACATTGTCGCCGACGTTGTCGGCGATCACCGCCGGGTTGCGCGGGTCATCCTCGGGGATGCCGGCTTCGACCTTGCCCACCAGATCGGCGCCGACGTCGGCACCCTTGGTGAAGATGCCGCCGCCGAGTCGGGCAAAGATCGAGATCAGCGACCCGCCGAAGCCCAGGCCGACCAGCGGCTTGATGATGTCGACGGTCAGCGCGCCCTCGGCCGCACTGCCGGCGAGATAGGCGTAATAGCCGGCTACACCGAGCAGGCCCAGACCGACGACCAGCATGCCGGTGATGGCGCCGCCGCGGAAGGCTACGGCGAGCGCGGCGTTGAGGCCGTTACGCGCCGCTTCGGCGGTGCGGATGTTGGAGCGGACCGAGATATTCATGCCGATGAATCCGGCCAGGCCCGACAGTATGGCGCCGATACCAAAGCCGATGGCCGTCGGCCAGCCGATCTCGGAGAGCCCGATAGCGAGAAACAGCACGATGCCGACCATGCCGATAGTGGTGTATTGGCGCTTCAGATAGGCCTGTGCACCTTCCTGTACGGCCGCAGCGATCTCCCGCATGCGGTCGTTCCCGGTAGGCTTGGCGAGAATCCATTGGACCGAAACACCGCCGTATATCAGTGCCAGAATGGCGCATCCGAGAGCGAGCAGTAGTGCAGTGGGCATGGGAAGTTCTCCGTCGTGGATGTTATTTAAGTGAACAAATCAAATCTAGAGAGTCGTATCCGGTTCGGAACCGAATGTGGGTTGCAAATCCAGCGCGCGTATCAACTGATCGGCGGCGGTATAGCAGTGTTCGCGCGCCGCTTCTATTCAGGATCAGCTGGGCTGAATTGCGGTTATAGCTGCCACCCATTCTGAGTTGCGCGGCGAGCAATTCTCGGGCTTTATCCTGCGTCATCGTTTGACCTGTATCAAATTCAGTAGCGTGTAACGAGCGGTGAAAACTTTTCTCCTCGCCACACGCTGCCCGATACTTATTCACAGATTACTTCTTCAATACGTACTTGGTCTTGAGCTTTTTCGCGACAGCCACATTCTTGAGCTGTATATACTGCGGCATGCCGTTCTTGTAGGGCGGATAGTCTTCACCCTGGATCAGCGGCTGCAGGTAGGTGCGGCAGGCATCGGTGATGCCGAAGCCGTCCTTGGTGATGAAGTTCTTGGGCATCATCTTTTCGACATTGGCGACATCGGCCAGATCGGCGACACCGATTTTCCACTTGTAGGGCTTGCTGGAGACACGTACCACGGTCGGCATCACGGAGTTCTTACCCTTCAATGCCAGTTCCACGGCGGATTTACCAAGCGCGTAGGCCTGCTCGACGTCGGACTTGGAGGCAATGTGGCGCGCGGCGCGCTGCAGATAGTCCGCGACAGCCCAGTGATACTTGAGACCCAAGCCTTCACGAATCATGTTGGCGACGACCGGCGCGACACCGCCCAGTTGCGCATGGCCGAAGGCATCGCGCAGACCCTGATCGGCGAGAAATTTGCCGTCGGCAGTGTGCACGCCTTCCGACACCACCACAGAGCAATAGCCGTACTGCTTCACCATCTTGTCGACCTTGGCGAGGAACTTGGCCTGGTCGAAGGCGACTTCCGGGAACAGGATCACGATCGGCAGATCCGTTTCCTTGTCCGTGGCCAGACCACCGGCGGCGGCAATCCAGCCCGCGTGACGGCCCATCACTTCCAGCACGAACACCTTGGTGGAGGTCTTGCACATGGACGCGACATCGAAGGTCGCCTCGCGCGTCGAGACGGCGATGTACTTGGCCACCGAACCGAAGCCGGGGCAGTTGTCGGTGATTGGCAGGTCATTGTCCACGGTCTTGGGCACGTGGATGGCCTGGATCGGGAAGCCCAGGGTGTCGGAGATCTGCGAAACCTTCAGGCAGGTGTCGGCGGAGTCGCCGCCGCCGTTGTAGAAGAAGTAACCGATATTGTGGGCCTTGAAGACCTCGATCAGGCGTTCGTACTCGGCCTTGTTCTGTTCCAGACTTTTCAGTTTGAAACGGCAGGAGCCGAAGGCACCGGAGGGTGTGTGACGCAATGCAGCAATGGCTTTGGCGGATTCCTTGCCGGTATCGATCAGTTCCTCGGTGAGCGCGCCGATGATACCGTTGCGGCCGGCGTAGACATTGCCGATTTTGTCCTTGTGCTTGCGGGCGGTCTCGATGACACCACAGGCCGAGGCGTTGATGACGGCGGTGACGCCGCCGGACTGTGCGTAAAAAGCGTTTTTCTTGGCCATCTGAACAAATCTCCGAAGCTAATTCAAAATATCATCAATTTAGTCATTCCGATTATATGCGGTAATCCAGGGTAGCTATCGGCCTCTTGGATTCCTGTGTACGCGAGAATGACAGTGGTGATCAGTTTTCCTACCCGTTAGCCGTCGCCGATACTCGGCTCTCGGGCGGAATGGGATAGCGTTCTTGTAGCACCGCGCGGACAACGCTCAATTCGGATTCGGTGAGATCGGGTATGGTGCTCATGAATGCTTGCCCTGTGATCTGATTGGGCTGCTCTGTGGGTGCCAAAGCATACTCCAAAAGATGCTGTGTTTCATGGGCTTCATTGACTTGCCCCGTT
>JBBQDK010000053.1:0-18051 GCA_038319625.1 Gammaproteobacteria bacterium
GCGTGGAAACTTTCATGAGACGTGAGTCCATATGAAGGCCACCAGGATGCCGAGCGCGATCAAGCCGAGCAGGATCGCCAGCCGGATATTGTCACGCTCGGTTTTCTTGTTCGGTGCCATGTTTGCCATCTGATGGCGGCGCTTGCGCGCCGCCATGCCTTGTTACTTGACCTCGGGCGCCGTCGTGAAGCTGTGATACGGCGGCGGCGAACTCAGTGTCCATTCCAGACCGTGTGCACCTTCCCAGACCTGATTGGTGGCCTTGACGCCGCCACGGATGGTCTTGATCACGATGTACAGGAACAGCAACTGCGACAAACCGAAGGCGAAGCCACCGATACTGGAGATCATGTTGAAGCCGGCGAACTGTACCGAGTAATCCGGAATACGGCGCGGCATGCCGGCCAAACCCAGGAAGTGCTGCGGGAAGAACAGCACGTTGACGAAAATGGTCGACAGCCAGAAATGCCACTTGCCGAGCGTCTCGTCATACATGTGTCCGGTCCACTTCGGCAACCAGTAATACACGGCGGCCATGATGGCGAATACCGCGCCGGTCACCAGCACGTAATGGAAATGGGCCACCACGAAATAGGTGTCCTGGTACTGGAAGTCGGCCGGCGTGATGGCCAGCATCAGGCCCGAAAAACCGCCGATGGTGAACAACACCACGAAGGCCACCGCGAACAGCATCGGGGTCTCGAAGGTCATCGAACCCTTCCACATCGTCGACACCCAGTTGAACACCTTCACACCGGTCGGCACCGCGATCAGCATGGTGGCATACATGAAGAACAGTTCCGCCGTCACCGGCATGCCCACCGTGAACATGTGGTGGCCCCAGACGATAAATGACAGGAAGGCTATCGAGGCCGTGGCGTAGACCATCGAGCTGTAGCCGAACAGTGGCTTGCGGGCGAAGGTCGGGATGATCTGCGAGATGATGCCGAACGCCGGCAGAATCATGATGTACACCTCGGGATGACCGAAGAACCAGAAGATGTGCTGGAACAACACCGGGTCACCGCCGCCCGCGGCATTGAAGAAGGAGGTGCCGAAGAACTTGTCGGTGAGCAGCATGGTCACCGCACCGGCCAGCACCGGCATCACGGCGATCAGCAGGTAGGCGGTGATCAGCCAGGTCCAGACGAACAGCGGCATCTTCATCAGGGTCATGGTGGGCGCGCGCATGTTGAGGATGGTGACGACCACGTTGATCGCGCCCATGATCGAGGAAATGCCCATCATGTGGATGGCGAAGATCACGAACGGGAAGGCCTTGCCGGTCTGCAGAGATAGCGGCGGGTACAGAGTCCAGCCGCCGGCCGGTCCGCCACCGTCCATGAACAGGGTCGAGAGCAGCATCAAAAAGGCGAACGGGAGAATCCAGAAACTCCAGTTGTTCATGCGCGGCAGGGCCATGTCAGGCGCGCCGATCATCATCGGGATGAGCCAGTTAGCCAGGCCGACGAAGCCCGGCATGACCGCGCCGAAGATCATGACCAGGGCGTGCATGGTGGTCATCTGGTTGAAAAAGGCCGGCTGAACGATCTGCAGGCCGGGCTCGAACAACTCAGCGCGTATCACCATGGCCATGGTGCCGCCGATAAAGAACATCAGCAGCGAGAAACACAAGTACAGCGTGCCGATGTCCTTGTGGTTGGTGGTAGTGATCCAGCGCATGATGCCGCTCGGCTGGTGCTCATGATGTTCGTCGTGTGTGATTGCAGTGCTCATTGGTTTTCCTCGCAATGCGCTTAACGTGCGGCTTTGACTTGTGACGGTTGGACGATGTCGCCGGTGTCGTTACCCCAGCTGTTACGCTCGTAGGTAATCACTGCGGCAATCTCGGAGTCGCTCAGCTGCGAACCGAAGGCTTGCATCGCTGTCCCCGGGATACCGTGTAGAACGATGTCCTGATGGTGCTTGACAGGACCCATGACGATCTTGCCGTCCTGCAGGAAGCCCTTTTCCTCCAGATGCTTCAACATGTCAGGCGGTGCCGAGAACGTCTTACCCGCCACCAGCGGCGGGAAAGTTCCGGGAATACCTTCACCGGTTGGCTGATGGCAGGCCGCGCAGTTTGCGGTAAAGACCTCTTGGCCCTTGGTGATCAACTCATCCTTGGTCCAGACCTTGTTGGGATCTTCGGCAGCGGCCAGTGCGGCGGCCTTCTGCTCCTGAACCCAGCTCTTGTAGTCTTTCTCGGTCTTGGCCTCGACGACGATCGGCATGAAGCCGTGGTCCTGGCCGCACAACTCGGCGCACTGACCGCGGTAGATACCGGGCTTGTCGATCTTGGCCCAGCTCTGGTTGATGAAACCCGGAATGGCATCGGACTTGATCGAAAATGCCGGCACCCACCAGGAGTGGATCACGTCATTGCCGGTGGTGAGAAAGCGGATCTTCTTGCCGATTGGGACGACCAGGGGACGGTCGACTTCCAGCAGGTAGTTCTCGTCCTTGGGCGCTTTGTTAGTGATCTGATCACGCGGCGTGGACAGCACACTGAAGAAACCGAATTTGCTGTCCTCGTAATCCTTGCCGCCCATGTAGTCATACCGCCACTTCCACTGGTAGCCGGTGACCTTGATGGTCAGATCCGCATCGCGGGCGTCCTCCATGGCGATCAGCGTCTTGGTCGCCGGAATGGCCATGGCGATCAGGATGATAAAGGGGATGATGGTCCAGATGATCTCAACAGTGGTGCTCTCGTGGAACTGGGCCGCCACCGCGCCCTGCGACTTGCGGTGCCTGATGATCGAGAAGAACATCGCGCCGAACACCACGGCACCGATGGCGACGCAGATCCAGAAGATCAGCATGTGCAGATCGTAAACCTGGTGGCTGATGGGCGTGACGCCCTGTGTCATGTTTAGGCCGTAATCGGCAAAAGATCGGCCCGTCGACAGCAACAGTCCTCCCCCCACCAACGCAGACAACATAGGATTGCGCTTTCTCACCAACATGCCAGTTCTTCTCCTGGATAAATTATTAGGTTGTCGTATTCTTCTGGCGCGTCAGGGTCTACACGGTAAACGGCGCAGCGCCGCTCCAGCTGATGACCCGACGCAATTCCCTGGCCAGCGATTCCCGCTCGTCCTCGTTCAGATCCGCACCGATCTCTACCTCCCGACCGTGCGAACGGATGGTGAGACGGCTCGGCAACCAACCGCTGGCCGGTCGCCACATGTTCACGTGGGCCCAAGTGCGCTGAAAGCGGCAGACCTGGACTGGTGCGTGACGCCCCTTTTGAATTTCGACAATATCATCATGGATGGAAACCACTTCGCACGCTGCGCTACGGCGTGCAGCCAAGTAAAGGCATACCCCCAGTACGCCCATTTCAAAACCCGCGAAGGGCAGAATCAACCACGCTCCGATCAGGGCAAACCCGGTGGCTATACAGAACGAGACTGCACATATGCCGGCAAAGAACAGCTTTGTTCCCTTCCAGGAAAGGGAGCGGTTGGGCCGAATCACAAACCGACAATTCGGAGTGTCTGTGTCGTGCTGAGCGGCTACCACTGATCTTCTCGGCAGGCCTGAAGCCTTGATCTGGATCAACTCTTAATTGGTCGCGGATGCTAGCGTATGTTCCGTTACGGTGCAAGAAAAAATGCGGCATATCCCGAATAGTCAGTGTTGATATTCAGGTCATTTCACACCCCGCTGAGCCTGCGCAGCAAGACCCGCGCTGCGACCTTAACAAGAGAATGGATGCCAACGACAGGATTCATGAGAGGAAATCAACTGGCCGCTGCGACAAGTTGTGTGGACATACCGCAAGGTCAGGGACAATTTAAAGATCAATACCTGATTGTTTTACTCTACATCGTCACTGAGCAGGGCAGTGACGGACAAGTGCGCTGCGAGCTCTGCCGCTGCGGGCATTCCGTGTTCGTAACAGGGGATGACACCCAGTAGCGGCGCCGCCAGCTGCACTTCCAGGCAGGCCACATTTTCGGTACTGCACGCAAAGCCGGGATCAATACCGTTCGCCACCCAGCCGACCAAACGCATGCCGTGCTGCGTGATCGATCCCATGGTCAGCAAGGCGTGGTTCAAACAGCCAAGACGCAGGCCCACCACCATTATTACCGGCAGTTCCAACAGCGCTACCAGATCCGCCATGCTGCGCCGCTCATCCAGGGGCACTCGCCAACCGCCCACGCCTTCTACCACCAACGCGTCCGATTGCGCCGCCAATTCGTCGTAGCAACACTTGATACGATCCATATCCATAACCACGCCCGTCGCAGCCGCAGCGAGGTGCGGCGCGATCGGCGCCGTAAATACATAGGGATTCACCAACTCATACGCCGCCGGGAGCGATGACTGGCGTTGCAGCCGCAGCGCATCGTCATTGCGAAGACCTGCCGACGTCGCGACCCCGCCCGCTGCCACCGGCTTCATCCCTGCCACGCGCAGCCCGCGCGCCTGCAACGCCGCCATCAGCGCCAGCGCGACTTCCGTCTTGCCGACATCGGTATCGGTGCCTGTTATGAATAATCCTTTCATGATTTATGTCTGGCGCGCGGCGCCGGTACCAATACTTCGACACCGCGCATCTCTGGTATCCAGGCATGGCCGTACACAACTTCATAGGTCGCCGGCAACACATCGTCGCGACGCAAGCCCTCATACGCCGCCAACATAACTTTGAGGCAACCCTTGCCGGTCAGTCCGCGGGCACGGCCGGCCGTAACGTTATGAGCGCCGAGGGTTTTCAGGTCACGCATCAGACCGCGTGCGTCGGTATAAGTCAGCGTCAACGTTTCCATGTCCATGACCGGCTCGGCGAAGCGGGCGCGCAGCAGGGCATCGCCGACATCGTGCATATCGACGAAAGCATTCACATGTGTGTGGCCATCGGCCGTCTCCCAACTGGCGCGCAGTTCCTTGAGCGTGTCCGGCCCCAACGTGCTGAACAGCAACAGCCCTCCAGGTCGCAACACGCGGCGCAGTTCAGCGAAGGCGCTGTCCAGGTCCTGGCACCACTGCAGGGTCAGATTGGAAAACACCAGATCGCAACTGGCATCGGCCAGCGGCAGCCGCTCGACATCGCCGCACACCAGTTGCCAACTGTGCAGCCAGGGAGAGCGTCGTCGCACCTGCCGCAACATCGCCACGGCCAAGTCCAGGGCGATAACCCGTGCCTTGCGGTAGCGTCGCGCTAATCCCTGAGTGCTGTTGCCGGTACCCGCACCAACATCGAGCACTACCTGCGGCACCATGCGCACTAGCGCCAAACGGTCCAGCAGCCGCGCGCCGACCTCGCGCTGTAATACCGCGACCTGGTCATAGATCGGCGCGGCACGCTCGAAAGCGGCGCGCAACTGTGCCTTATTCAAGACATAGGGATTATCGTCATTCACGCAGCGCTGTCTCGAGCAGCTCGATGAACTGGGCAGTATGCGATACAAACGGAGCGTGTCCGGCGCCATCAATCACGGCGCAACGCGCCGCCGGCATGAGTCGCGCCAACTCCGCCGTGATCGCCGCCGGCGCGAGCAGGTCGCGCGTGCCGAACACAAACTGTGTCGGACAGGCGATGGTATCGAGCCGCGTACGCAGATCCGACTCCCGCAGCAGCCTGAGCCCGCTGCGCAGTGCCGCCTGTTGCGGCACCTCCCGCTCCAGTAAGCAGGCGCGCAAGCGACGCAAGCTGGCGCCGGCATCCGCGCTGCCGCGCACCTGCAAGGCCAGGAAGCGTCCCAAAGTGGCCTCGTAGTCTGCATCGAGCGCGTACGCGAACTGCTGCAGCACGGCATCCTCCACCGCATGCGGCCAATCCGCAGCGCGCACGAAGCGCGGTGAGCCCGCCACAACCACCAACCCGCGCACCGCCGCCGGTGCCGACAAGGCCAGTTGCAAGGCCAGCAATCCGCCCAGCGACCAACCGATCCAGAGCGCCAGTGCCGGAGCTACAGCGGCGAGTTGCTCCGCCACTGTCGGCAGCTCGTCAGCCAATGCCATCGCGCCACTGTGCCCATGCCCCGGCAGATCGATGCGCGTCACACGGTGGTGCGGTGCCAACGCCGTCGCAACCTCATCCCAAATACCGCCGTGCAATCCCCAGCCGTGCAGCAGCACAACGTCGGGACCACTGCCTTGCGTCTGCGTGAAGAGCTTCACCAGTCTCACTTACCGAGCATCATAAAGCACTGCTTTGAACCGCCAAGGACGCCAAGAGCGCCGAGATTCTGAACATAAAAAATTATTCAACCTGGCACTCGGACTCCGGCGCGCGGCGAACCGTATGGATAGATGCATCTGTACGCCCTGCATTGATTTATCGTGATTTCCTTGGCGTCCTTGGCGGTTCAAAAAATATTTTTTCATCACATCGCGCCCCGCAGAACTTCAGCCAGCGTGTCGAGCAAGCGGTCAACCTGGGCATCGCTATGCGCGGCCGAAAACGTGATGCGCAGCCGCGCCGTACCTTCCGGCACCGTGGGTGGACGGATGGCGCCGATCAGGATACCGCGTTCATGCAAGGCCTGACTCAGTTGCACGGCACGTGCCGCAGTGCCGATGATCAGGGGTTGAATCGGTGTGACCGATGGCGTCAACGGCAAGCCCAGTTGTGTGGCACCGGCACGAAAGCGCGCCACCAGTTCGACCAGACGTTCACGCCGCCAGCCTTCGCTTTGCACCAGACGCAACGCGGCACGCGTCGCCTCGGCCAGTGCCGGCGGTGTAGCTGTAGTGTAGATATAACTGCGCGCGCGCTGTATCAGCGTCTCAATGAGATCGGCGCTGCCGGCGACGAAGGCACCGAAGCTGCCGAAGGCCTTGCCCAGGGTGCCCATCAGGATCGGCACTTCGGTCATGCCCAAACCGAAATGCTCCAACACGCCAGCGCCGTGACGGCCCAGCACCCCGAGCCCATGCGCGTCATCGATCATCAGCACCGCGTTGTGGTGCGCGCAGGTCTCCACAAGCGCCGGCAGCGGTGCGAGGTCGCCATCCATGCTGAACACGCCGTCGCTGGCGACCAGTTTCCGCTGGGCGTCGGATGACGCCAGTCGCGCCGCCAACGCGCCCGCGTCGCCATGCGCATAACGCAGCAGACGCGCACCACTGAGCAGGCCGGCATCGATCAGGGAGGCGTGATTCAGGCGGTCCTCGAACACGGTATCACCGCGCCCCCGCAGCGCCGTCACGACACCGAGATTGGCCATGTAGCCAGTGGAGAACAGCAGTGCACGCGGCCGTTGCACAAAGGCGGCAAGCTCCTCTTCGAGGGCGTGATGCGCCGTGCTGTGACCGCTGACCAGATGCGCCGCGCCACTGCCCACACCGTACTGTTGCGCACCACTTTGCAAGGCGCGGATCAACTCGGGATGATTGGCGAGTCCCAGATAGTCGTTGCTGCAGAACGACAGCAACTGTCGGCCGTCGGCTATTATCTCGGGACCTTGCGCACCTTCCACCACGCGGCGCGTTCGGTACAGACTGTCGCGCTTGAGTTGTTCAAGCGCGGTGTGAAGATCAGTGGATGTAGGCATCGTTGTGTGAAAACAATATTTGAACCGCCAAGGACGCCAACAGTGGTTGTGATCATTAACTGGAGCAATCGCTACCAAAACACTGCCATTTACCTGAACGCATCAATATCACCCGTTTTTAACTTGGCGTCCTTGGCGTCCTTGGCGGTTCAGGCGTTGTAATGTTCACACCGCCTGCAAACCCAAGCGCTCGAACAGTTGCCGGTCATGATGCTGATCCGGGTTGTCCGTGGTCAGCAGCTTCTCACCGTAGAAGATGGAATTGGCGCCGGCGAGGAAGCACAGAGCCTGCAACTCATCGCTCATCGCGTCGCGGCCGGCCGACAAGCGCACGCGCGACTCCGGCATGGTGATGCGGGCGCAGGCGATAGTGCGCACGAAGTCGAATGGATCGGTGGGCGGGGTACCGTACAGCGGCGTGCCTTCGACCTGTACCAGTTGATTGATGGGCACGCTCTCCGGATGTTGAGGCAGAGTGGCCAGCGTGGTCAGCATCGCGGCCCAGTCGCGACGCGATTCGCCCATGCCGACGATGCCGCCGCAGCAGACATTGATGCCGGCTGCGCGCACGTTGTCCAGGGTATCGAGTCGGTCCTGAAAGCTGCGGGTGGAGATGATCTCGCCGTAAAACTCCGGCGAGGTGTCGATGTTGTGATTGTAGTAATCCAGGCCGGCCTGCTTGAGGCGCTGCGCCTGCCCGGTGTCAAGCATGCCCAGGGTCACGCAGGTCTCCAGCCCCAACGCCTTCACACCGCTGATCATTCCCAGCACTTGCGGCATGTCCTTTTCGCGCGGGCTGCGCCAGGCCGCACCCATGCAGAAGCGACTGGCACCGGCGGCCTTGGCCTGACGCGCGGCACCGAGCACGGCCTCGATATCCAGCAGGCGTTCCACTTCGAGGCCGGTATCGTAATGCGCACTCTGCGGGCAATAGGCGCAATCCTCGGGACAGGCGCCGGTCTTGATGCTGAGCAGAGTGCTGATCTGCACCTCGCCAGGAGCGAAGTAGCAGCGGTGCACGGTCTGGGCACGGAACAACAACTCGTTGAAGGGCAGATCATAGAGTGCGGCAACCTCCTCCACGGTCCAATCGTGGCGCAGGTCCGATGGGGCGGACAGGGTCGCGGCGAGCTGATTCATGACAACCTCGGATGACAGGACCCGTCTGGCGGGGCTTGCGTTCAGCGGTGAAAGGGGGGTAAATAGTAACCTCACCAGTGAAGGTGTCAACCGGAAAGGATTCCGTATGTTCAACCAATGGATTGATTGTGCCCGATCGTGGCTCTACCCCCATCGCTGCATCCTGTGTGGCGCCCATGGCGACAACGGCCTCGACCTGTGCGCGGACTGCCGCGCCGAATTTCCCTACAACCACACCGCCTGCCCGCGCTGCGGCCTGCCCTTGCCGGACGACCAGCCCGCGCTGGTATGCGGGCGCTGCCTGCAACGCCCGCCGCGTTATGCGCGGACCCTGACCCTGTGCCGTTACACCAGCCCCGCCGACCATCTGATCAAGCAGCTCAAGTTCCAAGGCAAGCTCGGCCACGCACGCCTACTCGGCGAACTGCTCGCGGCACAGCTCGCCACGCGCATCGAAATACCACCGCAACGCATCATTCCTGTACCTCTGCACCGCACCCGGTTGCGCGAACGCGGCTTCAATCAAGCCGTGGAACTGGCACGCCCGATCGCGGCCCACTTCGGCATCCCCATCGACATCAGGAGTTGCATACGAGTACGCCCCACACCGGCGCAATCGACATTACCCGCCGCCGCGCGCAAGGCCAACGTCCGCAACGCCTTCCAGGTACGACGCAGCATTCCGGTCCGGCATGTGGCGATACTCGACGATGTCATCACCACCGGACACACAGTCAACGAACTGGCTCAGGCATTGCGCCGTGCCGGGGTACCGGTCGTCGAGGTGTGGGCGGTGGCGCGGGTCGCACCGGCTTGAGTTGCACCGGACAATCCGCGCACAGGCAACGAGTAAATTCGATGGGAGAATGCTGGCGCACCACAGACAAGCCCGCCCGGTAAGCCTGTCTACTCAGCCGCCAGCCGCTTCAGGTCGGCGGCAATCGTGACCGCCTTGTCGTCGCCGTTCGATAACAGGCGGACCTTGCCGGTCTTGTCGAAGATAAAAACGGCACTGCTGTGAGATACCTGATACTTACCCTGGCTGTCCGGCTTGTCACGTCCGTAGGTGACGCGATAGCGTTTGGTCAGCGCGCGCAACTCCGTATCCGGCCCACGCAGCCCGACAAACTCCGGGCCGAAAGTTTGCACGTACCGATGCAGTGACGGCAGGGTATCGCGCGCCGGGTCGACCGACACAAACAACACGCGCACCTGTTGGGCCATCGGCCCCATCTGCTGCAGCGCCTGCGCCAGCCTGGCTAGCGTCAGCGGGCAGACATCCGGGCAATGGGTATAACCGAAATAAAGCAATGCCACCGTGCCGTGAAAGTCCGCGGCCGTGACCGGCTTGCCGTCATCACGCGTCAGCTGGAACGACAGATCCGGCATCAGGCCCGTGATGTTCTTGAGAGCCCAGGGCTGTTGCTGGTTGCCACAGGCCGCCATCAGGATAAGTGCCGTGCCGATGATCATCCCCGCGACCGCCCGATGTGACGTTGGCAACTTGTGCATCGTCACTGCTCCGTCGCCGGCTTGACCACGAAGCGCACCGTCATGGCGGGTTGCCCGCCGGATAATTCCAGCCTCACGCGCACCTCGTCGCCGACTTTCAATGAGTGCGTTCTGTCGAACATCATCAGATGATAGCCACCGGGCGCGAAGTGTAGCGACGTGCCGGGCGACACCGCAATGTCAGTCACTCTCTGCATGGATTCACTGCCGTTGCGGGAAACACTCTTGTGCATCTGGATTTCCCGGAATGCCGGACTGCTGGCACCCGTCAGAGTGACGGGGCGCTTGCCGCCATTGTGCAGCTCGAAGTAACCACCCAACGGCAAATCGCCGGGCAACAGTCTGATCCAGGCAGTACGCGCCGTCAGATCACCCGCCATGACCGGCAGCGCCGGCACCAAACACAGTAGCAATACGAACGCCTTGATCATCACGCCTCCTCTCATCGAATACCTCTCGCGCATCAGGCGTGCACCGGCTCGGCCCGCCGCAGTGCCGCGACCTGTCGGGAGTTGTAGCGCAACCACATGCGCAGCACTACCAACCCGCCGATGACACTCATCATACTGGACGGAATCCAGGTAATCAGTCCGCCCAATTGTTGATCGACCATCGGGCTGATAGGCCAGGCACGACCGCAGACGCTATACACCGAATAGAGTGACGCTTGCGCCAGCGTGATATACGCACCCAGCGCGATCTGAGGCAGCATAACCGCCCACAGCATGGCGATGCGCACACCATGACTCAGCGCGCCACCCTCACCCTTGCAGCGTGGATCCACGATCAACCACCAGAAAAACAGGCCGTCGACAAGCATGCTCCAGTTCATCAGCTGATAACGGGGCAGGCTCAGCATGACATCGAAATGTATTGACGGTGTCAGCCAGAAATAGATCAGTCCCGCAAACAGCACCGACGCGATGACAGGCTGCTGCAGGAAACGGTAGACGGACAGTGTCAGGCGGTTCCGAAACAGCGGAATCAGCACGCGCTGTTGTATTACCATCGGCACGGCGGCCTGCATCGTCTGCCGTGGCAAGGCGAGCATGATCAGAAATGGCCCCAGATGATGCAGGATCAGATGCTGGAGGCGGTGTATCCAGAACATGTGCTGCGACAGATAATCGAAGTGGGTTTGCATGACCACATAAACGGACAGCAGACCGACATAGAATCCCACCGCCCGCCAGACGTCGACCGCACCGCCCGGCACGGCACGCAAGCGCATCCCACGCGCATACAGAACCCCCGCCGTCACGCAGGACAGCAATACCAGCGGCGAAAACTCCCAGGGCAGAAGAAACTCGAATAGCGAAGACATCTGACTACCGGAAAAGGCAATGGTCACAGCGGACGGCGGCTCCAGTCATGCAGGCGCACCCGGAAAAATCCCGCTTCACGGGACATAGACAGCCTTTGTCTCACGCATATTAACAAAAGCACCCGGGCATAGAAAGCGGCGCAGGTGCGGCCGTACTTTTAACGCACCAGATAATCCAGCACGATGCCTGCAAACACCGCGGCACCGAACCAGTTGTTGTTGAGAAATGCCCGAAAACAGCGCTCCGGCCGACGTTCCCGGATCAGAAACTGCTGGTACAGCGCAAAGCCCGTCGCCGCAGCCAGCCCCGCGAAATATACCGGGCCCAATCCGGCCTGCAGGCCCACCAGGATCAGACAGGCCAGCAGCAGTACCTGCACCAGGCCGATTATGAGACGGTCATCGCTGCCGAACAATATCGCCGAGGACTTCACCCCGATGCGCAGGTCATCCTCGCGATCGACCATCGCGTACATCGTGTCGTAGACAGTCGCCCACAGAATATTGGCGATGAAGATCAGCCAGGCGATGGCAGGCACGGTACCGGTCTGCGCCGCGAATACCATGGGCACGGCCCAGCCGAAAGCGGCGCCGAGATAAACCTGCGGAAGATGTGTGTAACGCTTGGTGAAGGGATAGCTCACGGCGAGCAGCACGCCGACCAGGGACAGCAGTATCGTCAGCCGATTCATGAGTAGCACCAGCAGGAACGACACCAGACACAGGGCCGTGAACAACACCAGCGCCTCGCGCGACGTCACCCGCCCGGCGGCGAGGGGACGATCGCGGGTGCGTCGCACATGCGGATCGAAGTTGCGATCGGCGTAATCGTTGATCACACAACCCGCTGATCGCATCAGCAATACGCCCAGCACGAACACCACCAGCACGCGCACATCCGGATGCCCCGCTGCCGCAATCCACAAGGCCCACAACATTGGCCATAGCAACAACAGACTACCGATGGGCTTGTGCAGCCGCATCAGCAGAAAATATTGGTGCAGACGCTCGTTCATTGCATGAATATTCTAATCGACGCGCTCGATAGTGATGAAATTTTGAACCGCCAAGAGCGCCAGGAAATATACAGTAGCGTAATTGCTGCTGCCCGCTTCGGATTGTTGGTATATTTATCTTCACAATCCACTGTTGGACAATTCCAGGCGATCCTGACAAATGAAACTCTGATTTATTCGCTTACTCCCTTCTCCCGCTTGTGGGAGAGGACCAGGGAGAGGGAAATCGCCCGGGAAATTACACGCCTCTCCACGACACCCTCTCCCCCAACCCCTCTCCCATGAATGGGAGAGGGGAGAAACACAATAAATCTCAGAGTTCCCCTAATTTTAGTTTTCTTTGCGCTCTTGGCGTCCTTGGCGGTTAATAGTTAATGCGGTTAACCACATTTCCCAAGATCCGGCAAAAATATCTCGCTCACCAGCAGGGGCTTGTCGGCGACACGGAATACGCTGCGCCGTCCCCAGATCTCCGCAGGTCGTTGTTTCAGTGCGCGCGTGGCGTGGCTGAACAACCCATGCCCGGCCGTGATCGCGGCGATCTGCAGCGCTGCACGCCGCATGCTCGGATCGGAAAACAACACGGCACCCAGTGGCCGGCTGCCGAGGCGCGCCAGTCGCCGCTGCGGGCCGCTCAGTGTGGTCACCGGGATGATGGTGCGTGCGAACACCCAGGGCCGCTCGTCGCACAGCAGTTGCACTTCGCGCACTAGGCAGCGCACGCCGGCACGCAGGCGCAGGACCCGTGCCTCGCTACGCGACGGCCTGCCCCAGCCCTGACTGAGTACGCGCACACGAAAACGACCGACGCAGGTCTGGCGCACGCGGTGCGTCAGAGATTCGGTATCGAGCAGCCATCCCAGACGATCCGCCGGCACGCGCGTACGCAGCAACCGGTGCTGTTCGGACCAGCGTGGCTCTTTTGAACCCAGTAGCGAGTGGTTAGTAGCGAATGGCGAGGTACAGTGATGCGATTTCACGCGGGCGGGATCCAACCGTTGAGTCGCCGTGAATTATGCCACGATTCGCAATATCACAGAGACCTTTCCTGGCTACTAGCACCAGCTACTAGCTATGAATTCATCACACCTCGCCATAGCGTGCCGCGTCGCCCAGCCAGCGCCGCTCCAACGGTTCAACGTGATCGGGATATTCCGCCAGGAGCAGTTCGGCCGCCTGTTGCACAGCCGGCAGCAGTTCACGGTCACGGGTCAGTTCGGCGATATGCAGATTCAGCAGACCGGCCTGACGTGTGCCCAGCACCTCGCCCGGCCCGCGCAGATCGAGATCGCGACGCGCAATCTCGAAGCCGTCATTGGTCTCGCGCATCACCGCCAGACGGGTGCGCGCGGCCTGGGACAGGTTGCCGTGATACAGCAGCACGCAACTGCTCAGTGCGCTGCCACGCCCGACCCGGCCGCGTAACTGGTGCAACTGCGCCAGTCCCAGGCGCTCGGCATTCTCGATGATCATCAGACTGGCATTGGGTACATCCACGCCAACCTCGATCACGGTGGTCGCCACCAGCAGGTCGAGTTCGCCAGCCTTGAACGCCGCCATGAGCTGTTCCTTTTCCACCGACTTGAGCCGACCGTGCACCAGACCGACGCGCAACTCAGGCAATGCGGCGTTGAGAATGTCGAACGTATCGGCGGCGGCCTGGGCCTGCAAGGTGTCGGACTCTTCGATCAGCGTACAGACCCAATAGGCCTGCCGGCCGTCGCGGCAGGCATTGCGCACACGCAGCACTACTTCAGGCCGGCGTGCATCGGGCAGCACCACGGTCTGTACCGGGGTGCGACCGGGCGGCAATTCGTCGATACTGGAATTATCGAGATCGGCATAGGCGCACATCGCCAGGGTGCGCGGGATCGGCGTCGCAGTCATGATCAACTGATGCGGGCTGAGTCCGTCACGCAAGCCCTTCTCGCGCAGTGCCATGCGCTGATGCACGCCGAAGCGGTGCTGTTCGTCGATGATGACCAGACCGAGCTTCCGGAACTGCACATCCTGTTGAAACAAGGCGTGCGTGCCGATTGCCACGGCGGCCCGACCCTCGGCGATTGCCTCCAGCATGCGCGTGCGTGCCCGCCCTTTCAGTCGTCCGCCCAACCACGCCACCTCGATGCCGAGCGGCTCCAGCCAGCGCCGGAAACTCTGATAATGCTGCTCGGTCAGCAACTCGGTGGGTGCCATCACCGCCACCTGCCAACCCGCTTCCACCGCATGCAACGCGGCCAGTGCGGCGACCACGGTCTTGCCGCAGCCGACATCGCCCTGTACCAGCCGCAGCATCGGCACGGCGCTGCGCAGGTCCTGCAATATTTCATCGAGTACGCGCCGCTGTGCGCCGGTGAGTGTGAACGGCAGCGCGGCGACAAGTTGCCGCGCCAGTACGCCGGGCACGTTCAATGCCGGCGCCGGCTGTTGGCGGATGCGTTCACGCAACCGCCGCAAACTCAAGTGATGGGCCAGCAATTCCTCGAAAGCCAGACGCTGCTGCGCCGGATGCGTGCCGGCTTCGAGCGCCGCCAGTGCCGCTTCCGGCGGTGGCCGGTGCACATAGCGCAACGCCATCGCCAGGGCCGGCAGCTTGAACTGACGCAGTACCGGTGCCGGCAGCCATTCGCTGAGCGTGTCGTGTTGCAGACGTTCCAGCGCCTGATCGGTGAGCGCGCGCAGCGACAACTGATGCAGGCCTTCGGTAGTCGGATAGATCGGCGTCAGGTGTTCATCCGCTGTCGCAGCCTCGCTGTCCTCGACGCGGCGGTACTCGGGATGAATCATCTCCAGGCTGGAGGGTCCGGCACGCACCTCACCGAAGCAGCGCAGCCGCACGCCGCGGACCAGTGCCGCTTGCTGCGCGGCGTTGAAATAGAAAAAGCGCAGCAGTAACGCGCCGGTGCCATCGGCAATGGAACACAGCAGCATGCGACGGCGGCGTATCACCACCTCGGCTAGCTCGACCACACCCTCGACCACCGCCTCGTCGCCCGGCCGCAGTGCGCCGATGGGCACGATGCGGGTGCGGTCCTGGTAGCGCAGCGGCAAATGGAACAGCAGATCCTGCACGGTCCGGATACCGAGCTTGTGCAGGCGTTCGGCATTGCGCGCGCCGACACCGCGCAGGCTGGTGACCGGCGCGGAATCGAGCACCGAGTACCGAGTGTTGATGACAGAGTTATTCACCACGAGGGCCATCCCATCACCTCCCTGTTGTTATCGACCACTCCTTGCTGCACGGTCAATGCAGAACGCAATAGCGCAGCCTACTGCGGACTACGGCTGAAGCACCATGACCGCATCCATCTCCACCGCGGCACCCTTCGGCAGGGCCGCGACGCCGACGGCGGCGCGCGCCGGATAAGGCTCCTGGAAATATTCGGCCATCACCTGATTGATAAGCGGGAAATGACCCAGGTCAACCAGAAACACATTGAGCTTAACCACATCGCCGAGCGTGCCGCCACCGGCCTCGGCCACAGCCTTCAGATTATCGAACACGCACCGAATCTGCGCACCCATGTCGCCTTGCACCAGCTCCATTGTCTCGGGCACGAGCGGGATCTGACCGGAAAGATACACGGTAGCGCCAACCTTGACGGCTTGCGAATAGGTGCCGATGGCCTTGGGCGCGTGTGTCGTACTGATGATCTGTCTACTCATAGGGCTGCCTTTGCTGACTGTCAATGGATTGGACTGGAGCGCATTCCACGCCGGCGTATGCACTGTCGACCGCAGCGACCTGGACCGTGGCTCAGTTTTTGGTGCGGTAGATCCGCATCACCAGCTTGATGGAACGGATTCGGCGCATCAGGCGCGCCAGATGCACTCGATCATGAACGGTGATGGTAAAAATCAGTGAACTGGTCAGGCCGTCGCGCTCTTCGATGTCGACATTCTCGATATTGCAGCCTATCTCGGCAATGGCGGCGGCGACGGTTGCCAGCACGCCGCGCTGATTGGCGACCTCGACGCGGATCTCGGCGGTGTATTCGCCTGCGGGCTTATCCTCCCACTGCACGTCGATCAGCTTCTCGGGCTGTTGACGGTACTCGACGATGTTCTTGCACGCTTCGGCGTGGATGACGATGCCGCGGCCGGCGCTCACGAAACCGACGATACGGTCGCCCGGGATCGGATGACAGCACTTGGCGTAGGTCAGCACCATGCCTTCCGTGCCTTTAATAGACAAGGCGCACGGTGTCTTGCCGTCGATTGCCGCAACACTCTCCGGCACGGCATCGCCGGGTGCCAACCGGCGCGCTACCAGCACCGACATGCGATTGCCCAGGCCAATGGCATCGTACAGGTCTTCGACCGATTTGAGGTTGAATTCCTTGAGCAGCAGTTCGAAGTGCTCGCGGGGTATGTCACCGGTGGACAGCGCGAACTCCGCCAGCGATTTGTCGAGCAGTCGGCGACCGAGATTGATGGCCTCGTCACGTTTGAGGTTCTTCAGGTAACTGCGAATGCTGGTACGCGCCTTGCCGGTCACCACGAAATTCAGCCAGGAAGGATTGGGATGCGCGCCGGGCGCGGTGATGACCTCAACGGTCTGGCCGTTGTACAGCGGTGTGCGCAGCGGCGACAGGCGCCGGTCGATCTTGGCGGCGATACAGGTATTGCCGACGTCAGTGTGCACGGCATAGGCGAAGTCCACGGCGGTGGCACCACGCATCAGCTCCAGGATCTCGCCCCTGGGCGTGAACACATAGACCTCGTCAGGGAACAGGTCGATCTTGACGCTCTCGATGAACTCCAGCGAATTGCCGGCGTTCTTCTGCATCTCCAACAGTCCGCGCAGCCATTCACGGGCGCGTTCGCCGGTGTTGCCCTCATCGCCACCGGACTTGTACAGCCAATGTGCAGCGATGCCGGATTCGGCGACCTGGTTCATATCGGCGGTGCGGATCTGTACCTCGATGGGCACACCGTAAGGACCGAACAGCACCGTGTGCAATGATTGGTAGCCATTGGCCTTGGGAATGGCGATGTAATCCTTGAAACGCCCCGGCACCGGTTTGTACAGGCTGTGCATAATGCCGAGCGCGCGATAGCAGGAATCGACGTTATCGACCACAACGCGAAAGGCGTAGACGTCGAACACATCGTTGAACGACAGGTTCTTGCTGCGCATTTTCTTGTAGAGACTGTAGAGATGTTTCTCGCGACTCTGCACCTCGCCCGGCATTTCCTCCTGGCGCAAACGGTGCTTGATGGCGGTCTCGATCTTGTTGAGGATCTCCTTGCGATTGCCGCGCGCATTGCGCAGCGCCTCGGACAACACGCGGTAGCGCATCGGGTAGAGCGCCGCGAAGCCCAGGTCGTCGAGCTCCACGCGCAACACGTTCATGCCCAGGTGCGTGGCGATCGGTACGTAGATATCCAGTGTTTCGCGGGCAATGCGGCGGCGCTTCTCCGCGGGCATGCAACCCAGGGTGCGCATGTTGTGCAGGCGGTCGGCAAGCTTGACCAGGATAACGCGGATGTCGCGCACCATGGCCAGGAGCATCTTGCGGAAATTTTCCGCCTGCGCCTCGGC
>JBBQDK010000054.1:0-17500 GCA_038319625.1 Gammaproteobacteria bacterium
CAGTCAATGGCGTAGCGATGAAGTTATAAGGAGCACTCTTCGCGGTTCATCAACTGACGCAGACGCACCAGATCCAGCAACTCGACATGCTTGTTGTTCACGGCAATCAGCCCCTGCTCCTGGAACTTGGTCAGGGTGCGGCTGACGGTTTCCAGCTTCATGCCGAGGTAATGGCCGATTTCGGCACGTGTCATGCGCAGATGAAATTCGGACGCTGAATAGCCACGTGCGGAGAAGCGCTGTGAGAGATTGAGCAAAAAGGCGGCAAGCCGCTCCTCTGAACGCATACCGCCGAGCAGCATCATGATGCCGTGGTCGTGGATGATCTCGCGGCTCATCAACTTGTGGAACTGGTGCTGCAATGCAGGGATTTCGCGACACAAGCTTTCGAGTTGCGGAAACGGGATTTCACACAAATCGCTGTCTTCGAGCGCGACGGCATTGCAGGTGTTGTGATCGGTACTGATCGCATCCATACCGATGATCTCGCCGGCCATGTGGAAACCTGTGATATGTTCCTGACCGTCATCCTGCAATTCATAGGTCTTGAAAAAACCGGTGCGGATCGCGAACAGGAACTGGAACGGCGCGCCGACCCGGAAGACATGCTCGCCGCGCTGCATATGCTTGCGCCGGGTTACCATGCGATCCAGGCGGTCCAACTCTCCGGCGTCCAGACCGATCGGCAGACACAGTTCACGCAGGCTACAGCTCGAACAGGCCTGCTTGAGCCCGCCGGGACTTATTGTCATCTTGTTGACGGGTTGTTGATTTGAGGCATCCATTGAACGTCGCTCCATTGATCAGGATCAATGTAAATAAAGGCGGGAACCACCAAACTTATGCCTACTGATGCTACCCCAAGCACGTCGGCCTGTACTTGACAATAGACCATGTCCATTAGAGCACAAGGGATGAACCCTCTACAAGACGCGCCAAATCTGGTATTCGACGCCGATCTGATCCGTCGTCTCGACCGCACAGGACCACGGTACACATCATACCCCAGCGCCGATCGCTTCGTGGAATCCTTCGACGCGCAGGCCTATATCGCCTGGTCACAGCGTCGCAAGGTCGGCGTCAAGCGTCGGCCGCTGTCCCTGTATTTCCACATCCCGTTCTGCAACACCTTGTGCTTCTATTGTGGCTGCAATAAAGTCATTACCAAGGACAAAAGCAAGGCGGTCACTTACCTCGAATACCTTACCAAAGAACTCGACATGCAAGCCAAGCTGTTCAGCTCAGGGGATAAAGTCGAGCAATTGCACTGGGGCGGCGGCACCCCGACCTTTCTCAGCAACGAGCAGATGCGTGGACTGATGCGCGCCACGCGGGAGCGATTCAACCTGGTCGACGACGCACAGGGAGAGTATTCCATCGAACTCGATCCGCGCAAAATCAATGCCGAGACCGTGGCCGTACTGCGCGAGATCGGTTTCAACCGCATCAGCATGGGGGTGCAGGATTTCGACCCGGCGGTGCAGAAGGCCGTCAACCGCATTCAGTCCGAAGAAGAAACCCTGGCAATCATCGCGGCGGCCCGCGCCCAGCAGTTCAAATCGGTCAGCATCGATCTGATCTACGGCCTGCCGAAACAGACCGTCATGAGCTTCAACCAGACTCTGAAGAAGATCATCGACGCGAATCCAGACCGCGTCGCGGTGTACAACTACGCCCACCTGCCAACTCTTTTCAAGCCACAGCGACGCATCGACGAGGCCGATCTGCCGAGCCCGGATACCAAACTCGACATCCTCGGATTGACCATCATGCGGCTCACCGAGGCCGGATATGTATACATCGGCATGGACCATTTCGCCAAGCCCGAAGACGAATTGGCTGTGGCACAGCGCCGTGGCCGCCTGCATCGGAATTTCCAGGGCTATTCCACCCACGCCGATGCCGACCTGATCGCCATGGGTGTCTCGGCCATCAGCAAGATCGGCCCCACCTACAGCCAGAATTTCCGCGATCTCGACAATTACTATCAGACACTCGACACGGGTACGCTGCCGATCATGCGCGGCCTCGAACTCACCCAGGACGATCTGCTGCGCCAGTGCATCATCAATTCCCTGATGTGTCACTTCGAACTGTTTATGGAGCCGGTCGAGATTGCGTTTCTCATCAGCTTCGAAAACTACTTCGCCCGCGAACTGAGAGAACTCAAGCAATTGGAAAAGGAAGGCCTGCTGACACTCGGCGACCGCTGGCTCAGCGTTACGCCGAAAGGCCGGCTGCTGATCCGCAACATTTGCATGGTGTTCGACAAGTACTTGCGCACCGACAACGGCAACAAGCGCTATTCACGAGTCATATGACTGTCCGCTCGTTTCCGCCGGCCTTGCCCGAATGGCCTCTCGCCATGCTGATGCGCACACTGCCTGACAGTGTACACGTCGAGATTCTGTCCAGACTGTTCAACCATCTGCTGCGCGGTCAGAACATCGCCGGGCGTCTGCCGGAACTGAACGGCAAGCGCATCTGCCTGGCCTTCACCGACACCGGCAGCGCCCTGTACTTTCGTATCGAACAGGGTAGCTTCCGGCGACTCGCCACAAGCGCTCGCGACGAGCGTGCCTGGGACGTACGCATCAGCGGCACACTGCATGATTTTCTGCTGCTGGCGACGCGCCGCGAAGACCCCGACACCCTGTTCTTTAATCGGCGCCTCGCTATCGAAGGCGATACCGAGACCGGCCTGCACGTGAAAAACCTGCTCGATGCGCTGGACTACGATATCCAAGCCCATCTCGATGCCGTACTGGGCGAGCGACTCGGCCGCATGACACGCGATGCATTGCGACGCAGCGGCGTCGAACGTCTGCTGTCGGGTCTGCGCCTTTCCTGACCACGCTTATATTTTGAACCGCCAAGGACGTCAAAAAGATCTGATATCCTTGATCGGCAATCCATTCATCAAATCGGGAAAGCAATGATTTACGCAAGCCCCGATCAAGTGAAAATTCGTTACTCTCACGAAAGCAATCCGGCAAAGCTTTGTTGATCGATCTGCATGCATGAATTCCTTGGCGCTCTCGGCGTCCTTGGCGGTTCAATGATTCTTTAATTCATCCGGCGCCGACACACACCCTACACTGCTTCGCCATGCCACGACATGCCAGGCTCACCATGCCAATAGCCGTTGCAGACGCCTTGTGTGAGGTAGGTAGCACTGCGCTGTTCCGCCTCTGGCGCCGTCATACGACTATCCATCGCGGCGCGGAACAATTCGACGATCTCCCGCATGCCTGACGCCTGCGGCGACACGCGCAGCATATCGACATTCAGCGCCTGCAGTTCAGTCACCGCACCGAGCAGATTGCAGGTGCCGCCCGACTGGACCTGAATGCCGTTCAACGTGAACAGGTGCTCGCCCTCGCGGGTATCCATGACCATGCCTTCGCTGTAATCGCCACAGCGTAACTGGCAATCATCCTTGGGCAAATTGTGCGCGCGGGCCGTGAAACACCGTGCCGAAAATGCCAGTGGCAGACGGCCGAAGGCGAATACCTCCGTTTCCAGCCCCGCCGGCCGGGCCTGCTGCAACTGCATGAGCGTGGCGCGCGACAACTCTACCGGCAGCACCCAGCGGCATGCGCCGAGATCAGCAAGCAATTCCAGTGTCGCCGCGTTGTAGCTGTTGATGTGCGGACCGGCCACGAACGGCACGCGACCGGCCAGCAACTGTACCGCACCGATATCATTGGCCTCGACCCAGAACCGATCGTTGTCGGCAATACGCTGCAAGCTCAGCAGTTCGGATTCCGCCTCCAGCAGTGCCAGACTGCTCAATACAACCTGTTTGCCTGCATCGGTCAGACGTGTAGCGATTTCCAGCCAATCGGCAAGCCGCAGGGCACGACGCTTGGAGCAGACTGTCTCGCCGAGATAAACGCAATCGAGAGGCCAGTCGGCGACGGCCGAGTAGAAATCGAAAACTGTCTCGCGCGACCAGAAATACAGCAAGGGACCCAGCGACAGTTTCATTGCCACGGCCTGTGATACGCACCCAGGGTAGTGGTGCGCCCTTCGGCGACTTTGTCGAGCTGTGCCAGCCAGTCGCGACGCACCGCGAAATGTGTCGGATCGGCATGGCAGGCATCGAGCGCTTCGCGCAGCACGCGGGTGACCTGCGCGATGTAAGCCGGGCTGCGTTGCCGCCCTTCGACCTTGAGCGCGGCAACACCGGCCCGGTACAAGTCCGGCAGCATTTCCAGCACATTGAGACTGGTGGGTTCTTCCAGTGCATAGAAGGTCTGGCCACCGACCGCGAAGCGGCCCTTGCACAAGGTCGGATAGCCGGCGTTTTCATCGGCGGCGTACTGATCGATGAGCACGCCGTTGAGACGCGCGCGCCGCCCGTAGCTTCCCTCTTCCCAACGCACCGCCTTGGCCGGCGAACAGACACCGCAGGTATTGGGCGACTCGCCAGTCACATAGGACGACAAGGCACATCGACCCTCCACCATCACGCAGAGACTGCCGAAGCCAAACACCTCCACTTCCGTCACGGCGCTTGCTATTACATGCCGTACCTGGGACAGGGACAGCACGCGCGGCAGTACCACGCGTTGCACGTTGAACTGTTCCCGGTAGAACGCGATGGCATGGTGATTGGTTGCGGAGGCCTGCACCGATAGATGCAGGCGCAGCTGCGGATACGTCCGCGCGGCATAACGTAACAGGCCGGGGTCGGCCATGATCACCGCATCGACACCCAGACTTGCAGCACTGTCGACGGCCTGCGTCCATGTCACCCATTGCGCGGGTTGCGGGTAGGTATTGATGGCCATGAATACCTTACGCCCAGCGGCATGCGCGTAATCCAGTCCGGTGCGCGCCTCTTTGAGATCGAAATTCAAACCGGGAAAGTTCCGCGCATTGGTGCCGTCGCGTAGCCCGATATAAACACAATCAGCACCATGATCGACGGCGGCGCGCAAGGCGGGGAGGCTGCCGGCCGGACAGACTAGCTCCATGCGCGCGCTCATTGCAGACACAACCGGCTGTCGTGCTGCGCACCCTGGAAACTGCCACGGCGGTGTAACTCCTGCTCGATGCCGTTCAACACACGCCACTTGTACTGACACCAGTCGGGCGCCAGCAGCATAGCGGCCGAGGCGCTGCCGGTAAGACGATGGAATACCACCATGGGTGGCGTCATCTCGATGAGATCGGCCGCGAGCTGAATGTACTCATCGAAGGTCCAGGCGCGATATTCGTCACGCCGCCATTCGTTGGCGAGCTGCGTGCCCTTCACGACATGCAGCGGATGCACCTTCAAACCTTCCACGCCCAGACTCAGCAGGCGCGTCAGTGTGACGCGTGCATGCCAGGCCTGTTCACCCGGCAATCCGATGATCATGTGCGCGCATACCCGCAGGCCGCGCGCATGGGCGCGGCGCACCGCGTCCTGATACTCGGCAAAGCCGTGACCGCGATTGACCCGCGCCAAGGACCTGTCGAAGCTCGATTGCACGCCCAGCTCCAGCCAGATCTCGCGGCCTTGCGCGTGATACTCCACCAGCAGATCCAGCACGGCATCCGGCACGCAGTCCGGGCGCGTACCGATCGCCAGACCGATCACGCCATCCTGTGCCAGCGCCTCATCATACAGTTCACGCAAACGCACCGGACTGTCGTAGGTGTTGGTATATGCCTGGAAATAAGCGAGGAATAGTGTTGCGCGGGTCCGTTTGGCGATAACCCGCCGACCGGCGTCGATCTGCTGCGCCAGCGACACCGGTTGCTGACCATTGGGGCTGAAGGAGCTATTGTTGCAGAAGGTGCAACCGCCCGTGCCTTTGCTGCCATCGCGGTTCGGACAGGTAAAGCCGACATCGAGCGCCAGCTTGTGTACGCGTTGACCGTGACGGCGCAACAGGTCCTGACCCAGAGTGTTTACGACGGCGGCGAGGGTCATCTTCTAGCAAGGTCCAGGCAGTTGGTGCTGCACAATTTACAGATCGGGCGATACGATTTTTTAAGACTCGTTCCAATCAGAGCTGCATCGATCCAAGCTGACTTTATGCCGTCTCTGACTGCAAGTCACATTGACGTGGATCAAGCGCATCCCACACTGTTGCCGTATCATGCAGAGAAGAGTAACCGGAACGCCGCCACAATGATTCACACCACCTTGCCGCCACTGCTGATACGTGGACGTCGTCTGTTACCGATCATCCAGGGTGGCATGGGCGTGGGCATCTCCGCGCATCGACTGGCCGGTGCCGTCGCCAGTGAAGGGGCGATTGGTACCATCGCCAGTGTTGATCTGCGCCGCCTGCATCCTGACCTGATGGCACGCACATGTAAGAGCTTCGACCATGAGGCGTTGGCACAAACCAATATCGAGGCGCTGGATCGCGAAGTGCGCGCCGCACGCCAGATCGCCGGCAAGGATGGCTTCCTCGCCGTAAACGTGATGCGCGCTGTCTCCAATTACGCTGAACTGATTGTTCAGGCCTGCAAGAGCGGCGCGAATGCCATCATCATGGGCGCCGGCCTGCCCCTGGATCTGCCGGAACTGACTGCCGATTACCCCGATGTCGCACTGATCCCGATCCTGTCCGAGGAGCGCGGTGTGCGCGCCGTACTAAAGAAATGGCTGCGTAAGGGCCGCGTGCCGGACGCCATCGTCATCGAACACCCGCGCTACGCCGGTGGTCACCTGGGCGCGACGCGCCTGGAGGAAGTCGACGACCCGAAATTCGATTTCAAGCGCGTGCTTGTGGAAATCCGTGCGGTGTTTTCACAGCTCGGTGAGTCTCTCGAAAAAATTCCGCTGCTGCCGGCCGGCGGTATCAATTCCTTCGGCAAACTGCGCGAACTGTTCGATCTTGGCGCCAGTGGCGCACAGATCGGCACGCCGTTTGCCGTTACGACGGAATGCGACGCCCATCCGAATTTCAAAAAAGTCCTGGCCGACGCCGAACCCGACGACATCGTCACCTTCATGAGCGCCGCCGGTCTGCCGGCACGCGCCGTGCTCACACCCTGGTTGCGCCGCTATCTCACCAAGGAAACACGCTTGCGCGCCGCCGCCACGCCGGAATGCGGCAACTGCCCGAGCAAACTCGAATGTCTGACACACTGCGGTTTCAAGGATGGCAACCCCGGCGCCGGGCAGTTCTGCATCGAGGCCCAGCTCGCTGCCGCGCAGCGTGGCAACATCCACAGCGGTCTGTTCTTTCGTGGCTCCGAATCGTTGCCGTTCGGCACCGAGATCCGCAGCGTGCGCGATCTGCTCGAATTGCTACTGACCGGCACAGGGCCTGCGCTCGCCTTACCCTGATGTTCCTGTTCGGATAGATATAGTGTTTACTGTGCGATGAAGGCCGCTGCTCAAAGGTAGCTTGGCACTTTTGGTGGAAAATTGAGATTCCAGCCTCAGCCTTGTGCTAGCCGCCGGTACAACCGCACTGCTTTGAAGATATTCAACCACAACAGCGTACAGGCCAGGAACCAGGCGAGGGCCGCCGGATACGTAAGCCACGCCGGCCGGATCACCGCACCTGTCAGCAACGCAAATGCCAGCAGGTAGACATAAAACTGCCGGCGCGCCATTGGTTCGGAAATAAAATCTTTCATGGTCTGCAGACGCGAGCGCCGCTCGGCGCGTGTGTGTAATTGCGCATGCAGATGCAGCCAGGCCAGGAACGGCACGATCTTGTACAGCATGCCGCTGATAACGGCTACGGTGAATCCGCCGATCATCAACACACCCAGCAGCAGCGGGTAGAAGACCTGTGCCGACAGGACGGGCAAGAGCGTACCCAGCAACCATAATCCCGTACTCGCCAGCAAGGCCAGCATACCGACGCGCCAGTACCACAGCGTCACATCCGGTAGCCGTCGCCGTCGACGCCGTTGCAGCCAGAGCGTCGTAACGGCAAAACCCATGCAGACCAGCATCAACAGTACGCCGAGTGCGGACTGTACGATATGCAAAACCGGATTCACCGTATCGCCTCCGATGGTCAGCGTCCACGCCAGCAACAGGATAAGCAGAACCACTCCAAGGCCACGCGTGACTAACGGCGGATATTCCGGCGTCATCTGGAACATGGGGACGACCTGATAGGCCACGGCCATCACCAGCAGGCCGGTCCAGCCTAACAGGCCCCACGCCAAATGTGCTTCAGTCAGGCTGTGTGTACCGTTGAGTACGTCCCCGCGCACCAGCACCAGATACGCACCCAACAGCACTGTTACCAGCAAGGCAAGCAACGCCAGACGCAAGGTCCGCGCCGTCACCTGGGCGGTAGCGCTGCGGCGCAAGGCCAGACCGGCGACGGCCACCAACAGGCTGGTTGCCCCGACCAGCAGCAACAGCGCAAGCATGTACAGCACCTGCTCACCAGTGAGAAATGCAATTGCCAGCACCACCACACCGGTCGTCAACAAACCATGGATCAGCGCACCGAACAGCCGTGGTCGTGCTACACGCGCGCCGGTCAGCACCGGCAGCAATTGCAACAATGCACCGCTCATTATCATGGTGGCAAACCCCAGGGTCATGCAGTGGGTCATGGCAAGCAGTGCCGGTGTCCAACGCGACGCCAGCGCCGCAGGCCCGTACCACAGCAACAGCAGCGCGGCGGCGCTGCCGAACAACGGCGCGGTAAAAAAGAACCGCAACGGCACCGAATACGGCGGCGCCTGATCGAGCGACAGCTGTGCGGTGTTCACTCCTGAAGATTCGCGATGCGCTGTACAGCGTGTTCGGCGGCTTCGTCATCGGCACGCCAGATCAGTATCTCGAAGGGGCAGTCATTACTGCTGATGGACCGATAACGGAAGCCGTCCTGCTCCAGCAGCCGAAACAGGGGATAGGGCTCACGACGATGCAACATACGCAGGTACTCGCCGGCTTGCAGCTGCTGCACCAATTCCAGCGCCAGATCCAGCGGCTCGGGCGGTTCCAGTCCACGGACGTCGATACGGCGCTCGCCCGCCATCACACCGACTCGATGACGGCTTCGGTCTGAACCTGTCGCATACGTGCAATCAATGTATCACGCTCCGCTGCGAGCAGGCGATCGCACATCGGGTACAGCATCTGCTCTTCCTTCATGTTGTGCTGCTGCATGAGCATCAACAACGTTTCGGACAGATTGAGAAATTCCGTGCCGGCACGCTGATCCAGCACTTGGTAAAGTCTGGCAAACAGTTCACGCATCTGCTCGTGTTCGCGGCGCATGACCTGACTCGGTCCCGCCACGCCGGCAAGCGTCTCATATGCCATGAACAGTACCTGCTCTTCCATGGCCAGGTGACATTCCGTGGCAAGCTGGAAATCGTGGAATGATTGTCGGCCGGCGTCCCAGTCTTGCGTCGCGACGGCACGCTCGGCGGCGAGAAAAAAATCATCACAACGACGATGGTCTTCCGCCATGAATTGTCCGATGCTCGGCATGTGCGTGCTCCTTGTATCCGAAAGGCAGATTCTGCGGATACCGGCGCTGCGCTTCCTTAATCTGGATCAATTAGTGAACACTGATCTTATTGAGCCAATCGCGCACGTCCGGAAAAATTCTTTCACTCTCGTTTTTCTACTCGCGCTCTCCCTCATACCCGGTTCGCAAATGGGAGAGCGGAACAAAGTAATTTCTCAGAGTTCCCATAAGGAAATTGTGATTATTTTGCCACTCAAGACGTGAGTCCGGCTTCGCTCTCTCGCCGCCCTCTCCCTGCAAGCGGGAGAGGGGAGTAAAGAAATGATCAGGGTATCCAGGAAATTGCGATTAATTGGCTCGACAGTCCGGCACATACCGCAGTACTCGGGCATGTGCCATTGCATTCAACAACAGCGCGCCGACGCATCGGCCCATCAACAAATCCGTGGCAGGGGATCATCTTCCAGTTCCTCGAGCAGACGTTGCCCACCGAGTTCCGTCTCCAGCACCACGTGCGCACGGCCAGTCTGCAGCGTGCCGATGATGGCGGCCTCCGCGCACGGCGCCAGCGATTGCATCGCCGTGAGCGCCGCCGCTGCATGGGCGGCATCGACCACGGCCAGCACCCGGCCTTCACAAGCCAGATACAGCGGATCGTAGCCCAGCATTTCGCACACCGAACGTACCGGATCGCGCACCGGAATCGCCTCACCGTCGAGGTGTACTCCAAGTCGGGTGGCACGACAGATTTCATTGGCCACGGTGGCGAGTCCGCCGCGAGTCGGGTCGCGCATGAAACGCAATCCCGGCACGGCCAGCAGGGCCTGGGCGATCGGCAATACGCTGGCGGCATCCGATTGCAGATCACCGCGCAAGCCGAACTGCTCGCGTGCCAACATCACCGCCGTGCCGTGATCGCCCACCGGACCGCTGATCAGCAACCGGTCGCCGGATTGAATAGTGGACATGCCGAGATGCACCGAAGTGTTGCGCACACCGATACCGGTGGTGGCAAAGTAAACGCCGCCGCCTTCGCCACGGCGCAGCACCTTGGTATCGCCCGCGACGATCTGCACGCCGGACTCGCGTGCGGCGCGCGCCATGCTGATCACGACGCGTTCCAGCAACGCTACCTCCAGGCCTTCCTCGATGAATGCATTCAAGGTCAGATAACGCGGGATCGCCCCGGAGACCGACAGATCGTTCACCGTACCGTGCACCGCCAGACTGCCGATATCGCCGCCGGGAAACTCCAGCGGCTGGACAGTGAAGCCATCGGTGGTCACGACCATTTCACCGGTGACCTCCCAGGGCACCGTGGCCGCATCGACGTCGGTCGATAGCAGGGGATTGGCCAGATGACACGCGAACAACTCCTCGATCAGTTCGCGCATGTAACGCCCGCCATTGCCATGGGCCAGTGAGATATGGGTATCTTGCATGTTTATCATGAGCCGTCCTGAAGCGATGTCCCGCCGACAGTTTACACGGATTCGCCGCACGCACGGCCCGCTGCATCGCTGGTCGTGTCCAGATTTCCTGATATGATGCGCGAGCCCGGAATCCGGCCGGTCCTGCCATTGCGGAGTCGTGACCGGCGGGACCGTTACCTGATCGCTACGCTAATTTTTGGAGAATCGCCATGGCGAAAAAAATGCTCATCATGATGACCAGCGGACCCGATACACCGACCCGCCTCGCCACCCCCTTTCACCAGGCCATGACCGCCACCGCGCTGGATGCCGAAGAGGTGATTGTGGTATTCACGATGGAAGGTACCCGGCTGCTGAAAAAAGGCGTGGCCGATACCGTCTTCGCCAAACAGGGTTCAGGCCACAGCGTGCTCGAAGCGATCCAGACCTGCAAGGAGTGCGGCATCAAATTCTACGTCTGTCCGTCCTCGCTGGAACTGCACGACATGACGCTCGACGACTGCATACCGGAACTGGACGGCGGCATGGGCGCTGCCGGCTATGCGGCGATGGGCATGCAGGACGATGTGGTGGTATTTTGCTACTGATCGTTTGTTGTATGGCGCCCGGTACCTGGGAAAACATCCTGCCATCACATACTGCCGGACTGCGCCGGCGCATGGTGAGGATGTTACGCCTGCGCACCGGCCAGTCGCGTCACCTCATCCTCCGATAATTCGCGCACCTGACCTTTGAGCAGATCCCCCAGCAACACCGGTCCCATGGCCACGCGCACCAATCGCAATACCGGTCTGTCGAGGCTCGCCAGCATGCGCCGGATCTGGCGGTTTTTGCCTTCCTCCAGCGTGATCTCCAACCAGCAGTTCCGGGTCCCGAGACGCAGCACGGCCACGCCGGCCTGACGGGTAAGCACGCCATCCTGCAGTTGCACTCCGCTACGCAGGTGTTCGAGTAGCGCCGCATCGGGCTGTCCGCCGATCTGCACGTGATACACCTTGGCCACATGCGTATCGGGATCGAGAATACGCTGTGCCCAACGCGTATCGTTGGTAAACAGCAGCAATCCTTCGCTGGCCTTGTCCAGGCGACCGACCGGTGCGAGCCATTGATCCTGCACATCCGTCAGACACTCGTAGACAGTACCGCGCCCCCGCTCATCACGCGCCGTCGTCACCAGGCCACGCGGCTTGTTGAGCACCAGGTAGCGTTTCCGTGCGGCGGTGATCGCTTGCCCATCGACGGCGATCCGGTCACGCGCCATGTCGATCCGTTGATCCGGATCTCGCGCCGGCAGGCCGTTCACGGCGACCCGGCCTGCCGTGATCCAGGTCGCGGCAATGCTGCGCGAGGTCAGCCCCGCCTTGGAAAGCGCCCGGGCCAGACTCACTGGCGCGGCAGTCTGTGTGTTACTGCGTTGCGATGCGACCTTGCGCGTCATGCGACAACCCCGGGTGGACGTCAGACAATGCGGCATGGATCGGCTCCACCGCAACAATTAGAGAGCCTACCACCACGCAGGAATGATGATCAAAGTGCCATGCACGGACCAGCGGATGCCGACTGATTTCATGGCACACTGTCCGGCCAGGCTCGACAGCTCCGTTGCGACACTGCCAGAGACATCGCTAAACCGCGGACTGTCGAAGGAATAACGCTCCCGGTCTGCATGCGCTGCACCATCCACACGGCCGGTTTTACTTCTCCGACATTGCCCTCCCTGAGAGCCCGTAGGGCAGGCACCACCTGAGCCGTCACGCGCGCTCTGTGACCTGCTTCGCAACAGTCCATCATGATTTCCGACTAGAATCATCCACAATAACCGCCGCCATCCGGCGGTCGGAAATGTCGCGAGAGCTGATATGCCCGGAACCGGAACTGAGCAATTGCCGAACCAGTCCATCCGCAGATCGGGAGGCCGCCTGTGAGTGCCGCCATGCACTACTCAATGAAATTGTCACTGGGCAGCCAGGGCGCCTGGGTGCGCGGCGAAGAAGCCATCATGGGCACGCGGATCTGGGTCGAGCTGTGGGCGGATGACCGGCAGGACGGTGCCGCAGCTGTCTCGGCCGTCATGGACGAGATGCACCACATCAACCATTTGATGAGCCCGTTCCGTCCCGACAGCGAACTGTCACGCATCAACGCACAGGCGGCGCACGCACCGGTAGCGGTCGGCGATGAACTGTTCCATGTCATCGAACGCAGTCTGGAATTTTCGCGCTTCACGGACGGCATCTTCGATGTCACCTTCTCCAGTGTCGGACATCTGTACGACTACCGCAACGGCGTGCGCCCGACTGAACAACAGATCGAAGACGCATTGCCGGGTGTGAACTACCGGCATGTCATTCTGGATCATATAGCGCATACAGTGCGTTTCAAAAGACCCGGCATGCGCATCGATCTCGGTGGCATTGCCAAGGGCTACGCCGTCGAAAAGTCCGTCGCCATGCTGCGTGAGCGCGGCATCAGCAACGCCCTGGTCACGGCGGGCGGCGACAGCCGCGTGCTCGGCGATCACCGTGGTCGACCCTGGATGGTCGGTATCCGCGATCCGCGCAACAGCGAACGGGAAGTGGCCATGCTGCCGCTCAGCGACACCGCCATATCGACATCCGGCGATTACGAGCGTTACTTCGAGGCGGACGGCGTGCGCCACCACCACATCCTCGACCCCAAGACCGGCAAATCCCCAGGCGGGATTCACAGCGTCACCATCCTCGGACCGGACGGCATGACGACCGAAGGGATCTCGACCAGCGTCTTCGTGATGGGCGTAAACCACGGCATGGCGCTGGTGAATTCATTGCCGGGCATTGCGGCGGTGATTGTCGACAAGGACGGCATGCTGCATTACAGCGACGCCTTGCAACCTGCCTGAAGGAACTCTGATTCATTCGCACATCCACAGAGTCATGAAGGCTGGATTGCTGCGATGCAGAGGTCGAGTATCTGTATTTAATTCCCCTCAATCGGGCCCTCTCCCTCGGGGAGAGTGGACTCAATATTTTAAGTGAGGTGCTGTGTCCGCGCCTCGTTAAAACCACACCGACAGATACAACTGCACGACATCGGCCGAAAAGCTATACAGTGGCTCCTGGCCCGGCGCACCGCCTTGCGTAACGTCGCGGAAATCCTGATAGGAAAACAGCATGTGGTTGTAGGCTACGTTCAAGGTGCTTTTGTTGATGGCCTTCCAGTTCGTGCGTGTGAAGTCGTAACTCAGGCCCATACCGAAGCTCTGCGAATTGAAACTGCTGAGTTCCTTGTCGCGCGCCAGATAGTTCTGCGCATTCTGATACGGAAACAGATCACTGTAGAAATCGGCTTTTCCCTGCGTGTAATACCAGTAGTTAACATCCAAACTCCATTTATCGTGCAAGGGCTGCAAGTAGCCGAGCGCCATGGTATGGGCCTTGATGCCCCAGGTGTCGGTGTAATATCGGTACTCTCCCTGCAGCCTGGCACGATACGGCAGGTAATAGCGCGCGGTGACAGCCAAGGCGTTGCTGGTGTGCGTCTTGGGATAGCGCTCAGGTTCGTAGCTGTAGCCCTTGCCGCTGCCGGGATCGAGATAGCGCACCGTCCGGTACGGATTGTTGAGAAATCCCTGATCAGTGACCAGCTCATAGCTCGTATCGATGAGCAGATCCTTGCTCAGTACCTGTGACAGCCCCAGCGTATAGTTCTGGCGATCGAGGCTGGCGGAGAACGATGGCTGACCATTCTTGCCGACCGTATCCCAGCCCCGCGAGTAGCCCATCGATACCGTGGTCATATCGCCGAACAGGCTCTGGGTCATATCGAAGTTGGCGGTGTTGGCCTTGTAATCGCTTTCAGTACTGTTGGTGTAACCCATATTGAACGTGGTTTTGTCATGCAGGTACCCAAAGCTGATATTGCCCTGGGTGCGCTGTTCGGAATAAGGGCTGGCAGTCGAGACCACGTCGATTGACGCGCTGCTGACCGTGTCGACATAGTAATTGCCACTCACGTCGGCGTTCTGACCGATATGTTTCAGCACCAGTACCGAGGGACCGCTGACCGTGACACCGCCGCCGGAATAGGAATGGTACAAGGCATCGACGCGCTGATCCGGCAGTACATCGGCGCCGGCCGGCAGGTGTTCGAGCAACAGACCGACGGCGATCAGCGGCCAGGTCGATTTAATTGCAGCCACAACCACCTCCATGCCCACCGTCGGCGCCGCGCGCGCCTTCGCGTGCTTCGTGCACGTGATTGAGATAAGCGCTCGACACCGGATTCGGGTCGGCGCTCATGATCGGATCCGCCAGATGCGCGCGTTCATAAGGCTTGACCCACGGCTCGATATGGCCGCAGCCCACGAGCGTCAGACAGAGCGCCGGCAACAGATAGTTATGCAATGACATGATCACTCCCGCAACAGCTCGCTGACCTGCTGCTGATAGGTCTGCTCGTAGCCGGGCACATAGCCTTGATGCAGATAACGAACATTGCCACCGCGATCCACCAGCACGGTGCTGGGCATGGCGTCGAGATTGTAGAGCTTGCTGACGATGCTCTGCGGATCGAACAGCACCGGGAAGTGCACCGGATGCTCCTTGAGCAGTGCCTGCGCCGCGGCGGTATTCTGCTCGACATTAACGCCGAGAATGGTGAAGCCGAGTTTCCGGTAGCGTTGATACAGCTCATCGAGCTCTGGCATTTCCTGACGACAGGGTCCGCACCAGGATGCCCAGAAGTTGACCAGCACCACCTGACCGCGCAGTTCACTGAGCTTGAGATTCTCGCCGCTCAGACTCTTGAGCGTGAAGTCCGGTGCCGGCTGCGGCACCGCCGCATACGCGCCGCTCAGACAACCGGCCAGAATTATTGCTGACAATCCGCGTGGCATGTATTGGAATACTCTATACATAATGATCTCCAAGTCCGAAACTACTGAATAAATATCACTCAAACAGTCAAAGAAGCTCTGATTGATTTGATTACTCCCCTCTCCTCAACCCTCTCCCCCGCACAGCAGAGGTGAGGGAGCTTTCAGTAGTAGCATTTAGAAAAACACCGTCATGCCACCGGTGAACTCCAGATTGTGCGTGGTCTTGCTGGTGCCGAGCAGGTCGGTACTGAACACGTGATCGCGTACGTCGGCGTGCAAAGCCAGCCAGTCCGTGGCGAGCAGGCGGTAACCGGCTCCGAAGTTCACCGTGAAGCGGCTGGTGTTGGCGAATTTGGTGCTGCCGACGCCGGCGATGACATACAGCGCCGAATTGAAGGCATGCCTGCTGCCGACGAAGGCCTCGCCCGGTAGCAGGTTGTAGCCCAGTGACAGGTTGTAATAGCTGTAGACACGTTCGGCATCGGTGAGCACACGCGCCGAGCCGCTGAGCGTTTCATAGCTAGTCTTGCCAACCGTGCTGCGCCCGTAAGCGCCCTCGGCAAAGATGTCCTCAGTTATATGATAGGCGCCACGCAGACCGTAGACCGCGCTCGAACCGAAGTCCTCTACGCTGAGCACGCCGGCGTAGGCACCCAACTCGAAATCGGCGCTGTCGATATGCGGCGTAGTGATCGTACGTCGTGAAATGCCGGGGTCTATGACCGGTTCGTCCTGGTCATCCGCGGCAAAGCTCAAGCCGCTGTCGAGCGCCATGCAGGCCAGCAGTGCTACGCCGAGCCATTTCAGAAGAATACCGTGCAGCCAATTTTCCATTCGTTGATCCCCTGGTTGCTGTCTCTGTTTTGATAGATGACATAATTGTTGTACTCAGCGCGCAGCAGCAGGCGACGCGCCAGATAGGTACGCACGCCGACACCGACGTGAGTGGTGCCGTCCGTGCGGCTTTGACTCTGTACCAGCGTGACCTGAGGATCGGTACGTATCACACCGCTGCCGAGCGCGAAGAACGGTGACACGCGCCATTCCGGGAATGGTTGCGCCACCAGGTTCACATTCAGCATCTGGCTGTCGGAAAACGTCCCCAGTACCTGCGACAGCGACAACTCCGTCGCCAGTGTCCGGGTGAAGGCATAACCGCCGTATGCCGTGATAATATTCGCGCCGCCGAAGCGGCCGCCCAATACTCCCAGTTCCCAGCGCCGCCGGTTGTAGTCGTCGCGGTCCGCGTCCGCCAAGCGCAAGGGTTGATCGGCGGCAAGCTGTGTCTGCCCGATCTGCGTACGCGTCACCCAACCCTGCTTGCCGCGCGCGGTACGCACCTTGAACCAGTCGGTCTTGCGCAGCAGTATCTCGATCCATTCGCCCCGCTCCGCCACATAGAAAATCGGATAACCGCGCCCCGGCCCGGTGTGCAACTCGATGTACGGTGCACCAACCTCGACACGCAGTGGTTCCCCGCCCTGCGCGAGCGGCACAATCGACCAGGCCAGCAACAGCCAGATGAGCAAACGCTTGCGCACTAGTTGAGCGGCGCTGTGAACGGATCGTTGTAATACTGCGCGCCGATGTCCAGCCATTCGGAGATCAGCCGCAGTTCTGCCGGATTCAGCCAGCCCTCGTGCGTGCCGCCGCTGGCGAACTCGGCGAAGAAGCGGGTCGAGGCGCGCGCTCCCGCCGCCGACAGCGACGGCGTCACCGGCACAGGGATCATGATCGGGATCGGCTGGTTGTTCACGTCCAGCACCTGATTACCATTGGCATCGAGCAGAAACAGCGGATTGCCGTTG
>JBBQDK010000055.1:0-17340 GCA_038319625.1 Gammaproteobacteria bacterium
GACGCTTGCGGCCAGGACCGTGATAGATTTCATCATCTTCATCGTACTCTCTCCTTCAAAGTGCGTCTTTGGCTGCCGCATCAGGGTGACACGGCACCGCTCAGACACTGGATAGGCAGGAAAACCCCCGCCCGGATACAGGCGCTGCTGCAACTGCCGCGCCTGCTTTGACAACAACCCTTCAAAGCATCTGGCCAACGCACTGTCAAGGGTGGCCAGTACCAGGCACCTTGAAGTCAGGTCCACTGACCTCGGGGTGTTCAGTGACCACGCCTGCAACGGCCGTGGCGGATAACCGGACAATAAGAGCGGGAAGCTCACTGTAGACATCGACGATCGCATTGGAATCGCCTTTATCCCGCCGCAGGCCGGAATGATTAATGACAGTTCCTTGCTGTCAAGCAAGTGCCCCGCGCGTTCAACAGGTTTGTATAGTTGAGTCTATTACGAGAATAATTTCAGGCCTAGCGGGGAGATTTGACAACTGCTGTAAGGATCTTTGGATTCAGTCTCGGAGCATGTACGTGCGTGGATACTCACGTTCGCAATCATGTACCGCTGGAATTTGTTTCTCCGCACCTGATCGACAGTAGCGGCAATGTCGGGTCACAACCGGCCACCTTGATGGTGTACACGCGAGCCACGGACAATGTGATGCTGAAAGATGACGCGACCTGATTTGATGTAATTTTTTGTTTGCGATGGCACTGAGGACGACGATGGCGCTGTCTATCATTCATATTGAGTTGTTGCACAGTAGGTCCGGTATCGTCCTTGTCAAAGAGTTGACGAGAGTGCCACTCGTCATCGTTGAAAGTGACAACGGAGACATCGATCTGAGTCAATAACTTCTTACAAAACTGTTAAGCTTACCCGACAGTAAAACCTTCGTATATTGATAACAATATGAAATTATAAGTCAGGGAAGTAACTACGGTGAAGGCCAGGGACCACCTTAGGAATACAGAATGTCGATACATCTCAAAAGAGCATATGAAAAACCCGCGGCGAACGACGGCCAGCGTATCCTGGTGGATCGCTTGTGGCCACGCGGGGTTACCAAAGACGAGGCCAAGATCGACCTCTGGCTCAAGGAGATCGCCCCGGGCAGCGCGTTGCGCAAATGGTTCAATCACGAGCCAGAGAAATGGCCTGAGTTCAAGACCCGTTACTTTCGGGAATTGGCCACTCATGTGGATGATCTCGAAATGCTAGCCACCAAGGCGAAGAGAAGTCGAGTGACACTCGTGTTTGCCGCTAAGAATGAAGAATTCAACAACGCTGTGGCCATCAAGGAATATCTCGATAAGCACTTGAAGCATAAGTAGGCTGACCGCTAAAATAATTCGGAAGCATTTTGTCGCTCTATAAGATCAACGATGTGACTTGATGCTTAATTACATCGCGGAGTTATTCTAAAGAGTTTTCAACAATAACGCTTTCGGCTTGGAAGCATGGAGGAAACCATGAACATCGGTACGCAATCAGCAGTCAAAGAAGGTGCGCAACAATCCGGGAAAAATGCGCTCAAGTTGAATCCGACCACTGCGCCGATCATGGGTGAAGCACGACACAAGATGATCGCAGAAACGGCCTATTTTTTGGCGGAGCAACGGGGCTTCGCCGGAGGACATGTACTGAAAGATTGGCTGGAAGCGGAAAACCAAGTCAACACCCTATTGACAAAACAAAACGATTTTTAACAGCGGTTCCGAAGCATCTTGTCTGTAAACGAATAAAGAGAGATGCATAAGCACGTGGGTTCACGCGTTGGCTCAACCGGTTCTGATGTCACTGCTGTTGACCGCGCCGTGGAACTGCGCACTAGGTATTCCACTGTGCGGAAATGGCTGGCTGGTTATTTAACCGAGGGACAACAACCATGCACAGGAATATTGGAACAATGGAACGATGGTTTCGGGAAATCGTCGGTCTGATTATTTTAAGCTTGATCTATTTCATCGATGGCGATTGGCGTTGGATTGGATTGGTCGGCTTTGTACCGCTCGCCACTGCTTTGATCGGCTGGTGCCCGGTCTACACGCTGTTCGGGATAAGTACCTGCATAGTTCGAAACCGACCAAGACACGGCCATGAAAATGATACACAACAATGGCTATCAACGGTAAATCACATATATCGGAGCCGGTGGTAATTTCACCAGCCTTGGCAGCGCCAAAAAGTTTCGCCGCTTTAAGTGGATCAAGCCGGAACTCGACACCACTTCACATGCAAGCGGCTTGCAGACCTCACCGAATATCAGAGGCCAGCAAGGCCTCCTGACGAGGTTAATCAAACATTCCTGATAGGCACCGACAGCGATACCTACTACATTCCGTAAAATACCGGGTGGAACTGATGGGAGTGGCGAAAGTAAAGATAATAAAGATAATGGTAAAGAGACCTTGTCTTGCACCAAATTCTGGGGCTTCGTTAACGATTCACTCTATCAACTTAACAGGAGGCGGCAATGGAACATTTCATGCTTGGTATCGTGACCATGCTAGGTTTCACTCCGGTACTGTCGTCCATCGGGGGTATACTGATCGGACTCGCGGCAGTCGGCCTACTGCTGTTCAATGGCCGTATCGCCGGCATCAGCGGGATTCTGGGCGGAGTACTCCGCCCCGCGGTGAATGACACCTTGTGGCGTATCGTTTTCATTGCCGGCCTGCTCGTCGGCGCGCTAATAATAAAGCGGCTCGATCCCGCGGCCATGGCAATTCACATCGACGTCACCCTGCCCACTGTCGTTCTCGGCGGGCTGCTCGTGGGCCTGGGCACGCGTATCGGTAGCGGCTGCACCAGCGGACACGGTGTCTGCGGCATCGGCCGACTCGCGCCGCGCTCGATAGTTGCCTCTGCCGTATTCTTCGTGAGCGCTGTCGCGACGGTTTACGTCGTGCGCTATATGTTGGGGGGTGTGTGATGATAGCTTACGTGACGGTATTCCTGTCAGGTCTGTTGTTCGCGCTCGGTCTCGGCATCTCGGGGATGACTCTGCCGCAGAAGGTGCTGGGCTTTCTCGACTTCTGGAGCGGCCACTGGGACCCGAGCCTGGCATTTGTGATGGTGTTTTCGGCGGGAACCTACATGCTGCTGCACCGAGTGGTGTTGGCGCGCAAGCGCCCGGTTTTCGCCATAAAATTCAGTATGCCGACCCGCTCGGACATTGATGAGCGGCTGGTCGTAGGCGCCGCCTTGTTCGGTATCGGCTGGGGTATGGTCGGTTTCTGCCCGGGTCCGGCTACCACGGCCCTGGTATCCGGAGCCGACGGAACGCTGGTATTCTACGTTTCGATGATCGCTGGCATGTACGTGTTCGGCACGCTCGATGTCATCGGCAGCATGGAGTCTGACAGCGGCGTCAGCGGCATCGACTACTTTTTCAAACCCAAACAACCGTAATCGGTTGCAACAGCGGGAGTGCCGCACATGATCTTCAAGCAGCTTTTCGAGCCAATCTCGAGCACCTATACCTATTTGCTCGGCTGCGAGGATACTCGCCAGGCAGTGTTGATCGATCCGGTACTGCCGGCCTGGGAGCGTGACTTGGCCGAGCTAAGCGCCGCGGGCCTCAAGCTCGCGTATACTGTGGACACGCACCTCCACGCCGACCATCTGACCTCGGCAACCCGGCTCAAGCGCGAGGTCGGCAGTCGCATCGCCGGGCCCGCACTGGACCAGTTGCCGTGCACCGACGTTCCCATCGAGGACGGAAAGCCGTTCACGTTCGGGAGCATCTCGCTCAAACCACTGCACACACCCGGTCATACCGACAGCCACTTTGCCTACCTGCTGGACGGACGCCTGTTCTGCGGCGACGCGCTACTGATCGACGGCTGTGGCCGCACCGACTTCCAGAACGGCGATGCCGCGACACTGTATCGCACGATCACGGAAAAATTTTTCGTCCTGTCCGACGACATGCTGGTCTATCCGGGTCACGATTATAAAGGCCGGCGGGTTTCGAGCATCGGGCAGGAGAAGGCCCGCAATCCACGTGTCGGCGGCGGAAAATCACTCGAGGAATTCGTTCGGATCATGAATGAGCTCAAGCTGTCGTATCCTAAATTCATTGACTACGCTGTGCCCGGCAATCGCCAGTGCGGCATCTGCCCACCGGGCATTCCCGAAGATATGGAGCAATACTGCGACCGCATCGTACACAGCGAGCAGGGCTGAGTCTTGGATCGGACGATCACCCGGTCCCGGCGAAGTGAAAGCTGTGTTTTGTGGATAGTGGTAACCCATCATTGATTTCCATGAGGGTTCAGCCATGAAACTGAAACCATCGATGGCGCTCGCGACAGCGCTGGTCACGTGTTCATTCGCGTTACCGACGCCCGTACAGGCCGTCGTTCAGATTCGAGTACCGTGAAGTCGTCTCGCAAAAGGCGCTGTCGACAGGATTCGCCAAGGCATTCGATGGCCAGAAACTCGATCTCGATAAACGCGTTGTCGTTATTCATGGCGTACTGGCCGATAGCTTGCTGCCTTCCACGGTACAATCGCTCGGTCTGATTACCGCCCAGGTTACGTTACCGATCGCTTGCGGCAGGATCGTGCCGGTCAGCCGTTGAACCGGTGCGCATGGCACCGAATCGACATTCGACAAACCGCCGGTTCTGTCGAATTCGCGACTCAAGCTGCGACGGTTTATACTACCAGAGTCCTGCAACAATTTGCTGCGGTCAGGGCTTCCCTACGGATATGATCAAATATTCCTGATAGGTACTCGCGGCTATATCAGCTACCGTTCACGCATGCCTGTGGTGCTGGCCGGACTGAAGATCAAATTTCTTAAGCTATTGACATGGAGAAAGACATGCTAACGCTTCCACCACTACCCTATGCCGACACTTCGCTCGAACCGGTGATTTCAGCCAATACGCTATCGTTCCATTATGGAAAGCATCACAAGACTTACGTCGATAACTTGAACAAGCTCATTGCCGGCACGGATCATGAGAACGCCACACTCGAAAAGATCATCACCGACACCGCGGGCAAACCCGATCAGGCAGGTCTTTTCAACAACGCCGCGCAGAGCTGGAACCATACGTTTTACTGGAACAGCCTCAAGGGCAACGGCGGCGGCAAACCGAGCGGCAAGATCGCGCAGTTGATCGACGCCGCATTTGGAAGCTACGATGGCTTTCGCAAGGAATTCTCCGCCACGACAGTAGCGCAGTTCGGGGCCGGCTGGGGCTGGCTGGTGCTCGAGAAGGGCGCGCTCAAAATCGTGAAAACCGGCAACGCCGAAGTTCCGTTTACCCAGGGCCAGAAGCCGCTACTGGCGATCGACGTCTGGGAACACGCGTATTACCTCGATTACCAGAACAAGCGCGCGGCCTACGTCGACGCCGTCATTGACAAGCTGCTCAACTGGGATTTCGCGGCCGCAAACCTGGGATGATAGCCGCTGGAATTCGGCCATGCCATGCGATATCCGGTACTGCTACAAAGGCCAATAAGTAAGGACTATGATCGCAACACAACCAGTGGTTAGACGTAATGTTGTTACTGACCTGACCTGAAAATTGCGCGCATGGGTTTCTCCCTCTGCCTCCGGGAATGGGTCGGGGTGAGGGAAGAGTAACGTTAATATTCACCCTCATCCTGTCCTTCTTCCGGAGGGAGAAGGGACTCGGGGATGACGGCGATGCACATTGTTTACCGTTTGCCTCAGTAGAATGCACGTATCATTACGTATCATACTGATGCGACCGCCGGCGGTAAGTCATATCGAGCAACACTTTTTCATCGGCATTGAGATGCACTAAGGCTTGTGTTTCCAACGGAGGCGGCCGTGTCTGCTGAGATCGTTGCTACCGTTTCACGTTCGACGCCGAATGAGATCGCTGACCGCGATCTTGCTTCAGTATTCAGCGCCTTTACGGTAAGCGCCACGATATGGCTGATATTCGCCACAGCGGTAGGCGTACTCCTGGCACTCAAATTTCCCTACCCGGATCTGGCGACGGCGACGCCGGCCCTGACATTCGGTCGCCTGCGACCCGTCCACACCAATGCCACCTTCTATGCATGGGCCAGCCCGGCGCTGATCGGGCTTGCCTTTTACATCGCCGCGCGCAGCAGCGGCACCCGACTCTACAGCACGCGTCTGGCGTGGCTATGTCTGATCCTGCTCAACGTTGCCGCGATACTTGGCACCGTCACACTCGAACTGGGATTCAACGACGGTGCCCAGGAATATCGCGAATGGCTCTGGTGGATTCGGATTATCTTTGCAGCGGGAGTGGTCACGGCCGCCTGGAACGTCATCGCCACTGTGGCCAGGCGCGATGGAAAAGACATCTATCTCGCGAACTGGTACATCATGGGCGGGATGCTCTGGACCATCATCCTCGTGACTGTTGCGCTGCTGCCGTGGTACCAGCACGGCCTCGGGCAGGTGGCAGTACAGGGCTACTACATGCATAACGCAGTGGGCATGTGGTTCACGCCGTTGTCGCTCGGCGTTTTTTATTACGCGTTGCCCAAGGCCCTCAACCGGCCAATCTATTCCTACTCGCTCGGGATCTTCGCATTCTGGACCAATTTGGCTTTCTATCCCCTCCTCGGTGCCCATCATTTTCTTTTCAGCCCGCTGCCGTGGTGGCTGCAAACCACAGCTATCGTCGCCAGCGTAGCGATGCTGGTGCCGGTGTGGGGCGGGAGCGCGAACTTCCTGCTCACCATGCGTGGCGGTCCAGAGCGCATGCATCGCTCATCCGCGATGTTCCTGCTGGTCGGCGTACTGAGTTATCTCTTTAGCTCCTCCCAGGGTACGGTCGAGGCCTTTCGCTCGGTGCAGCAGGTCTGGCACCTCACCAATTTTACTGTCGGGCATTCACACTTCACGATGTACGGCTTCATTACCTTCGCAATCTGGGGCGGCGTCTACACGCTGCTGCCACGCGCCACGGGCAAATATCCCAACCAGCTCGCGATGGGCCTGCACTTCTGGCTGGCAACTGTTGGGGTGGCTATTTATGTGATCTCGTTATCGATCGGAGGGACGGAACAAGGTCTGGATTGGGTGCGCGGCGTTCCCTTTATCCAGTCGGTGGTGGATCAGGCACCCTACTGGCTGTGGCGCACGATCGGCGGCTCGCTCATGTTCGTCAGTCATCTGGTTTTCGCCGTCAATGTCTGGCACATGACCTATGGCGGTTCGCGTGCCGCCACACCCGTACTGTCAGAATACGTGCCGGTACGGAGCGCCACGTGAAAAAACTGTGGGCCATCGCCGGGGGCTCGGCTGCGATATACTTGGTGCTGTCGCTGTTCATGGGCGTGTTTCCCGCGCTCGAGCTTTCACCAACGCCACCGGGACCCGGTGTGAAACCTTACACGCCGTTGGAGCAACGCGGACGTGAAGTCTACGTCAGCGAAGGCTGCGCCTATTGTCACACGCAGCAAGTGCGTCCGCTGGCGATTGACAGTACGTTCGGACGTCCGTCGGCGCCGGGAGACTTTGCGTATCAGACTCCGGAACTGCTGGGATCAGAACGCACCGGTCCCGATCTCACCAATATCGGAGTCCGCCAATCGAGCGAGATCTGGCAGTACATCCACCTCTACCAACCGCGCGCGGTGGTGCCGCAATCGATAATGCCGGCGTTTCCGTGGCTATTCCAGGTAGTCGCCACGGTTCCCGCCGGCACGACACCCGTGCCGATCCCCAAACCGTACGCGCCGACACAGGGGGTGGTGATCCCAACCGACAAGGCCAAGGCGCTGATCGCCTATCTGCTCGCCCTCAAGCAGGCACCGCTGCCCGGGGCGCAAGCGGCCGAACCGTCTGCGCCAGTGGCTGTGGCTGCAGTCGAACCGTCATCGCCAGTAGCGGCGAAATCATCCAAGTCAGCGCCCGCCTTCGACGTTGCCGCCGGGACCAGGCTTTTCGCCACTCATTGCGCGAGTTGCCACGGTGCCGAGGCTGCGGGCGTACCCGGCGTGTTTCCGCCGCTCGCAGGTAACGCGGCCGTGAACGATGCGAACCCGACGACGCACATCGATACGGTATTGCACGGATTACATGGCAAGACGATCAACGGCACCGCCTACGCGGCGCAGATGCCGCCGTTTGCATCGACATTGTCCGATGCTGAAATCGTCGATATCATCAACCATGAACGCAGCTCATGGGGTAATCACGGTAAGCTTGTTACGTCATCGGATGTCGCGAAAGTGCGCGCACAGAAATGACCGGGAGAGAACCATGGATCATGAGATAACTGGGCCGCTGATCGGCCGCATTATCGTCGCGATAAGTTTCGGGTCAATAACGCTCGTTTGTATTGGCGTGGCGCTCAAGATGCTGTTTCGGCCTGGCGAAAGAGACCCGCACCATCCGAAGTACCGGATATTGCGCAAGGACCGTTAGGATGAGCCGACCATGAATGAAGCGCGGATCCGCATTTTTCTCGATGGCGCCCTGGAGCCGATCGCCGATTACGAGCCACCGGCCGCGGTAACGGTCGATACTCGTCACCTGGCAGACGGTGAACACCGACTGCGAATCGAAGCGCACGACCGGAACGGAAATATCGGCATGCGCGAGGTGCCGTTCCAAGTCCGCAACGGTCCCGGCATCACACTGACCGGTTTACATTCCGGCGCGGTCGTTCGCGACGTTATCAACTTTACAGTCAATGCGTTCGGTGCGGAGGATCCATTCGAACCTCAGCGCGCCGAGTCGCGGTCGCCGATTCCGGTATGGCTTTGGGTACTGAGTCTGGTCATTGTGGCATGGGCGGCGTGGTATGTGGCGATACTGTGGAAACCGCCGCCGGAATTTGCGAAAACGCCGACTTACGTTGCGCCGATGTCAGAATAACGCTAGCTCCGGATCGTCGAACGGGACTACGAATTCGCGACTTCTTTCGGGGGAATATTTTGGACAGAGGTCCCGAGGAGAAATGCAAATAGTGTGTACCATGGCAGCTATCGACATCCCTTCTCCCCCAAGGAAATGAGAGAATGGCAGTGCACGTTATTTCACGTGAGTGATGAGAGCGGGCGATAAGCGTTCACGAACGTGAAACTTTGACCGTCTGGTTCAGTCTCATGAGGTGATAAATCGCCAGTCAATGCCGAGTTCCGCATGAAGGACTGTTCGCTTCTGACTCACCCGATCCCGGATACCAACAAGTCATCTACTGTTAAGAATCCGCCGCATCGTCGATAAAGCGGTGATACTTGCCATCGATTCAGACAATCGAGCGCTGCTTTTCATTGATCTTTGTCAAGAACTTCAACGTTTGTGTTGGAGTAACATTAAAACAACTCCCCAAGTCGTTATCATGCGCGCTTCGCGCCCGATTATTCAGGCTTGAATGACAAGGAAATCGTTGGATGATACAGGCATCGACATAGTGAAGCTCTGGTTCGAGCACGCGCCGCGAGAATCGCTGAAGCGAATGCGTCCCGGCTACTTCGCTCTGGTGATTGCCACCACCATCTCTGGCAATCAGAGCATGTCGTGCGATTCGAATCATGGCTTTCTCCCTACTCCTAATTTCTCTAATCCGCGACATCACCGATAGATCATGCCGAATCTTCCGGAACCCAACGCTCCTCAAAGGTTGACTATTTCATCGCTTACGAATGGCATGAAAGAACAGGTAGAGAGTTTGTCTCCGGCCTATTTTGGAATGGTCATGGCCACGGGAATTGTTTCCAATGCGGCTTACATGTTGGGTATGCCGCGGATAGCAACTGCATTGTTCTGGCTGAATATCGGCGCTTACCTGGTGTTATGGCTGCTCAACGTGCTGCGGGTCATCTGGTTTCCTGGTCGCTTCTTCGGCGACATGGTTGACCATCAGCGTGGTCCGGGTTTTTTCACCTTCGTTGTCGCGTCCTGTGTTCTTGGCACGCAGTTCGTGCTGATTTGGGGGAATTATGAGGCAGCAGCGGTCATGTTGGTGCTGGGTCTCGTACTTTGGCTATCTCTGACCTATATTATTTTCGCGGCCTTTACCGTCAAGGAAAACAAGCCTCACCTGGAGGATGGCATCAGTGGTGCGTGGTTGCTTGCGGTTGTTGCCACGCAGTCGATCGCCGTTCTGTGCGCACTTTTAGCTCCGCACTGGCCGCAGCCTTCCAGGCTTGAGCTCAACTTCATTGCCTTATCCATGTGGTTGTGGGGCGGCATGCTCTACATCTGGATGATGTCTCTCATTTTTTACCGTTACACATTCTTCAAATTTTCACCGAGTGATCTGGCGCCACCTTACTGGATCAACATGGGAGCAATGGCCATCTCCACGTTGGCCGGTGCCCGGCTGATTGCAAACGCGCCTGACGCCCCCTATCTATCGTCGCTGCTGCCATTCCTGAAGGGCTTCACGGTGTTTTATTGGGCAACCGGAACGTGGTGGATCCCGATGCTCATCGTGCTTGGCATCTGGAGGCATGTCTACAAACGCTTCCCTTTGAGGTATGACCCGCTGTACTGGGGAGCCGTCTTTCCACAGGGCATGTACACCGCTTGCACATTCGAGATGGCACGTGTAATGGACTTGCAATTTCTGAATGTGATCCCGCGGGTCTTCATTTACATAGCGCTGCTGGCCTGGCTGACGGTTTTCACCGGACTGGTGCACACGCTTACAGGTCCTCCGTTCGCGATTCTGAGCAGGTGGTATCGCGCATGAGCTCATTCTTGCGGAAGGCGAATTCAAGATGACCGATGTGAACGTACTCCGCCCGGATCGTCTTTACTCTGGTTATGCTGGCTTCGGCCCCGTTCATCTTCGGCGGCAGGCTTTCGGATCGGTACGCGCGCGCGGCACTTCACGACAGAATTGAAGGCATTTCGGACCTGGGATTGAGCGACAGCTAAATGACGAAGCAACGGATGATGGCATCAAATACATACAAACAATGGTCGGTATTGACGGCCAGCACGTTTGCTTTCACGGTATGTTTTATGGTGTGGATGATGTTTGCCGTGATCGGCATCCCCATCAAGGAAAACCTTGGGCTCAACGAAACCGAGTTTGGCATTCTGGTGGCGATGCCGGTGCTGACCGGTTCGCTGCTGCGCCTGCCTATGGGCATGTTGACCGACAAATTCGGCGGACGCATTGTGTTTTTCCTGCTGATGTTGTCCACCATCGTACCGATCTGGCTGATTTCCGCAGGCACGCAATATTGGCATTATCTGGTGACCGGTCTCTTCGTCGGCATTGCGGGCTCATCTTTTACCATCGGCATCGCTTACTGCGCACGCTGGTTCCCGCAACAGCGCCAGGGATTAGCCATGGGCATATTCGGCGCCGGCAATACCGGCGCCGCGATCACCAAGCTGGTCGCGCCCAGTATTGTCGTCGCGTATGGCTGGGCCATGGTACCCAAGGTGTATGCGGTGCTGATGCTTGTGACGACCATTCTCTTCTGGTTATTTACCTTTACCGATGTGAAACACACCTCGGGACACTCGAGCGTGACCGTTCGCGAACAGCTGCGGGCGTTGAAAGATCCGAAAGTCTGGCGTTACAGCCAATACTATTCCATTGTGTTCGGCGGCTACGTCGCGCTGGCGCTGTGGATGACCAAATACTATATTTCTGAATACGGCTTTGATATCCGACTGGCGGCGCTGCTGGCCGCCGCCTTCAGTCTCCCGGGTGGCATGCTGCGCGCCCTCGGCGGCTGGTTCGCCGACAAGTACGGCGCACATACGGTCACTTGGTGGGTGTTGTGGGTCTCGTTGGTCTGTCTGTTTTTCCTGTCCTATCCGCAGACCGTTTTCACCGTCCAGACCATGACCGGCCCCAGGACCTTTAATATCAGCCTGAGCCCGACCGTGTTCTCCGTGATCATGTTCACCATGGGCATCGCTTTTGCCATGGGCAAGGCATCGGTGTTCAAGTACATCTCCGACGACTATCCTCATAATATCGGTGTGATCTCCGGCGTGGTGGGGCTGGCCGGCGGCATGGGCGGTTTCATCCTGCCTATTCTGTTCGGCGTGCTGGTGGACCTGACCGGCATACGTTCGTCCGTCTTCATGCTGATGTTCGGCATCGTGTGGGTTTCGCTGATGTGGATGTACTTCACCGAAGTGCGGCCCATGAGCGCGAAAGAAAGCGCTCGGCATCCCCAACCCACGCATTTTTCTGAAAACTGAGAGAATCCACCATGGCAAATGAAACAGCAAAACCGAAACGTGTACTGAAGATATGGACACCCGAGGACAAGACCTTCTGGGTGCAGGAAGGCCAAGCGATCGCCACCCGCAACCTGTGGATTTCGGTGCCAGCACTGTTTCTGGCCTTCGCCGTATGGCAACTGATGAGCGTTGTCACGGTCAAGCTGCCGCAGATCGGATTCACGTTCTCCACCAATGAGTTGTTCTGGCTGGTCGCGGCGCCGGCGCTGTCGGGCGCGACTCTGCGTATGTTCTATTCGTTCGTCGTGCCCATTGTCGGCGGGCGCAGGTGGACCGCGATATCAACCGCGTCGCTGCTTATCCCGGCGGTCGGTATCGGCATCGCCGTACAGGATCCGACGACGAGTTACTCGACCATGCTCATCCTGGCGTTATTGTGCGGATTAGGCGGCGGCAATTTTTCGTCATCAATGGCGAATATCAATTTTTTCTTTCCGAAGGAGCGCAAAGGCTCCGCGCTCGGCGTCAACGCCGGGCTTGGCAATCTGGGCGTGTCTTCCATGCAGTTTCTGGCACCACTCATGATTACGGTGGGCATACTCGGCATTTTCGGCGGCGATTCGCAAACCGCCATCGACCATGGCGCCGGCACGCAAGCCACGGTCTGGATTCAGAACGCGGCATTCATCTGGGTGCCGTGGATCGCGATCGTGGCCATTGTCGCCTGGGTCGGTATGAATGACATCGCCGACGCCAGGGCGTCGTTTGCCGAACAGGCGGTGATTTTCAAGCGCAAGCACAACTGGATCATGTGCTGGCTCTATCTTGGGACCTTCGGCTCGTTCATCGGCTATTCGGCGGGGTTTCCATTATTGATCAAGTCGGAGTTTCCGCAAATTAACGCACTCCAGTATGCCTGGCTCGGGCCTTTTGTCGGCGCAATCATCAGACCGTTCGGCGGCTGGCTTGCCGACAAACTCGGGGGCGCGCGTGTGACGTTCTGGAATTTCATCGTCATGGCACTGGCGGTGTTCGGCGTCATATATTTTCTGCCCGACGCCGGTTCCGGCGGCAGTTTCCTCGGTTTCCTTGGCATGTTCGTGGTGCTGTTTCTGACCACCGGCATCGGCAATGGATCGACCTTCCGCATGATCCCGGTTATCTTTCTTACCGAACACATGCGCGCAACCGAGGGCAAGGATGCGAATGCGCAGGAACTGGCGGTAAAGAGCGCCAACAAGGAAGCCGCCGCGGTACTCGGTTTTTCAGCGGCGATCGCAGCCTATGGCGGATTCTTCATTCCCAAGAGCTACGGCACGTCCATTTCCATGACCGGCGGACCCCAGGGCGCGCTTTATCTGTTCATCGTGTTCTACGTCACCTGCATTGCGATGACGTGGTGGTACTACTCGCGCAAGCACGCGGAAATGCCGTGCTGAGACTGGCGAACGACAACTGGTTAATGGTGATGTCACCGGAGGAACTATCGCCGCCGTATTGGATCAATATGGGGGCTGTCGTCATCTCGACGCTGGCCGGCACCTTTCTGATCGAACACGCATCGATGTCGCCGGTGGTGACGGATGTGTTGCCCTTCACAGGGTTTGCCCTTTTTGATACTGCTGTCGAAACTGGTCGAGTTCATCGCGCTGCCGGCCCGGCTCGCGACACTGATCGGACTGATCGACAGCCCTTTCCCGGGCGCGCCGCGCCGCCCACCCTTCTGCAAAAAGAGGACTGAGCATGAGCCATTTTCTCGACCGTCTGATGTTTTTCCGCAAGGTGCAAGACACATTCTCCGATGGCCATGGTCAGACTACGCTGGAGGATCGTTCCTGGGAGAAATCCTACCGCCAGCGCTGGCAGCACGACAAGATCGTGCGCTCCACCCACGGCGTGAACTGCACTGGCTCCTGCTCATGGAAGATCTACGTCAAGGACGGCCTGGTCACCTGGGAGACCCAGCAGACCGACTATCCGCGCACGCGCCCGGATCTGCCCAACCACGAGCCACGCGGATGCCCGCGCGGCGCCAGCTATTCCTGGTATCTGTACAGCGCCAATCGCCTGAAATATCCGATGATCCGCGGCCGCCTGCTCAAGCTCTGGCGCGCGGCCAAGACGCAGCACAAAGATCCAGTGACGGCTTGGGGGTCGATCGTCGAGGATCCGGTCAAGGCCACTGAGTATAAGTCGATCCGCGGTCATGGCGGTCTGGTGCGGGCGCAATGGGATGAGGTCAATGAGTTAATTGCTGCCGCCAACGTCTACACTAGCAAACAGTACGGACCGGACCGCGTGGTGGGTTTTTCCCCGATCCCGGCGATGTCGATGATCTCTTATGCCTCCGGAGCGCGTTATCTCTCGCTCATCGGCGGCACCTGCCTGTCGTTCTACGACTGGTATTGCGATCTGCCGCCGTCCTCGCCGATGACCTGGGGCGAGCAGACCGATGTCCCGGAATCGGCCGACTGGTACAACGCCAAGTTCATTATCATGTGGGGTTCGAACGTGCCGCAAACGCGCACGCCCGACGCCCACTTCATGACCGAGGCGCGCTACAACGGCACCCAGATTGCAGTGGTGTCGCCGGACTACGCCGAGGCCACCAAGTTCGCCGATATCTGGCTGGCGCCCAAACAGGGCACCGATGCCGCGGTCGCCATGGCCATGGGGCATGTGATCCTGCGCGAGTTCCACCTCGATCAACCCACCGACTATTTTCTCGACTACGCCCGCCGCTACACCGACTTGCCGTTTCTGGTGCGACTGGATCAGGGTGCACAGGGCCTGTCAGCGGGGCGCTTCCTGCGGGCCGCTGACTTCGACGCCAGCCTTGGGCAAAGCAGCAACCCAGATTGGAAAACCGTGGCTATCGATGAGCTCGACAATACGCCAGTGGTGCCGCAGGGTTCCATCGGTTTTCGCTGGGACGGCAGCGGCCGCTGGAACCTGGAGGAGCGCGAAGGTGGCACACAGAAGGACGTCAAGCTGCGCCTGACGCAGTTGGGACATCACGATGACGTCGTCGACGTCGGCTTCCCTTATTTCGGCAGTATCAAGAGCGATCACTTCAACTCCACCGAGCACGAAGCCGTGTTGATGCGCAAGGTGCCGGTACGCCGCCTGCGTCTGGCCAATGGCGAGGAAGCGCTGGTGGCGACGGTTTACGACCTGATGCTGGCCCACTATGGTCTGGATCGCGGACTGGACGATGCCAAGGCCGCCAAAAGTTTCGACGATGACGTGCCTTATACCCCGGCATGGCAGGAGCGCATCACCGGCGTAGATCGGCGCAAGATCATCAGCACCGCCCGCGCTTTCGCGCTGACCGCGGCCAAGACGCGGGGTAAATCGATGGTGATCCTCGGTGCCGGGATCAACCATTGGTATCACATGGACATGACCTATCGCGGCATCATCAATATGCTGATGATGTGCGGCTGCATCGGCGAGTCAGGCGGCGGCTGGGCGCATTACGTCGGACAGGAAAAGCTGCGCCCGCAGACCGGCTGGCTGCCAGTGAGCTTCGCGCTCGATTGGGTGCGGCCGCCGCGGCAGATGGCTGGCACCTCGTTTTTCTATGCGCACAGCAACCAGTGGCGCTACGAGACACTGAAAGTCTCCAGCCTGCTGTCGCCGCTGGCCGATCCGGCCAAGTGGGACATGAGCCTGATCGACTGCAACGCCCGCGCCGAGCGCATGGGCTGGTTGCCGTCAGCGCCGCAGTTCAACCGCAATCCATTGTCACTGGTTGCCGCGGCCAAGGCCGCCGGTAGTGAGCCGGCCGCCTACGTTGTCGATCAGCTCAAGCGTGGCGAGCTGAAGATGAGTTGCGAGGACCCGGACGATCCGGTCAACTTTCCACGCAACCTGTTTGTCTGGCGTTCCAATTTGCTAGGCTCCAGCGGCAAGGGCCACGAGTATCTTCTGCGCCATTTGCTGGGCGCCGACGACGGTGTGCAAAGTGAGGAATTCGGACCTGAGAGTATGCCCGAGACGAGCGATGTGAAATGGCGCAAGGAGGCGCCGCGCGGCAAGCTCGATCTGCTGGTGACGTTGGACTTCCGCATGTCTACCACCTGCCTTTACTCGGACGTGGTGCTGCCCACCGCGACTTGGTACGAAAAAGATGATCTGAATACCTCGGATATGCATCCGTTCATCCATCCGCTGTCGGAAGCCGTCAATCCCGCCTGGGAATCCCGCAGTGACTGGGAAATTTTCAAGGGCATCGCCAAGGCATTCTCTAAGGTCTGTGAAGGCCATCTGGGCGTGGAGCAGGATCTGGTCAGCCAGCCACTGCAGCACGATACTGCGGCCGAGATGGGCCAGCCTTACGGTATCAAAGACTGGAAGGCCGGCGAGTGCGAGCCGGTGCCGGGCAAGACCATGCCGCATCTGGTGGTGGTAGAACGCGATTACCCGGCCACCTACGAACGCTTCATCTCGGTGGGCCCGCTGCTGGAAAAACTTGGCAACGGTGGCAAGGGCATTCAGTGGAACACGCAGACGGAAGTTGCTGGACTCGGCGATCTCAATGGCCGCCATCGGACTGGCCGCGCCAGCGCCAACCGGCCGCGACTGGAAACCGCTATCCAGGCCTGCGATACCGTCATGAGTCTGGCACCGGAAACCAACGGCGAGGTCGCGGTCAAGGCCTGGCGGGCGCTGTCGAAGATAACTGGCCGCGAGCACGCCCACTTGGCCCTGCACAAGGAGGACGAGAAGATCCGCTTCCGTGATATCCAGGCGCAGCCACGCAAGATCATCACCTCACCGACCTGGTCCGGCATCGAATCGGACAAGGTCAGTTACAACGCCGGCTGGATCAACGTACACGAGCTGATCCCGTGGCGAACGCTGACCGGACGCCAGCAGTTCTATCAGGATCATCCGTGGATGGTGGCCTTCGGCGAAGGTTTTGCCGCTTACCGCCCGCCGGTGGAAACGCGCGATGTCGAGGCGCTGCTAGGCAAGCGCGAAAATGGCCATCATGAGCTGGTGCTGAACTGGATCACGCCACATCAGAAGTGGGGCATCCACAGCACCTATTCCGAAAACCTCATCATGCAGACGCTGTCGCGCGGCGGTCCGATCGTGTGGATCTCGGTGGTCGACGCCTAATACGACGGTATTGTCGACAACGACTGGATCGAGGCGTTCAACCGCAGCGGCGGGGTGGTGGGGCGCGCGGTGGGGTCGCTGCG
>JBBQDK010000056.1:0-16694 GCA_038319625.1 Gammaproteobacteria bacterium
CAGCCGCACCACGAAGCTGTTGAGAAAGACAATGCCGATATTGCTGAACCAGCGCAGGGGTTTGGAAACTGTCAATGGACGGCGCGGCGCAATCAGCTCCCACGCGGCCATGACGGCGAAGATACCGAAGAAAACCCCAAGACGGATGCCGACCTCGTGACTGGTGATGAATGCGTTGATATCCACTTCTTACCCTCAATTGATCAGTTGACTTGCACCCGTGACTACTGGCGCTATAATAAATATTAGCGTAATCTGTTATTCAATCGACTACTTGAATATATACTCACCTGTGAGCCATGACGATGTCAAGCAACAACTTTAAACACGATCTATTTACCCAATTCGCCCGTGTCGGCAAGGCGCTGAGCAATGCCAATCGATTGGAGTTATTGGAATTTATCGCGCAAGGTGAGCGAACAGTGGATGTGCTGGCCACCCTAGCGGGGCTCTCGATCGCCAATACCTCGCAACATCTCCAGCAACTGCGACAGGCCGGGTTGGTCACCGCCCGGAAAGAAGGCCAGTTCGTCTCTTATCGGCTGACCGGTGACGACGTGCTGATTCTGCTCAACAGCCTGCGACAAGTCGCTGAGCACCATCTGGCCGATGTGGAGCGTCTGGTAAACACCTATCTCACCGTGAAGGATAGTCTGGAGCCGATCCCGGCCAATGAACTGCTCCAGCGTGTTCGCGACGGGCTTGTCACTGTAATGGACGTGCGCCCGCGCGAGGAATATGACGCGGGACACCTCACGGGTGCTGTGAATGTGCCCCTGGCCGAGTTAGAGAAATATCTCGACCAGTTGGCGGCCGACAAAGAGGTTGTGGCGTACTGCCGCGGCCCACATTGCGTACTGGCATTCGATGCCGTTGCTCGCCTGCGCGAGCACGGGCTCAAGGCACGGCGACTCGAAACCGGCTACCCGGAATGGAAGGCGGCGGGGCTGCCTGTTACCAGTGATTCCAGAGATTAATTCTTTATCCGCAACAGATCAGGGATAGCCACACATCAGCAGCGAGAAAGGAGAACAGACATGAGCCAGGTGACCAAGAATGTTTCCGTCATGTGTTTTCACGATGAATTCTGTCAGGTCTTTAACGCATTGATGACCGCGTTGAGTCTGCTGAGGGAGGGATCAAAAGTTACACTGTTCTTTGGTTCCCGCGGAATTAACGCAGTTCACAAGGATAAAGTGGCGACGCTTCAATGCTTACCCGACGAGCCAAAAGAAATCGGCGATGCCGTGATGCAAAAGATGGACGAAATGGGTTTACCACTTGCCGAGGATCTTTTCGTCATGCTAATCGCGGAAGGCGCTACGGTACTTGCCTGCCCATTGAATATCACCTTATTTGGCATGACTCCCAGCGATCTGGTGGATGGTGTAAAAGTCGCTGATCCAGCCAAGTATTATAAAGAAGTGGTTATACAGGCAGATATGAATCTGACATTCTAGTATAGAAATTCCAGATCCATTGACCGGCCCATGCGCGGAAACAACGACAAGCCATCGTTAAGTTCGTACTGTTATCAGCTTTTTGCACGTCTTTCAGTTTTTCATCGCACAGATAGATTTCGACAGTAGTAATTCATAGAACGCAGTCGAACACGGCCCCGTAAATACCAAGTCGACACCCTGAGAGGCGGTACGGATGACAAAGGCCCTAGTTTCGACCCCGCCTTACCCAATCTTCTTAGAATAAAGCCTCACTTATCGCCATGCCGACAGTGACCTTGCTGAAATCAGTAAGCAGCGCTTCATCATGATTTCTTAACACCCTCAATAAGCAGATAAACATCATCTTTCAAGAAACGCTTGCTGGTAATATCTAGATCTTCTGATTCTTCAATGTATTGAACTGTTTTTCGGTCAAATCTTGCGCCATAGACTTTTTCAACAATAGAAGTGAATAATTCCTGACGTCTTCTTATTTTCTTGTTTTTTGAATATATCATTTCCAGCAATCTGAATTTCCCACCCGGCTTCAGAACGCGGCTAAACTGCTCCAATGCCATAGGTTGAAACTCATCTGGCATGACACAACAAAGGAAGGTTGAAATTATCCAGTCATATTGACCCGAATCGACCAGACGCATGATGCTGGCATCGTCATGTAGAAGATCTATTTTACAATTAGCTTTATTTGCCTTCTTAGCGGCTTTTCTTAACATGACTTCACTTAGATCGACGCCTGTCAATTCAACGCTCTCATGATAGTGTCGGAAATTTCTCCCTGTTCCTACCCCGGCTTCCAGCACCTTGCCTCGCAAATCACCCAATATCAATGGCCGCCATTCTCTGTATATACGCTCCCAAGGATAATCTAATATGTCATAAAACACGGCCGTGATATTGTATTTGGCACGCAAAGACAAGTTTTCCTCTCTCACGAAAACACCCTTTACATATATTGCTAATGGTAATAATTGTATGCTTTCTATTTATAACGGGTTATTTTATTACTGCACTTATTACGTGTGCAGTAATCCGTAGAACGCTTTTGGACACGGGCCCGTAAATACCAAGCCGGCACCCCGAGAAGTGGCACGAATGACAAAGGCGCTAATTTCGAAATCGTCTTGCCAACTCTCCTTAGAGTGAAGCTTCACGCGCACAAATGTCTTTGGATGGAGGGCGCCTCCGTCAATCTCAACATACATACCTTCCATACTGGCATCCAGTGTGTGACCACAAATTGCCGGTAAGACATCAGAAGAAAGAATTTCTACATTCTTTCTGGTTGCTATACGTGAGATCCAACGATGTTCCATTTAAACCCCCATGCCCAGGCGATATGGCGACCGATTCGATTAACAGGGACAAATTCAAAACTTCAATAATATTTTATTATAGCAACCAATTTCCTGTCTGCAATTTACAAGATGCGCTTAGCACACTGCAACTCTACGCAAGATCGGAACATAACACGCCTCCTGTTTGGATGTTGACCTGCGCAATGCTGCATGCCTGAAAACTTGGCCTATACATGCCATAACGCGCCGGATAATTCATTGACCATAATCAATAGAACGGTGTAGACGCCAAACAAAAAAATGGCCACTGATTCTGACCTGCCCGGTTATTTCCGGACCAGTTAATACTTGAGAGGATGACTCCCCTACGGAGATGGAGACCTTGCAGAATCAAGGGTAAGACTGTCGTGAGTACGGACAGTAAGGGCGGGCGCTCTTACAGCAGCCCGCGCTCTGCAAGGCTCACTGTCGTCGTGGCACCCACCACGATGTGGTCCAAGGTGCGGACTTCAACCAGTGCCAGCGCATCTTTCAGACGCCGGGTGAGGTGCTCGTCGGCGCGGCTGGGTTCGGGCATTCCGCTCGGGTGGTTGTGCGTGAAGATCACGGCGGCGGCGTTGTGCTGTAGGGCGGACTTGACCACCTCGCGGGGGTGGACCGAGCAGCCATCGATAGTGCCACGAAACAGCTCCTCGTAGGCGAGCAAGCGGTGACGGTTATCGAGCCACAGCGCGGCGAACACCTCGTGTTCGCGTTGTGCCAGGCGCAGGACGCAGAAGGCGCGGGCATCGGTGGGAGAGGCAAAGGATTCGTGTTCGGTTGTGTAGCGCAGGCGGGTTTCGAGAACTTTGAGCGCGGCTTGGATGATTTCGTCGCCATTGTCGAGAAGTGGCAGCGGGTTCATGTTGATTCTCCGGTTGCGGAGCCCCGTGGCTCCTTCGCCGGACCGGGTAAAGCGGCGACATGCCGTAGCCGTGACAGATCTCCTGGCGCGGCCTGCGGCTGTGGGGTACGCCGCCACGCTCAGGAGCCATGGGGCTTTGCTGGAGAACCGCCCGCCACTGCCACTCGATAGCGACTGTCAGCCAAGCGCACAAAGTTTCCCGATGGCGCGGCCACACTGAATGTCATCGATTATAAACACGGGCCAGCAACATGTGGATCCGCAGCACTAATCACTGGCGCGTGACACTCAGCATGCGTGACGTGCACTGTTCAGTGCGAGCAAGGTGCAGCGCACCCCTGCGCGATGCAGCGGGATTATCTCGACCACACGATAGCGTGGCCGAGAGGGTGCCTTGTCGAGGTCTACGGGCGAGGTGTATCGACGTCCTGCCTGATGTTCAGCCAAGCGTACGGCCTGATTAAGCAGGCACCCTCCACTGCGCGTGCGCTTCGTGGGTAGGGCGATGGGAAACGAAATTGGACAACCGTGATCAGACGGTCACTTTTCTAATGCATATCGAAAACCGCCAGCGAGAGAACATGTCTGCCAATGACAAAACAGCCCCCGATGAGAGCTCGCCTGTGTAAAAGAAAAAAGGGTTGCCGACAACCTTAGCAGTATGGCGGCGAACATTGACAGATTGCCGGTGTGCATGGTGTAGCATCGGATAATGAGGACGGCCAGTTAAGACACAGCTCCCATTCAATGGACATGGCTATGCCGGTGATGAATGTCGGGTAGATGCTTGTGCGAATGAATTAGCGGGAGATGCGTATGCCAGTGGCTATGAGACTCCTGGCTGTCCCAGCTATTCGGGTGATCGTGCTGGTGGTGCTCATCATGGACATGTTCATGCTCGTGCGCCAGGTACTCGTGCGCGTGTGCATGCTCATGGCGTTCGGACAGAACTACCCACGTCGCCAGCGTCATTAGTGCCACAGCGACGATGAATAGCAGCGTCACCGGTTCACCCAGCCAGAACACCGCCACGAGGGCACCGAAGAAGGGAGCGGTACTGAAATGCGCCCCGGTGCGAGCGCTGCCGAGATGACGCAGTGCATAGATGAACAGCACGAGACTCACACCGTAGCTCAAGAAACCCAGCATAATCGTACCGGCCAGGGGCAACGTCGGCGGAAGATGTCCGCCCCGCAGCAGACCCAGTCCAACGTTGACCCCTCCCGCGATTAACCCTTTGCTCGTCGCGATAAAGATCGGATCGGCTGTCGAGATGTGACGTGTCAGGTTGTTATCGAAGGCCCACATCAGGCAGGCGCCGATGATAGCGAGCGAACCTATCGAAAAGCTGAACCGGGCGTGCGGATCGTAGGATAGCAGCAGGCTCGCCGCCAGCATCACTAACGCCGCCAACCAGATGCGGCGCTCAATGGACTCTCGGAAGAGCACACCCGCCACTACTGTGGTCAGTACTCCTTCGGCGTTAAGCAACAATGCTGCAGATCCACCGGCGGTGGTTTGCAGGCCCCACATCAGAAGCAGCGGACCGAGGATCCCTCCCGTTAAAATCGCACCTGCCAACCAACCCCATTCACCACCGCGCAGATCAGACCTGCTCGTCTCGCGGGGGTGTGCGCCAGCCAGGCGTCGCAGTAACGCTATAACTCCCAGCCCAATGCCACTGCCGAGGTAGAGCAATCCGGCCAATAACTGCGGCGAGTTCTCGGCCAGTAGCGACTTGGCAATCGGCGTGCTCGCGCCAAACAGAGCAGCGGCGAGCAGCGCTAAAAAAGCATAGCGCTGAAGTACGAAATCGATTTTCATGGCTGTGTAGGTGTCGGTAAGAGGTGTTCATTGCTGTCCGCGTGGCAGACGCACTCACCGCCTTCAGCTGCATTGACCAGGTTTTTCAGGATGCCACATTCACTCGCCATCACGTTGTCGTGACAACGGTCACGCAGAGCGAGAAGCTGCTTTTCCAGCACATGCATTGCTTTGATCTGCTGATGCACGCGCGCAATCTGATGATCCAATAACGCGTTGATCTCGGCACACGCGAGATTCGGATTGGCCTGAAAGCTTTGTAACGTTCTGATCTCGACAAGCGGCATGTCGAGCGAACGGCAATGCAGCACGAAATTGAGTTGCCCGAGATGCTCTTTGGCATAGCGCCGGTAACCGGATGGGCTGCGGGCGGGCTTCGGTAGCAACCCCGCCTTCTCATAATAACGGATCGTCTCGACGTCACAGCCGCTCTGTTTTGCGAGTTCACCGATTTGCATTGGGAATTTCCAAATAAGGTATTGACCCTAGAGTAACTCCAGGGTTTGTAATGGGCAACATCATTGTGGAGTAACAGACCTATGCCGAGCCGCCAGCACGACCATCACCGTCCCAACGATGCGAATCAACCTGCACCCGGTCAGGACTACGAGAGCCACTCCCCCACGCCGGAGTTATGTGCGGCGGGTCAGTGCGCGACAAGAATACTGGCGTCACCCGTGGTAACGGCAAACACTCCGGCCGACACACGCAGCGTCCGCTACGCCATCGACAAGATGGATTGCCCGACCGAAGAACGATTGATTCGGAACAAGCTGGACGGCATGGCCGGCGTGGTCCGGCTCGATTTTAATCTGATGGCGCGAGAACTGACCGTACACCATACCCTGTTGGATTCCGCCGGCATCATCAACGCCCTCAACACCATCGGCATGGGTCCTCGCGAGTTGGATCAAAACCGGCCAAGCAATCAAGAGCCGGCCAGTCCTGCGGTTCCGCGCAAAACTCTATGGCTGCTTGGCGCCTCCGGCGTCATGGCAATCGGCGCCGAGATCTCCGCTTGGGCAATCGGTACAGAGAGTTCACCGTGGATCGCCGCGCTAGCCCTCCTATCCATTCTTGCCGGTGGCTTGCCCACGCTCCGCAAAGGCTGGATTGCACTTAACAACTTCACGCTCAACATTAACTTCCTGATGTCGGTCGCCGCTCTGGGTGCGATTGCCATTGGGCAATGGCCGGAGGCGGCTATCGTCATCTTCCTGTTCGCGCTCGCCGAGGTTATCGAGGCGCTTTCGCTGGACCGCGCGCGCCACGCGATTCGTAACCTGATGGCGATTGCACCTGAGACCGCACTGGTGCGGGATGGTGACGACGTGTGGCAGGAAGTCGAGGCGACGACTGTCCGGACCGGCCAGGTCGTCCGGGTCAAACCCGGAGAGCGTGTCCCGCTCGACGGGGTGATCACTACCGGCCAGTCCAGCGTGAACCAAGCCCCGATTACCGGTGAAAGCATGCCTGTCACCAAGGCGCCGGGCGATACTGTGTTCGCCGGAACGATTAACGAGAATGGGCTGTTCGAGTTCCAGGTAAGCAGCGATTACCGGCATACCACACTGTCGCGCATTGTTGCCGCCGTGCAGGATGCCCAGGCGCAACGCGCGCCCACGCAACGGTTTGTCGATAACTTTGCCCGCTACTACACACCGGCTGTCGTTGTGCTTGCCCTGCTCGTGGCGGTTATCCCACCGCTGGTGGTCGGCGCCTTATGGAGTATATGGATTTACAAAGCATTGGTGCTGCTGGTCATCGCCTGCCCGTGTGCGCTGGTGGTCTCCACACCGGTCACGGTCGTGAGCGGTCTCGCGGCCGCCGCGCGACACGGCATCTTGATCAAAGGCGGCGTATATCTGGAAGAAGGACGCAAACTGAAAACCGTGGCGTTCGATAAGACCGGCACCTTGACCGAAGGCAAGCCGGTCATCACGGATATCATTCCATTGCAGCAGCAGGACAGCGACGACGTACTGCGGCTGGCCGCGAGCCTGGACGAGAATACTAACCATCCTGTGGCGCGGGCTATCGTGCAGCATTGGAAGCAGCGCAAAGACAAGATCGCGTTGCTGCCGGTAACCCAGTTCGAGCTACTGGCTGGCCGTGGCGTTAGCGGAGAAATCAACGGACGACGCTATGACATCGGCAACCATCGCCTGATCGAGGAACGGGGTATTTGCAACCCTGCACTGGAGCAAGTGCTCGATCGGCTCGAACAACAAGGCAAGACCGTGGTAATCCTTGCGTCCGATGCCACACCACTGGCGATCTTCGGTGTCGCCGATACGCTGCGCGAGACCAGCCGCGAAGCGGTTGCGGCATTGCGGAAATTCGGCGTGCACCCTGTGATGCTGACCGGTGACAACAGTCTTACGGCCCAAGCCATTGCTCGGAGCGTCGGTATTGAAGACGCACGTGGTCAACTGTTGCCGGAGGACAAACTCGCCGCCATCACTGAACTGCAACAGCGCGGCCCGGTCGGCATGGTGGGCGATGGTATCAACGACGCACCCGCGCTCGCCAAGGCGAACATCGGCTTCGCGATGGGCGCGGCAGGCACCGACACGGCATTGGAAACCGCCGATGTGGCACTGATGGATGATGACCTGCGCAAGTTGCCTGACTTCATTCGCCTGAGCCACCAGACCGCACGGATACTCACCCAGAACATCACACTGGCACTCGGCATCAAGGTGGTCTTTTTTGGTCTGGCACTCGCGGGCAAAGCCACACTGTGGATGGCGGTTTTTGCCGACATGGGTGCGAGCCTGCTCGTCGTGTTCAACGGCCTGCGCCTGCTGAATATCTTTGACGACAAACGCAAATGATACCCGGGTTATCGAGCGCACTTCCGATTGCACCGGATTTACGCGCCACACTACGGTATGGTTTGACCACAAGCGGTCTGGCTGATACGCTGACTGTGTTTTACGCACACACGTTCATGGAAGTGGTATGAAACACCGGCTTCGATTTGTCCATTGGTTTTGCCTGGTTGCCTACACGTGGGCCGCGACCTGCATGGGCGAGAACCTGGTCATACACTCCTTTGTTACCGAACATCCGGGTGCGAGTATCGTTTTCGAGGCGACGCAAAACCACACGCTGGTGATCCGCCACGCCGGTCAGCACGACACCCATGAACCCAATGCAGTCGCCACTGCGAATTCGGTACCTGGGCACGCCGACCACGTATTGAATCTGGACTGCACCCAACAGTCCTCTACCCTGGCCGCGAAAGAGTTCAAACCCGGCAAACTTTCAGTCGGATTCCCGATCGCCACACCGTTCATCATCAAGCCGGCGACTACGGCATCGATGCCGCTCTACACCGATCCACCACCGATTTCCAACTCCCGCATCGCGTTCGTCCAGATTTCCCAACTCCGCCTCTGATAGTCCGATCGCATCGCCGTCTGGCGGTGCTTCTCCCGTGTTTCGCTGATCGTCTCTAGCGCGCTTTGCTGCGCGTCAATCTCAGCGACCTCCTGTCATTGACTTGGAAATTTGAAGGACAGTTATGCCTTATTCACTCGTGCGTGCCGCGCTTGCCGTCGGCGTATGGACGCTGCTAAATCCCCTGTCGCCAGCGCTGGCCCAGGATCATTCCGATGTATTTCCGGTTTCCGAACAGCAACGGCGCGCGCTCGGCATCGAGTTGGTCACCGTGCAAACCTTGCCCGGCGCGACCGGTGCGCGTTTCCCCGCGCTGGTCGTGCTGCCACCTCAGCAGCAGCAGGTCGTAAGCGCACCGGTAGCGGGCCTCGTGAACCAGGTGCTGGTCGAGGAGAACCAGACGGTCAGCGAGGGCACACCCTTGCTCGTGTTGAGCAGCCCGGAACTGGGTGAATTGCAACTCGCGCTGGTGCAAGCCGTCAACCGCGCCCGGCTCGCCGCCCAAACCACCGTGCGCGAACGCGCGTTGTTCAAGGAGGGGATTATTCCGCTACGCCGCGTGCAGGAAGCTGAGGCCGCCGAGAGTGACGCGAACGCGGCACTAATACAGGCCAAAGCGGCGCTGGTGTTGGCGGGTATGAGCAAAGTCGCCGTGAGCCATATCGTCGCAGCGGGTGAAGTGCAGAGTCACCTGACGCTGACCGCACACACAGCTGGCACGGTGATCGAACTGACGATCAAGCCGGGTCAACGCGTGGCCAATGCCGATCCACTGTTGCATCTGGCGCGACTAGACCTGCTCTGGCTCGATATTCAAGTACCGAGCGCGCAGGCCACCTTGTGGCCCAAGGGATCGAAGCTGACAGTGACCGGCGGCGCACAGGCCGAGGTGCTGAGTGTTAGCCCCCTTAGCAACAGCTCCCAGACTGTCCAGTTGCGTGCCCGTATCACCAACGGTACCGCGGGCCTGCACCCAGGCGAGTTCGTTCAAGCGGAATTGCCGATCAGCGCCGCCGGTGCGTGGGATGCCCCACTTTCCGCGCTGGTTCGCGAAGCCGGCCAAGCCTATGTGTTCGTGCGCAAGGACGATAAGTTTATTGCCACGCCTGTGACCGTGCTTGCCAACGCCGGCCAGCACGTGAAGGTGAGCGGCGACTTGCAAGCAGGGCAGCAGATTGCCGCGTCAGGCGTAATCGCTCTCAAGGCTGCCTGGCAAGGCGCCGGCGGGATGGAGGAGGAATAAGATGCTGACCCGCCTCGTTCAGTTTGCGCTCGCGCAGCGCGCCTTCATCCTCATCCTAACTGCCCTACTCGCCGGTTTCGGCTGGTACTCCTTTCGGGAACTGCCCATTGATGCATTTCCCGATGTGGCGAGCGTGCAGGTCAAGATCATTCTGAAAGCCGCCGGCATGACGCCGGAGGAAGTCGAGAGTCGCGTGGCGGTGCCCATCGAAACTGAGATGTTGGGCATACCAAAACAGACCATGCTGCGCACCATGGTCAAATACGGCATCGTCGACATCACACTCAACTTCGAGGATGGCACGGATATCTACTGGGCACGTCAGCAGGTCGCCGAACGATTGTCCGGCATCATGGCGGACCTGCCCGGCGGCCTGCAAGGTGGCGTGGCGCCAATCACCACGCCGCTTGGCGAGATGTTTCAGTTCACGGTGGACAATCCGTCGCTGTCGCTGATGGAGCGCAAGGCGTTGCTCGACTGGGTGATCCGCCCCGCCTTGCGCACGGTGCCCGGCGTCGCCGACGTCAACGTGCTCGGCGGCGTGACGCGCAGCTACGAAGTGGTTCCCGACCCGATCCGCATGGCCGCCGCCGGATTGACCGTGCAAGGACTGCGGGAGCGCATCGAGGCCAATAACCGCAATGATGGCGCCGGTCGTTTGCGCGAAGGTGGCGAAGTGCTGTTGGTGCGCAGCGAAAGCAATATACGCACGCTGGACGATCTGCGCGGCATCGTGGTCGGCAACCGCGATGGCGCGCCCATCCGCGTCAGCGATGTGGCCGAGGTGCGCATCGGCGAACTGACCCGTGACGGCGTCGTGACCGACAGCGGCAAGGCTGAGGCGGTCGAAGGCTTGGTGCTGGGACTCGCCGGCGCCAACGCCAAGCAAGTGGTTCGAGGCGTCGAGCAGAAGCTCGCCGAGCTCCAACCCGGTCTGCCAAAAGGCACCACGCTGGAAGTTTTCTACAACCGTGCCTCGCTGGTGGAAAAGGCCGTGGGCACGGTATCCAAAGCACTGCTCGAAGCGATCGTGCTGGTGCTGGTGTTGCTCGGAGTATTTCTCGGCAATCTGCGCGCCGCGTTGACCGTCGCGGTGGTGCTGCCGCTGGCGGCGCTCAGTACCTTCATCCTGATGCGTCAGGTCGGCATGTCGGCGAATCTGATGAGTCTGGGTGGGCTGGCCATCGCTATCGGCATGCTGGTGGATGCGTCTGTGGTTGTAGTGGAAAACGTGGTGCAGCACCTGGCTCACGATCCCACCGCCGGCAAGCTGCCACGTCTGCACATCATCTACCGGGCAGTGCGCGAAGTGGCGACGCCGGTCTTCTCCGGCATCCTCATCATCATCATGGTGTTCCTGCCGCTGCTGACATTGCAGGGCCTGGAAGGAAAATTCTTCGTGCCGGTGGCATTAACGATCGTGTTCGCCCTTGCCGCTTCGCTGCTGTTATCACTCACCGTGATACCAGTCCTCGCGTCGCTGTTCCTGAAGCAGGTCAAGCATGAAGACCCGTGGCTGCCGCGCCAGATCCTGCGCCGCTATGAACCGCTGCTGGAATGGGCGTTCGCGCATCAGCGCGTGGTTATCGGCATCGCCGGCGGATTGCTGGTACTGGCCGCTGTCGTCTACACCACCGTCGGCAAGACCTTTATCCCGACCATGGACGAAGGCGACATCGTGGTCGGCATCGAGAAGCTACCCTCGGTGAGCCTGGAGGAGACCGCGGCACTGGATCTTAAAATTCAACAGGCGATTATGCAGGCGATACCGGAAGTGACCGGCATCGTGGCGCGCGCCGGCTCCGACGAGATCGGTCTCGATCCCATGGGCCTGAATCAGACCGATACCTTCCTGATTCTGAAACCGCGAGACGCCTGGCGCATGCAAAGCAAGGACGCGCTGTTGGAGGAATTGCGCAAGGTGCTCGACACGCTGCCGGGCATCAAGTACAGCTTCACCCAGCCCATCGATATGCGCGTCTCGGAGATGATCATCGGCGTGCGCGGCGATATTGCGGTCAAGATCTTCGGCGCGGATCTGGCCACGCTCAACGCGCTGGCGGACAAGGTCGTCACGATCATGAAGACCGTGCCCGGCAATCAGGATGTCTACACCGTCGTCAACGACGGCGTGCAATACCTGCGCGTGATGATTGATCGTCTGGCCGCCGGAAATTTCGGCATCTCGGCCGAGGACATACAAGAGGCGCTGCGCCAGCACATCGAAGGCGTGCAGGCCGGCACCGTCCTCGAAGGCAACCGGCGCACACCGATACTGATCCGCGGTCCGGAGAATTTGCGCACCTCGCCCGGCGATTTCGCCAATTTGCGCATCACTTCACCTGCTGGCGAATCGGTGCCGCTGACCAGTGTCGCCAAGCTGGAGCGGGTCGCGGGTCCCGTCAAGATCGACCGCGAGTTGGGCAGCCGTTACAGCGTGGTCATCGCCAATGTCACCGGGCGGGATCTGGTCGGTTTCGTCGACGAGGCCAAGCAAAAGATTCTCTCGCAAGTGAAACTCCCGGACGGCTATCGCATCAGCTGGGGCGGTCAGTTCGAGAATCAGCAACGCGCCGCCGCGCGCTTGACACTCGTCACACCGCTCACGCTGGGTCTGATCTTTATATTGCTGTTCTCGACGTTCCGCTCGGTGCGCCAAGCATTGCTGGTGCTCAGCAACATTCCCTTCGCCCTGGTGGGCGGCGTCATGGCACTGTGGCTGACCGGCGAGTACTTGTCGGTGCCGGCGTCGGTGGGTTTTATCGCCCTGCTCGGCATCGCGGTGCTGAATGGCGTGGTCATGGTCAGCTACTTCAACCAGCTGCACACCGAAGGAATGCCAATCGGTCAATGTGTGCGTGTCGGCGCGAAACGCCGCTTGCGTCCCGTGCTGATGACCGCCGCGATCACGGCGTTTGGTCTGATACCGCTGTTGTTCGCCACCGGGCCGGGCTCGGAGATTCAGCGTCCACTCGCTATCGTGGTGATCGGGGGGCTGATCACCGCCACCTGCCTCACGCTGATCCTGTTACCCCTGCTTTACGCACGTTTCGCGTTCCCGGAGGTTCGTCATGACTGATATATGCCTGTCCTTGCTCGTTGCACCCGACATCGAAGAGAAGGTACTGGACCAACTGTTGTTGAGTCCGGTAATCACCCTCTTCAGTAGTCAACCGGCATCCAGTCATGGCGGTCATCCGGCCGATCTCGATCCAAGCGAACAGGTGCTCGGACGCGGTGCGGCCGTACTGATTCAAGTGCTGCTCACCGACCAGGACGCCGAGCACGTGCTCGGCGTCCTGCGCGAGCTCTTCACGGGCTCTGGCTTACGGTATTGGCTGACACCCGTGTTAACCCAGGGAGAGATTTAATGAAGCATCTACTGCTGTTGACTGGCTTGCTTTGGACGATCACCGCGACAGCCGAGGAGACACTGATCAAGGTGCCGGTGCCGGTGCCGGTGCTGTTGCCGGAGCCGCTGGTCACACGTTGGCTCGCGCAGGATCCCGCTGTTCTGGGTGCACAAAGCGCGCTTGCCGCGGCCAAGGCCGAAGCCGGCCAGATGGCGGCTTCGCCCTACGAATGGACTACCCGCTATTCTCGCCAGCAGCGCGACTATGGCGTGAACCCGAAATCCAACGAATGGAATCTCGGCATCGAACGTACGTTGCGCCTGCCCGGCAAAGTTGGCGCCGACCGCGCCGGCGCCGACGCCCTACTGAAGGGCGCCGAGGCCCACTTCAGCCTGGCGCGCCGGCAAGCAGCAGAAGGGCTGCTCGGTAGCTGGCTGGACTGGTTGGAGACACGCTCGGCTAAAGACTTGCTGGTGCAACAACAACGTCTGGCCGAAGAAAGTCTGGGCGTTGTGGCCAAGCGTGTACAAAGCGGCGATGCCGCGTCGTTGGAACAGCGTTTGGCGAGTGCAGATGTGGCGGACATCAAGCGCAGCGCCAGTGCCGCCGCCACCGCCGAAACCACAGCCTGGGTGAAACTGTCGGCACGATATCCAGTGAACGATGTGGCACCGCCGCCATTGCCCGATCCTCTGCCGGTGCCACACAATGCCGATTGGTGGCAGGCGCGAATTCTTGCTGTCAGCGACCGACTGGTGGTCATTCAGGCGGAACAGGCACAAGCCGATGCCGGGCTTAAACGTGCCGAAGCCGATCGTATCCCCGATCCAACCGTTGGCGTTTTCACTGGCCGCGAAGCTTACGGCGATGAGAAGATCGTGGGCGTGAGCATCAGCATGCCGTTCCCAGGCGCACGCCGTCGTTTTCAGGTACAACAGCAACTGGCTGCGGCCGAGGCCGCACGACAGAACCTTGCTGTTACTCAGCGCGAGTTGACTGGGCAGGCACGCGCGGACTTCGCCAACGCTCACGGCAACTACACGCGCTGGCAACTCGCCAAGAGTGCCGCCGATGCCATGGCTGAGAACGCCCGTCTGGCACAGAAGGCCTACGGCCTGGGCGAGCAGGATCTGCAAACATTGCTGCTGGCGCGACGCCAAGCGCTCAGTGCCGCCGAAGCCGAACAGAAGGCGCGAGTCGATGCCCTGCGTGCTTATGACACACTGCTGCTTGATGCCAAGTTGTTGTGGAATGGAAACCCACAGGATGTGGAAAACCCCTGAACCGCCATGATAGGAGACGAAACAGTATGAACCTTGCTCAGCAAAATTTATTTACGCGCCTGCTCCATCCAGTCGCCGCAGTGTTACTGCTGGGGGGTTGCGCGGCGACCCCCTACGATACCGCCGGCAACGCAGTCACCATTGAGCGTGTGTCGACACCTGACGCCAAGCCGTGGCGCGTGGAAGTAAACAAAGCCCGGAATGGCAACGGCATAACGGTATCCGGTGAGTTGGAGCCGCGCTGGTATCTGAAAGCGCCACCCAAGGGCCACATTGACGTCGAAGTCATCGCCCCTGACGGCAAGACCTTGTTACGCCGCTCCGCGATTTACCACCTGAAACACCTGAGCCGCAAGCTGAATAGCTACACGTTCAGTGTCGCCTTGTCCGCTGCTCCTCCCAAGAACAGCATAATCCGCGTAACACCGCATGCAGCCGCACTCTGTGAGCCAATGGATAGCGTCTGAATAAACAAAACCAACGAGAAACCGACATCGTCGCGCAGATTGAATAAAGCGGGAGAATCCAGAGTCATTCACAGCAACCCCGTTGCACCTGCATCGACGGGCACTTCTCCGAGCCGTAGGAACAGAACACACAGCAGTCACCCGGCTTCGGGCGCAACAATACCTTGCAGTTTGTACATGTGTAGTAAAACTGGCAGGCATCGATGGGCATATGCTCTGATCTTACAAAGCCGCAGAGCGGGCATGTCAGGACCGATTCAAGAATAATAGCGTTCATGGCATGCTCTGTTGTGGGCGATGCTCAAAATATCTCCGATCGGTCATTACCTTAACGAAGGTCGACAGCGGAGTCTATTGGGACCTCGATTTCCACTCAATGCCCACCATTTCGAGAGTGAGCGCCTACTGGACGCGACATCGCCTAAAGGCTAGATTAACCCACGTGAACATGAAGAATCGAGGGCATGGCTATCATGCGTGCGGACAGAGAGGGCGGGCGCCCTTACAGCAGCCCGCGCTCCGCGAAGCTCACGGTCGTCGTGGCGCCCACCACGATGTGGTCCAGTGTGCGGACGTCGACCAGATGCCAGCGCATCTTTCAAGCGCCGGGTGAGGTATTCGTCCGCACGGCTGGGTTCGGGTATCTGATGAACATCTTGTCACCGATGCGGTTGTTGTTGAGCGTTTTTGGCATAGTCACCTCTCCATCCTTGAAAAAGCCCACATTCATCAATACAGCAAGTCCATAGTAGCGCAAACATGCCGAGGCGTACATATCCACCCCTTGGATGGTAACGGGCGTATAGGACGTTTACTGATGAACGTAATGCTGGCATCCGGCGGCTACCCGTGGATGATCATTCCCGTTGAGCAGCGCAACGCCTATATGGCCGCGCTCGAAGCAGCCAGCGTGGATAGAAATATCGTTCCCTTCACAAACTTTCTGGCAAAGCTTGTCAGAGCAAACCTTGAAGGCAAGCCTGGACCGAAGGTGCCCTGACCTCCATCAATCACACCACATCACCCAACATCGCCCTCCCCTGCTGGGCGGGACTGAAGGGGCGGCGCGAAGGAGCGAAGCAGAAGTACCGAAACGCGGCAAGGACGGGGTTTGATTCACGAAATAAGTCCGTGGCTGACAAAATACTTTTGCCATTGCTACGCGGTGTTGAGCCGCTACCAACGTGCGCTGATTTTACTTCAGTAGGCTACTCCTTCGAGAAGGAAGGTTTTCTAACCTACTGGTATATCAGCCCGACGACCATTTCCCGATTATCCTCAGCATCCCATCACCCTTCATATTGACTTTTTCAAGCCGAAAATCATGCGGTCATGTATTGATAGATGGCTGTATTGTTTAGGCATAGTTCGCGCATCGTAGCGCAAAAGTCTTCAGCCTCTAGGTGTTGCACTTTGAGATTGAACTCGGGATGGTTAATCATAGCTACGAGATGTGA
>JBBQDK010000057.1:0-16376 GCA_038319625.1 Gammaproteobacteria bacterium
TCAACGGCAACCCCTTGACCCCGCCGTTCCCTGACGCCATGCAGCAGGCGTTGTTCGGCATGGGCTGCTTCTGGGGCGCGGAACGCAAATTCTGGACGCTGCCAGGCGTCTATACCACGGCGGCGGGATATGCCGCTGGCAGCACGCCCAATCCGACCTATCGCGAAGTGTGCTCAGGCCTGACCGGACACAATGAAGTGGTGCTGGTGGTTTTCGATCCGGCACAGCTTGATTACCAGGCGCTGCTGAAGGTTTTCTGGGAGGCGCACAACCCCACTCAGGGCATGCAGCAGGGCAATGATGTTGGCACCCAGTACCGTTCCGGGATTTATACCCATGATGCCGCGCAGCAGCAGGCAGCGCAGGCTTCTTGTGCGGCCTATCAGCAGCAGTTGAGTGCCGCCGGCCACGGCACCGTGACGACCGAGATAGTGTCTGCGCCGGAGTTCTTTTACGCCGAGGACTACCACCAACAGTATCTGGCCAAGAACCCGGGCGGGTACTGTGGACTGGGCGGCACGGGAGTCAGTTGCGCGCTGTGAAAGCGCGCCGGATCAGAAACGGAAAAACAGATCGATCACCGGATTTTCATGGTGACGCGCGGCGCGGCGGTAGGAACGGGCGATGCCAATGACCGCAACACCCATGACGATCAGCAAGGTCGCAACGATCAGCGACAAGAGTGGCGGATACAGTGCGATCAGCAATCCCGCAACAATCAGAACAATACCGGCAATCATGGTTATCTCCACAGATAGGCTGACAAGAACCTCGATTCTACACCACAGCGATCAGGATGTTGGCGTGAGATGTCGGTGTGGCCGTGCGCCCGACGCTTGCGCGGCGCATGTCAAAGTACGTCCTACGTTGTTGCAATGACAGGAAAAGGGATGACCGATGCGCTCTGTACGCTGCGCCATTGCGCAGACTGCGCGGTACTGAATGCGGCATTGTGCGCAGCCTTCCTGTCCTGTCCGGAGGACGCGGTGTTACGCCGCAGTCATTTTTTCAACGGGCGCTACGAAAACATCTATGTTGCCGCTGAGCGCTTGCCGGGATTATCGGCACTGCTAACGCGGGCGCGGGACTGTGCCGGGGAGATTGTCGGCATCACAGCGGCCCGCTTGCGTCTTGGTTTCTGGTTCAATGTCATGCGCCCCGGCGATGTCACCGTGGTACATGCCCACGACGATGACGACGAATTATTGTCGGCGGCGTATTATCTGCAGGTGCCGGCGCACAGTGGTGATCTGCTGATATACGAGGGTGAACGCTGCGCGCGCATCATGCCACGATCCGGTATGTTTGTATTCTTCGCGCCGCAGCGTCTGCACGAGGTCACACGCAATGACAGTACCGAGTTGCGGCTGTCGTTGGGCATCAATTTCGGTCTGGCCGACGCGGCCGGTTGAGTGCAGAATCAGCGTGCCGGAAGACGCATATCCGGCGACGGTACAGGCAACGGGGAGTTGGCGCATGACGAATGATGACAGACTGAACGACGAGTTGCCCAAGTGGGATGTGGCGTTGGCCTCGCTGGCTCGTGAGGAGAGCGCGAAGCTGGAACGGCCACTGCGCCTGATGGATTTTCACCGGCTGGCCGCCGAATACGCCATCCGTTTCGACGACATCATGAACACCGTCTTCAAGCTGGTTATTCATGGTCAGTGGCGCTATCACGACAGTCGCGGAGTGCCACACGCCATTACCCAGGCGACGCTGGACAATCTGTATGTCGAGCGCCGCCTCCGTTCCGAGGACCTGCAGGTGTTCGATGGCGAATGGTCACCGAGCCTGGAGCAGGCCTGACTTGCTTCAACCGTCGCAGGTGACCTGATTGCGTCCGGTCTGCTTGGCGCGGTACATGGATTTGTCCGCTCTGTCGAAGACACTCTCGGTTGAGTCACCGTCGCGGAATGCGCTGATGCCGCAGGACATGGTAATGGTCACCGCCTCACCGCGGAAGTGGAATCCGCAGGTCTCCACTGCCTTGCGCAATTTCTCCGCCAGCTCGCGCGCGGCGTTGAGGTCGGCGCCGCTGGTCAGCATGATGAATTCCTCGCCGCCGTAGCGGGCCAGAAAATCGGTTTCACGGATATGCGTGTGCAAGAGCTTGGCGATGGTGGTCAGTACCTTGTCGCCGGCTTTATGGCCGTAGGTGTCGTTGATGGTCTTGAAATTGTCGACGTCCCAGACAAACAGACAAAGCGGTGTCTGGAAGCGTTTCCAACGCGCCAGTTCCTGTGCGCTGCGTTCCTGATAGGCGAGCCGGTTGGGGATGCCGGTGAGCGGGTCGAGCAGAGCCTGACTGCGTTCGGCGCTGATGCGCTTGCGTAACTCCGTGGCCTCGTTCTCCAGAGCGCCTAGGCGCGTAGTCAGTGTCGAGAGCTGCTGATTCAACTGTTGCTGGCGCTCGCCCTCGGAGCTGCGGTAATCCTCAAGGTGCTCGCGCAGCGCATCGAGGCGCTGCCGCACCGATTGCTTGAGATCGCCGATGCTGGTGGCGTCGCGCACGCTTGATTCGATATCGCGCACGTGATCCTGTACCGTGCGGTCAAGTGCGGCCCCTTCCTGTTGCGCACTGCTGCTGATTTCCTGCGCGCCTTGCAGATTCAGGTCCAGTTCCTGCAGACGATCGGTGAGTTGTTTCAGAAAGTCTTCGATTTCGCGCTGTTCCTGCTGCACCAGATTGCGCATTTCGGCGATCAGTCCGGCGATGTCCTCCAGAATACGCGCCCAGTCGGCGCTATCCTCGACCGATTCGAGGCGCTCCTTGATGCTGTCCACGCGGGCGTTAAGTTCGACCGGCAAGGTGAGCAGTTCCAGCAGTTGCAGCAACATTTCCTGAAGTGATATAGGCGCCGTCGAAGCAGGTCTGGCCGCAGTCACAGGAATACCGCTCTGATCCGTTGTCAACGTGACTGGCGCCTTGCCGAACAGTTTGCGCAGCATGCCGCCACCGCTATCGCCGCTCTTGCCGACGTTAGCATCGACCAGCGCAAAGGCCTCATGCAGCAGGCCGACGAATTCTGTGAGCAGGGAGTCGATATTGCTGCCGGGGACATCGGCAAGATGCTCGCGCAGTGCCTTGGTCTTGCGACCCAGGCCCTTGGGCAGCTCCAGACGGTCGAGCAGTCGCGTCAGCGACGGTGTTGCGACTTTTTTCTCTGTGCGGCCGGCTTTTTTCTTCTGGTCGAGTCGCAGCAAGGTGTCGGACATGGCCTCCACGCGCTGGTACAGCACGCTGCCATCGGTCTTGTCGCGGAAGGCATTGCGCAACGACTCAAGCTGATCATCCAGGGTGTTGTCCAGGCCCTCGGCGGCGAGTGACAGGCGTGAAATGGCCCGGCGCAGCAAGTCCTCAGTGCGGGTCCAGAGCTTTTCCTTTTTGTCCAACTGCTCGAGACTGTCGTAGTAACGACGCTTCCATTGCTCAGATTGGAGGGAGTCGTCTTCGGCCATATTGTTATTGTTTCCTTTATGAATGCGGATGCGGGAGGGTCGCGATCCGGGTCTCTATTACAAGCGCAGTGATTCGGGCAAGGTGATATTCATGGCAATAGGCAGGTGATCGGACAACGGTACATTGAGCACCTGAGCGCTTTCGACCTGCAGGGTCGGAGTCACCAGTATGTGATCAATATTGCGTTGTGGGCGCCAGCTCGGAAAAGTATTCAGGCCATGCGTGGGCTCGCGCATCAGGGTCGTGTTGATCAGAAAATCCATCTCGGGGCTGTGGGAACGGCAATTGAGGTCGCCCATCAGGATTACATGACGCTCGCTGTTGACCAGTTCGCTGATAAAGCCCAGCTGATGCAGGCGCGCACGCCGGCTCAGTGCCAAATGTACGATTAACACCGTCAGTCCGTGTACGGAATCGCCATAGCGCACCCGCAGCACGCCACGGCCGGGAATCCTCCCCGGCAGTTTATGTTCGCGGATATAGCTGGGTTGCAACCGACTGAGTAAGCCGATGCTGTGCTGCGCGAAGCGGCCCAGGCTACGGTTGGTCTGGTCGTACCAATACGGGAACTCACCGTGTGCGGCAAGGTATTCGGTCTGGTTGATGTGGCTGCTGCGGATGCTGCCGGCATCGACCTCCTGGAGGCCGACCAGATCGTAGTCGCTGACCAGGTTGGCGATGGTATCGAGATTACCGCTGCGTTGCGCGAACGGGAGAACATGCCGCCAGCTTTGAGTCAGATACTGCCGGTAGTGGTTGGTGGTGATGCCGGTCTGAATGTTGAAGCTCAGCAGCCGGAGCCGCCGGGCACCCTGCAATGTGGGTGGTGCATGGGTCGTATGCGCGGCAGTGCTGCCGCCGGGATTTAAATCGGACACACCATCTCGCCCAGCTTCTCCGTCAGCTTGAAATTTTCGCTATAGTCCACGGGACAATCGATAATGCTCACCGTGTTGTCGGCGAGCGCCTGTTGCAGCACCTTCATGAGTTCGGCGCTGGAATTTACCCGATAGCCTTTGGCACCAAATGATTCCGCGTATTTCACGAAGTCGGGATTGGTGAATTTGACATGTGATGCGCGCTTGAAATAATTCATTTGCTTCCATTCGATCAGGCCATAGCCGCAGTCGTTCCAAATCAGGATTACGATCGGCGTCTTGATGCGCAGGGCGGTTTCGATTTCCTGCGAGTTCATCATGAATCCCGCGTCACCGGTCACCGCCACCACGGCGCGGTCCGGATTGGCCAGCTTGGCGGCGATGGCGCCGGGCACGGCGATGCCCATGCTGGCGAAGCCGTTGGAGATGATGCAGGTGTTTGGAATCTCGCAGCGGAACATGCGAGCCATCCACATCTTGTGGGCGCCGACGTCGCAGATCACGATGTCATCCAGCTTGAGCGCGGTGCGCAAATCCCAGATGATCTTCTGCGGCTTGACCGGAAAGCCGTCGTCGCGACTGTGCTGTTTCATTTCGCTGATCAGCGCCTCGCGGAGCGCGCGCATGGCCGGGCCCTGGTTGGGTTGGGCGAGTTGCGCGATGCGCGACAGGCTGTGGCGGATGTCGCCGACCACGCTGACCACGGTGCAGTAGTTGGCATCAATCTCGGGTGGTGAAGAATCGATGTGAATAATATTGCGGTCACCGGTGGGGTGCCAGAGGTAGGGATGGTATTCGACCAGATCGTAACCTATGCATAAGATGACATCGGCGCGCGAGAAACCGCAGCTGATGTAGTCATTGGCCTGCAGGCCGGCGCTTCCCAGCGCCATCGGGTGTTTGAACGGCAGTACCCCTTTGGCCATGAAGGTGTTGGCTACCGGGATATTGAGGCTGGCGGCGAAATCGGCCAGTTGCGACCAGGCCCTGGCGCGCACCACACCGTTGCCGGCCAGGATGATCGGGTTCTTGGCTTTGGAGATGAGATCTGCGGCGTGTGTCACCTGGTCGCTGGGCGGTTCGGGAATCGCCGCCGGATATGTTGGCAGCGGTGTCGCGATGATGTCCATCTCGGCGATGTTTTCCGGGAATTCGATAAAGCACGCGCCCATTTTTTCGGTCTGTGCCAGATCGAAGGCCTTGCGTACCACTTCGGGGATGATATTCGGTGTCAGCAGGCGTGAGGAGTACTTGGTGACGGAGCGGAACATTTGCTCCAGGTCGAGTACTTGATGCGATTCCTTGTGCAGGCGGTTGGTGCTGGCCTGTCCGGAGATCGCCACGACCGGGGCATGATCCATGTTGGCATCGGCCACGCCGGTGACCAGATTGGTGGCGCCCGGCCCAAGGGTGGACAGGCAGACACCGGCACGGCCGGTAAGCCGGCCGTAGACATCAGCCATAAAGGCCGCACCTTGTTCATGACGCGTGGTGATGAACCGGATAGGCGAATCCAGCAAGGCATCCATAAGATCCAGATTCTCCTCGCCCGGAATGCCGAAGATGTACTCGACCCCTTCGTTTTCCAGGCATTTCAGGAATAACTCGACCGCCTTCATTGGCGCTGCCCGGTGGCCGGCTTATTTGCCATGCGCCGCCGTGCTTTCTTTCTTGATCAGGAAATCGACCACCTTGAAAAGCGCATCGTTGCCGCCGGCCATGCCGACATCGGTGCGGTACTTGCCATTGACGATGATCGCCGGCACGCCGGTGATGCCGTAACGCATACCCATTTGTTTGGCGCGGCGCACCTTGGTTTCAACCGAGAATGATCCCATGGCGTTGCGTATATCGTCTTCTTTCACGCTGTGCGCTGTGAAAAATGCGATCACTTCCTGGTCGGTTTCCATCGGCTTGTGTTGTTCGTGGATGGCGCGAAACAGTGGTTCATGAATCTTATCGAGGACACCCAGCTCTTCGGCGGAGTAGTAGGCACGTGCCAGCAGCTCCCAACTGGTATTGAATGCAGCCGGCATCCGGATGAAAGTGACGTTGGCTGGCTTGTGCTTGAGCCATGCTTCGAGGGCGGGCTCAAGATGGAAACAATGCGGGCATGCATACCAGAATGCCTCAACCACCTCGACTGTCGAGCTGTTCCCGGTCGGTTGCGGTGGGCTGATCAGTTGGTATTGTTTGCCTTCCTGATACTGCTCAGGCGCGGATTGCGCGCAGGCCAGCAGCGGGACGATCAGAAGCAATGCGGCAAAACCACGGCCAAGTGCACTCATGTTTCCTCCAAAGGGTTGTCGATGGCAATCTGTATACAGTCACGATACAAGTTTTCGCGGGCGCTGACTATGCCGACGGTGGCAATGAAATCAATATGTCGCAAAGTAAAAAGGGCGGCACATGGCCGCCCTTCGCTGCTATCGGCACTGACGCGGTTCTCTCAGTGCAGGCCTTGTACGTAGTCGGCGACCGCCTTGATTTCGGCATCACTCAACTTGGCGGCGACCATCTCCATCATTTTGTTGGGATCGTTGGTGCGTGTCCCGTCCTTGAAGCTCTTGAGTTGATTGGCGGCATAGACGGCATGCTGGCCGCTCAGCGAGGGAAACTTGGCAGCCGGGTTGCCCGCGCCCGAGGGACCGTGGCAGCCCTCGCAGGCCGCGGCGCCCGTGCTGCTGTTGCCGCCACGGTAGAGCTTTTCACCCTGCGCCACCAAGTCCTTGTCCGCGCTGCCGGGGGTGCGCTTCTGGCTGGAGAAGAAGGCAGCCACATCGGCCATGTCTTGCGGGCTGAGCGGTGCCGCCATGCCATTCATGGTGGCGTTGGTGCGCACCCCGGCTTTGAAGTCGGAAAGTTGCTTGATGATGTAGGCTTCGCCCTGTCCCGCCAGTTTCGGCCATTCCGGGTTGACACTGTTGCCGTCTTCGCCGTGACAGCCGGCGCAGGCGGCGGCCTTGGTTCGGCCGACAGCGGCGTCGCCCGCCGCCAGTACGCTTGTGCTGCCGATGGCGAACCAGATCACCCCGGCGGTGATTGCAATAAGCTTGTTCATTTTCAATAAACTCCTAGAGCTGCGTCGACCAGTGGCATGGCCCGTGTTCTTGTGCGTGCTACACTGCGCGCGACCGCCGCCAGCGGTTAAAAAAGCGGGCCCACTGTATACCAGCCGGCATTGGCCGGGTCAACTGTCAGTCCCTTCGCGCACCAAATATATCTGAGCCCGCGGTCACCGAGCCATGTCTAACAGCACTGCCCCTTTGTATGCCACGTTTCTGAAAAGTTCGCCGAATATTCGTACGGCACCACCCGATCAGGGTCGGGAGGTGGCGTTTGCGGGGCGCTCCAATGCCGGCAAGTCCAGTGCGCTGAATGCCATTTCAGGGGTGCGCTCCCTGGCGCGCACCAGCAAAACTCCGGGGCGTACCCAGTTGCTGAATTTTTTCTCCCTTGATGCCGGGCGTCGTCTGGTGGATCTGCCGGGCTACGGATATGCGCGGGTGCCCGAGGCGGTGAAACTGCAGTGGCAGGCCGCGATCGCGGAATATCTGCAGAAAAGGACTGCGTTGTGCGGACTGATACTGGTCATGGATGTGCGCCATCCCCTGACCGATCAGGACCTGCAGATGTTGCGCTGGTGCGAAGCTGCGCAGCTGCGCGTGCATATCCTGCTTACCAAGGCCGACAAGCTGAATCGCGGCCCCGGTATGGCAGTGCTGCAAAAGGTGCGCAAGGACCTGGAGGCATATCGGTTGCCGGTGTCGCTGCAATTATTTTCGGCACTCAAGCACGCCGGCGTGGATGAGGCCAGGGAGCTGTTGAAAAGCTGGTTAGGGGAGACTGCCGGCTGAATCGCAGGCAAAAAAAGCCCCGGTTGTTAAGGGGGGAATAACCGGGGCCAACATTACCCGGTTTGGGGAAACCGGGCCGTTATGCCCGCTCAGGGAGGGAGAGCGGGCGAGCGCCACAAAGGCGCTCTAAAGTCTGTGACTCGTTCTGGCAAGCTTAGTTCAATTCGCGACAGTTCGCATGTTCGATCAACTGCTGATGGCGACCGTACCACATCATAAGCATAGAACGAAAATTGCCCGCTTGTTTGTTACAATTTGTGAATTGTGCGCGCTGCCGATCAGCGCCACGTACGGCGTCATGGGCCACGCCGATTTATAGACAAACCTGCTGAATCATGCATAATGTCGGCACGTTCGAAGCCGTTACTGTAAAACCGATCCGGCGAACCCGGTCCTCCGCCCACAACCAGCCACCAGTGCGAACCATCATCCTATGGCTAAACTCCTGGTTCTGAACGGACCCAATCTCAATCTGCTGGGCAGCCGCGAGCCCGAGCACTATGGCCAGACCGGCCTGGATGAAATCCAGCAACAATTGCAGGCCCAGGCCCAGGTGGCTGGACATGAATTGGATGCATTTCAAAGCAATGCCGAGCACGCCCTGGTGGAGCGTATCCATGCCGCCGGACGTGATGGCACCGCCTTTATTATCTTTAACCCGGCGGCGTTCACCCACACCAGCGTGGCTCTGCGTGATGCCCTGCTGGGCGTGAAGATTCCTTTCATCGAAGTGCACTTGTCCAACGTCCATGCCCGTGAGGCGTTTCGCAGTCATTCTTATTTTTCAGACATCGCGGTGGGTGTGATCTGCGGTTTGGGCGCGCAGGGTTATGCGTTGGCCCTGGCGGCGGCATTACGACACCTGTCCACTTAACAAGAGCGTCAGCCAAGGTTCCTGCATGGATATTCGCAAAGTCAAAAAGTTGATCGAACTGCTCGAAGAATCCGGCATTGCCGAGATCGAAATCCGCGAGGGCGAGGAATCGGTGCGTATCAGCCGGCATGGTGCGTCGCCGATAATGATGCAGGCGCCGGCCGCCATGCAGGCGCCCGCGCCGGTCGCGGCGGCATCGGCGGCGCCGGCCGTGCCCGCCGCCGATGCGCCACCGGCCGGTCATATGGTGAAGTCGCCGATGGTCGGTACCTTCTACCGCTCGTCCAATCCCGGTGCCAAGCCCTTTGTCGAGGTTGGCCAGCGGGTCAGCGTCGGCGAGACCCTGTGTATCATCGAGGCCATGAAGATGCTCAATCAGATCGAGGCCGATGCGGCCGGTGAGATCGTGGCCATTATGGTCGAGAACGGCCAGCCGGTGGAATTCGGCCAGCCCTTGTTTGTCATCAAATAATTCCAAGTCCCGAGTCGGGCGCCGAGATCATTACAAGATGCTGGATAAAATCGTCATCGCCAATCGCGGTGAAATCGCCCTGCGCATACTGCGAGCCTGCCGCGAGATGGGCATCAAGACGGTCGCCGTGCACTCCACGGCCGACCGTGAACTTAAGCATGTGCGTCTCGCCGATGAATCGGTGTGCATCGGTCCGCCGCCTTCCGCGGAAAGTTATCTGAACATCCCGGCGTTGATCAGCGCTGCGGAAGTCACCGATGCCGTAGCCATTCACCCCGGTTATGGCTTTCTGTCCGAGAACGCCGATTTTGCCGAGCGCGTCGAGCAGAGCGGATTCATCTTTATCGGTCCGCGGCCCGAAACCATCCGCCTGATGGGTGACAAGGTCTCCGCGATCCGTGCCATGAAGGCCGCCGGTGTGCCGACCGTGCCGGGTTCCGATGGCGCGCTCGGTGAAGATGCCGACGAGATTCTGAAGATAGGCAGCGCGATCGGATACCCGGTGATCATCAAGGCCTCCGGCGGCGGTGGCGGACGCGGCATGCGGGTGGTGCACAGTGAGGCGCATCTGCTCAGTTCCATCGATCTGACCCGCGCCGAGGCCCAGTCGGCCTTCGGTAACCCGGAAGTGTATATGGAGAAGTATCTGGATCACCCGCGCCACATCGAGTTCCAGGTATTGGCCGATACGCACGGCAATGCCATTCATCTGGGCGAGCGCGATTGTTCCATGCAGCGCCGCCATCAAAAGGTCGTCGAAGAATCGCCCGCGCCGGGTCTTACCGAGAAACAGCGCAAGATCATGGGTGAGCGCTGCGCCAAGGCCTGCCGCAAGATCGGTTATCGCGGCGCCGGCACCTTCGAGTTTCTCTATCAGGATGATGAGTTCTTTTTTATCGAGATGAACACCCGTGTCCAGGTCGAGCACCCCGTCACGGAACTGGTCACCGGCGTGGATATCGTCGTCGAACAGCTGCGGATTGCCGCCGGTGAGCCACTCGCCTATGCGCAGAAGGACATCCAGTGGCGTGGCCATGCCGTGGAATGCCGCATCAATGCCGAAGATCCCAAAACCTTCATGCCTTCGCCGGGCACCATCACCCAGTACCATGCTCCTGGCGGTCCGGGTATCCGCGTCGATTCACACATCTACAACGGTTATCGCGTGCCGCCGTACTACGATTCCATGATCGGCAAACTGATCGCCCACGGTGAGACACGCGAGTCGGCACTGGCCCGCATGCGCACTGCGCTGAACGAAATCGTCATCGAGGGCATCAAGTGCAACATCCCGCTGCACCAGGAAATTCTCAAAGACGCCGCTTTTCAGGCCGGCGGCACGGATATCCACTACCTGGAGAAGAAGCTGGGGACTGGATGAAAAATAAAAGTGGAAAGATGAAAGAGAAAAGTAACTGCTTTCTCCGCCCTTTCCTCTTTACACTTTTATCTTTCCTCTTCCCCTCATGCCCTGGCTACAACTCTCCCTCGATGCCGCAGACTACGACCCCGACTGGCTCGGTGATCAACTGAGCGCGGCCGGTGCGGTTTCGGTGACCCTGCAGGATGCCGCCGATCAGCCGGTATACGAGCCGCCACCGGGTGCCACGCCGTTGTGGTCGCAGACGCGGGTAGTCGGCCTGTTCGATGCCGACGCGGATATGGCCGAGGTGCAGGCGCTATTGCGCGCTGTACTGGTGCGCGATGATCTGCCGGGTTGCCGCATCGAAACTATCGAAGACCGTGACTGGGTGCGGGCCTGGATGGATGATTTTCACCCGATGCGCTTCGGTGCGCGGCTGTGGGTCTGTCCCAGCAATCAGGCGCCGCCCGAGCCGCAGGCCGTCAATATCCTGCTCGATCCCGGGCTTGCATTCGGCACCGGCACGCATCCCACCACCGCGCTGTGTCTGGAATGGCTGGATGCGCATCCGCCGCGCGCGGCCAGTGTCGTCGATTACGGTTGCGGGTCCGGGATACTGGCGATTGCGGCGGCCTTGCTGGGCGCGCGTGAAGTGCTTGCTGTGGATATCGATCCGCAGGCCTTGCTGGCGACGGCACAGAATGCACAGGCCAACGCGGTCGCCGCCGCCATACAGGTGGATGCCCCGGACCAGTTGCCGTTGCGGCACTACGACCTGATTCTGGCCAATATATTGGCCGGTCCGCTGCAGGCACTCGCGCCACGTTTCGCGGCACTGTTGCGCCCTGGTGGCACGGTAGTGCTGGCCGGTCTGCTGGATGCGCAAGCCGATGAAGTGGCACAGGCCTACATACCCTGGTTCGATCTGAAGCCCAAGACGGTCCGCGCCGGCTGGGCGCGGTTGGTCGGACTGAGAAAGAAGTCCTGATGGCGTTACAATGGCAGCTGTCCTGAACTGTCGAGGGTCACGATGAGCGGTTCGAGCAAGGCCACGCTGACGCAATGTCCGCACTGCGACACCGTGTTCCAGGTGAGCGATGAGCAGTTGAGCGTTGCCGAGGGCCGGGTGCGTTGCGGCTGCTGCCAAGGCGTGTTCGACGCGATCGCCCATCCCTATGAGCAGAGCGACGAGGATGGCGATGATACCGCTGTGTCACAGGAACCCTACGCCAGCGCCCGGACCTGGGAGTCCGACGAGCCGGATGTCCCCCCGCCAATCATTGCCAGCAGAGAGGAAGATTTTTCAACTGCGGGATTGACGCGGTCGGACGATACCGATGCCGTCTCAGTGGACACCGGCACCGATGAAGCCGTGACCGATGCGGCGAGTACCAGTGCCGCGGAGACAGTCACATCGGAGTCCGTAGAATCTGCGGCCGACACAGACGAGACCTCTGAAGCTGCGGACTTGGCCGAGACAGGCAAGACCTCTGGCGATGCCGAGTTGGCAGAGGCACTGGCGCAGATCGATATCGTCGAAGTTTTACGTGACCAGTTAGGAGAGCAGGCCCCGCCGGCACCAGACGCATCCCGCAGCATCCTCTGGCCGCTGCTGGCCGTGCTTCTGATACTGGCCCTGGGCGGACAATACCTTTTCTTCGCTCGTGCCGATCTGGCGCGTTACGAGCCGCTGCGACCATGGCTGCAACGCGCCTGCAGTTATCTCGGTTGCGAATTACCGTTGCGCCATGCCCCTGCACAGATCGAATTGCTGAGTCGCGACGTGGTTTCACATCCACGCATCCGTAACGCACTGCTGATCAATGCCACCTTCGTCAACCGCGCCAGCTTTACCCAGGGTTACCCGGTGTTGCAGATAGCTCTTTCGAACGAGAGCGGCACAATCGTGGCCATGCGCCGCTTCCAGCCTCAGGAGTATCTGGTGCAAGATGCGCGGATCGCCGCCGGCAAGGCGCCCGGAGCGCAGGTGCGGGTGGTCCTGGAGGTGGCGGAGCCCAAGCACAGCGCCACGTCTTTTCAATTCGATTTTCTCTAAAACTTGACACTCGGTTCATCGCCCGCTGTTGTGGTTCATTCGGTTGCCGCGCCTCGCTCGAAACGCACTCATTGGTGTCATTTACCCGTCGACCGCAGTGCCGTGTGAGGTAAGCGCGGATTATTGTCATCCGCAGTATCTTTTCGTTAGCGCAGGCGCAGCAATTGTCATGCCGCGTTGCGCCCATGCGCTTCCTGTGCTACCCACACTCCTGATGTCGGCAGCACTACACGACGCCGGCGATTGCGGGTATCATTCACTGCCTTTCCGCTCACACGATAAGCCGCGCGACATGCGCTGCCGATAACATGCAAATCGGACCGTATACACTGAAGAACAATCTGGTGCTTGCGCCCATGGCAGGCGTCACCGATCGGCCGTTCCGCCAGCTATGCAAGCAACTCGGCGCTGGCATGGCCGTGTCCGAAATGGTGTCGTCGAATTCATTGTTGTGGGGCAGCGCCAAGACGCAGCGTCGTGCCAATCACGTCGGTGAAACTGAACCCAAGTCGGTACAGATAGCCGGCGCCGATCCGGCCATGATGGCGCATGCGGCGCGCTACAATGCCGATCAGGGCGCGCAGATCATCGACATCAACATGGGCTGCCCGGCCAAGAAGGTCTGCAATGTAATGGCCGGTTCCGCGTTGTTGCAGAACGAGCTGCTGGTCGCCCAGATTTTGGAGGCTGTCATCGCCGCGGTCGACATTCCCGTGACGCTGAAGATCCGCACCGGCTGGGACAAGGATCATCGCAACGGCATGCGCATCGCCCGCATTGCCGAGCAGGCCGGTGTGGCTGCACTCGCCGTGCATGGCCGCACCCGCGCCTGTGCCTACAGTGGCAATGCAGAGTACGACACCATTCGCGCCATCAAGGAGTCCGTGTCGATACCGGTGATCGCCAACGGCGATATCACCACGCCCGAGAAGGCGCGGCAGGTGCTCGAGTACACCGGTGCCGATGGCATCATGATCGGCCGCGCGGCGCAGGGCTGGCCATGGATCTTCCGCGAGATCGCGCACTATCTCGCCAGCGGATCGATCCTGCCGGAGCCCCCCATCGAGGAAATCCGCGATACCCTGCTCGGACATCTGGGCAATCTGTATGAATTTTACGGTGAGCACACCGGCGTGCGGATGGCGCGCAAACATATTTCGTGGTACAGCAAAGGGCAGGTGGGAGGTGCGATGTTCCGTGATCAGGTCAATCGCGCCGAAACCATAGAACAACAACTGGCCATGACGCGAGAATTCTTCGACCGTCTGGCAACAGGAGAGGAGATGGCCGCATGACAGCCACGGCGACAGATCACAGATCTACGGTCAGCAACCTGAAGCTCCCTGTCAAGGAGCGCCGTAACCAACCTTTGAGCAGTTGCGTGCAGACCGTTCTGGAACTTTATTTCATGGATATGGACGGGCACAAACCCGGCGACCTCTACGAAATGGTGATCGGCGCAGTGGAGAAGCCTCTGCTTGAAACCGTGCTGTGCCACACCCGCGGCAACCAGACCGCAGCAGCGGAGATCCTCGGTATGAGCCGCAGCACCTTGCGTAAAAAGTTACGGGAGTATCAGCTGGATTAAGCGCTGATAAATTGCGCCACCTGGGACGCCAAACCACGATTTGATGTGATAATTCGGATCCATGCGATCTGTTATGAACCACGCGATCCCGTCGACTTGACCATGATGTCTTGACGTTCATGGCGTCCTTGGTAATTCATGGTTTTTCTATCAAGGTTAATAGCACATGGCAATCATCAAGCGCGCGCTGATCAGCGTCTCGGACAAACACGGTATCGTTGATTTCGCGGACCGACTGCGCGATGCCGGTGTCGAGATTCTCTCTACCGGCGGTACCGCAAAACTGCTGGCGGACAATGGCATACCCGTTATCGAGGTGTCCGACTACACGGGTTTTCCCGAAATGATGGATGGCCGGCTCAAGACCCTGCATCCCAAGGTGCACGGCGGTCTGCTGGGGCGTCGCGGCACCGACGACGCGACGATGGTCAGGCATGGAATCGTGCCCATCGACCTGCTCGTGGTGAATCTTTATCCCTTTGAGCAAACCGTGGCGCGTCCCGATTGCGATCTGGCCACGGCGATTGAAAACATCGATATCGGTGGGCCGACCATGCTGCGCGCCGCGGCGAAGAATCATGCCAGTGTCACGGTGCTGGTGGACAGCGCCGATTACGCTGATCTGCTCGATGAGATGACCACGCGTGGCGGCGAGATCAGCGCCACCACGCGTTATTGGCTAGCGGTAAAGGCCTTTGAACATACTGCTCACTACGATGGCACCATCGCCAACTATCTGGGCTCGATACTGCCCAACGGTACGCGGACCCGTTTCCCGCGCACGCTCAGCCTCCAATACCGGCGTGCACAGGATATGCGCTATGGCGAGAACCCGCACCAGCAGGCGGCTTTCTACGTCGAGCCTCATATCAATGAGCCCTGCGTGGCGAGTGCCTCGCAGTTGCAAGGCAAGGAACTGTCCTATAACAATGTCGCCGACACCGATGCCGCGCTGGAATGCGTCAAGGCATTTACCGAGGGTCCGGCCTGCGTCATCGTCAAGCACGCGAACCCCTGCGGCGTTGCGCTGGGTGCGAATCAGCTCGAAGCCTATGACCGCGCCTACCGCACCGATCCGACCTCCGCTTTCGGCGGCATCATCGCCTTCAATCAGCCACTCGATGCCGTGACCGCACAGACAATCATCGAGCGACAGTTCGTCGAAGTAATCATCGCGCCGGGTGTCGCAGAAGACGCCAAGCCCCTTCTGGCGACCAAAAAGAACGTGCGCGTTCTGACTTGCGGCACCTGGGGTGCGCAGCGTGAGCCCGGCCTGGATTTCAAGCGTGTCAGCGGCGGCCTGCTGGTGCAGGAGCGCGATCTGGGTGCCATGCAGCGTAGTGATTTGAAAGTGGTGACGCGGCGCGCACCCAGCGAGGCCGAGTTACGCGACCTGTTGTTTGCCTGGCGCGTGGCGAAGTTTGTCAAGTCCAATGCCATCGTCTACTGCCGCGACAACATGACCATTGGCATCGGCGCCGGTCAGATGAGCCGTGTGTACAGCGCGCGCATCGCCGGCATCAAGGCCGCTGACGAGAATCTGGAAGTGCAAGGCTCGGTAATGGCCAGCGATGCCTTCTTCCCGTTCCGCGACGGTATCGATGCCGCCGCCGCCGCCGGTATCAGCGCCGTGATCGAGCCGGGCGGTTCGATGCGCGATGATGAAGTCATAGCCGCCGCCGACGAACACGGCATGGCAATGGTATTCACAGGGATGCGGCATTTTAGGCATTGAAAGACAGGTAAAAGAGAAAAGATGAAAGATAAAAGATGAAAGAGAGATGCCCCCACTGTTGTGATTCCTTTTACCTTTTATCTTTCATCT
>JBBQDK010000058.1:0-15454 GCA_038319625.1 Gammaproteobacteria bacterium
TGATCTTACCGGGCATGGGCGTTGCATCCGCGAATATGGCCACGCCGTTGCGGTCGGTCAGTGCTTCTAAGGAATGCTCCGGGTCGGCATCCGGTATGATGGTCACCGACACCCGCTTGAACGGTTCGCCAGTGAATTTCATATAGACTTGCACTTTGATCATGAACGAATTCCTCTGTAAGACAGTAAAAAATAATTCGGGCAGGCGCTTGGTATTTGACCTGTCAATAAAAAAAAGGTACTGATCCTGTTTTTCTGCATAACTTCGGGACCCTCGTGCAGAGCTTTTCCCTCGGAACACGGTCACGATGTCGGTCTCCCGAACTTCAACGGGGTGCGTGAATATGGTGTCGAGCATCTGCTTTAAGCTGTGTGTGAGGTGACTTATCAGGTCGGCGACACGGGTGCTGTCCATACTGCGCAGAGAGGCATATTTCAGCCCTGTGGTTCAGGGTCATAAGATCGTCTACCGTAATATCGATACAGGCATCCATTTCCTTCAGTGCATTGGCGAAATTCTCACGCAATAAACCCACTGCCTTTCTGCGTGTTCACCGTAACCATCTGTATAGCCGGCTGGCCCGTGTCAGAACAGCGCTGTCGCACATCGCAGTTTCGCTATTATATAGCCCGGTGGGCAAGCAGGGTTGAAAAACATCACGATCGACAATGCAATGCGTTGCATATCAGGCTTCAGGCCAGGATTTCGGCTTTTCTCGAGCGGACTATCGTGTAATATAAGCCCGCACTAATGAAATACAAACGATAATTATTGCGCGTTGGTATCGGGGCTCTCGATAGTAGAACTGATGGAAATAGAACAAGCACGTACATTTTTGGCAGTTGCCGCGAACGGCAGTTTTCTCGAAGCGTCGAGTCGCCTGCATGTAACGCAATCCACAGTCAGCTCGCGTATCCAGAACCTCGAAGCCTATCTCGGCGCGAAATTGTTCATACGCAATCGTGCCGGTGCCGTGCTGACGCCGGCCGGCAAACGTTTTTTGCGCCACGCCAAATCGTTGATCCTGACGATCGAACAGGCTCGTCACGATGTCGGCCTGCCGAGTCGGTTCCGTGCCAGCATCACGATCGGTGCACGCATCGCATTGTGTGAGGGCTTTCTTCCGCAGTGGGTCGCCATTATGCGGGAAACGGCACCGGATATTTCACTGCGCAACGAGATTGGCTTCGAAGGGGGTTTGATGCGGCGCCTGGTGAGAGGCACGCTCGACATTGGCCTGATGTACACACCGCAGCACAGTCCCGGCCTGCAGGTCGAACATCTGTTCGACGAAACGCTGGTGCTGCTGACTACGGATCCGAACAAGCCCTGGCCGGATCAAGGTTACATCTATATCGACTGGGGTCCGGAATTCTACGCGCAGCACAACAACAGCTATCCGGAGCTCGAGCGTCCGGCGCAGGTCGCCAATATCGGCTGGTTGGGTGTTCAGCTCATTCTCAGCAATAACGGCTCGTGTTTTCTGCCGATACGCATGGCCAAGTCATTTATCGAGGCTGGCAAGCTGCACCGCGTTCCCGACAGCCCCGAGTTCCGGCTGCCCGCCTACATGGTATTTCCTCGCGAGCACGAATCCAGCGCACTGGACCAGGCTCTGGCGTGCCTGCGTCTACTGGCCGGCAATGAACGGGATGCCACCGCAGGCGACACCGATCTCCTGTCGCCGGTACTTCAGGAGTAGATGTCGGTGCGCGTCAGCGGTACCGACGCGGACTGATAACGGTGTCCGGCCAAAATCTGGTAAAGGCCCAGATCGCCCTGGGCGAAGCAGTGCGCCGCGCCCGCCATGTACAGCCGCCATGTCCGATATGTCATTTCACTGGTCTGACGAACCACCTCTTTATAATTACGTTCCAGATTGTGCATCCAATGCTGCAGCGTCATGGCATAGTGTTGTCGCAATGATTCCACATCCAGTACTTCGAAGCCGGCATCCTCCATCGCCTGCTGCACGCTGCTGATGCACGTCAGTTCGCCGTCGGGGAACACGTAGTAATTGCAGAATTGGGTGATGGGCGTGTTCGGCCAGTCGTTGTCGTTGGTGATACCGTGATTGAGAAATACGCCATCGGGCTTTAATACGCGGCGAATCTTGGTGAAATACTGCGGTAGCCGCTTAATGCCGACATGCTCGAACATCCCGACACTGACCACTCGGTCATAGAGAATATCCTCCGGAAGATCGTGATAATCCATCAACTGTACGGATACCCGTCTTTTCAGTCCCAGGCGCTCTATGCGTTCGTTAGCATGCGCGTGTTGCTGTTTGCTGAGTGTGATTCCCTTGATCTGGACATCGTAGTTTTGTGCCGCCCAGATGGCGAGTGCGCCCCAGCCGCAGCCGACATCCAGTACTGCCTGTCCCGATGCCAGGCGTAGTTTTCTGCAGATGTGATCGATTTTGTCTTCCTGTGCCTGATCGAGACAATGATTGCCATCTTTGAAGTAGGCACAGGAATAGACCATATTCCGATCGAGCCAAAGACGATAGAACTCGTTACTGACGTCGTAGTGATAAGCGATACTGGTGTGTGAGTTGGTGCGTGACAGGCTGCCGGCCTTGATACTGCGCGCTGTATCGACCACCGGGTTGCGCGGCAGTCGCAAAACCTTCAATCCGTAACCGAGTTTTTCCCGCCATGTGAAACGGTGCTGCAGCAGGTAATTCACCATATCGTAGATTGCGATCATGTCACCGTCCGCGTCCACGTATCCGGACAGGTAGGCCTCCGCCAAACGTACCAGGTCACCATGCATGAAGTACTCTCGTATCACCGCGGGGTCACGAACGATCAGGACCGCAGTGCCTTCACTGTCGGGCGTGATGTCGGTTCCATCCCAGAGAAACACTTTGACCTTGCCACGGTATCCTGCGAATAGTTCGTCGAGCATCGAGAAGGCGAGATCCCGAATAGGTTGGCAAATATCGTCGATGAACGGTCGTTGCATTGGCTCGATTACTGCGGACTGCTGATTATCCATCTTGGTATCCTGGCGTTGGCAACATGGGAATCGGAAGCTGTCGCAATATCACTGTGTATCGATTCAATCAGCACGGCTTTGTATTGATGAAGGTATCCGTGTGCAGAAGCGTCGCTGGTAAAAAGATGTAGCCTATTTACTTGTTAAATAAATATCCGTCAACTCATTCTCGCCGATGGGCGTTAATTCGTTCAATACGCGTCGATAAATCGATATCGTTGTTGTGAGCTATTGAAATGTTCGACTTAAAAATGAGCGATGCTGTAATAAAGCAGATGCGATGAATCAAAATATTTTATGCAAACGTGGAGATAATTAATCGGGGAATTGCCAACCTGTGGAACGGGCGCGAGAGCGGGAATTCAGCAGCGTGAAGAATGTAGGGATACCCTGATTTATTACATGAACCGCCATGGACGCCAAGAAAATCTGTTTTGAAATTCAAGAGAGAATATCTTGACGCGTTTGGCGTTCTTGGCGGTTGATGGTTTTTCAGGCATGCCTTAGATTATTATTCGACACGCCACGGATCCTGGCGATCTCCGAGATGATTACCATCTCGTTGTAGTTAAAGGCCAGGTAGATCAGTGTCCGTAGCACTGAGTTGGCAAATCGTGTTAATTGCACTGTCGTTCCGGACGTGGGGTTATCATGGTGTCATTCTCCAGGTGACGCGGAGCGGCTGGCGGAGCATTCCGGCTACTGTCATGAAGGATAAAAATCACTTCCGTAGCCAGCTCCCCTTGACAGGAATTATAAAAGATGTACTTTGTATGAACCTTACAAAACATTGCCAGCACAGATCTCAGCACCCACTGCCGCACTGCGCGCGCATGCCGATCACAACATCATCGCGCAGAATGGTTTCACACATCCAGACACACAACCGTCTTTTTCAGGAGAATGGTAAAATGGCTACCCCGCATCTGCATCTTCAAGACGATCGTCTCTATCACTTCGACGCGCGCGGTATCGCCAAGCGCTTCCGCCATGCCGCGATATTCGGCGCGCTGGATGCACTGCACCCGGGCGAGACCATGCGCTTCTACAACGACCATGATCCGTTGCCGCTGCTCGATCAGTTGCGTGGCCGCTACGGGGAGGCCGTGGCGATCAATTACATCAAGCGCGAGTCGGGCGAGATTGTGATCGACTTCGCCAAGATGCAGTAATTGCTGCCGGCCCTCGTCGTCTCGGCAATTGTTTGTCTGGCGGCGTCGATTGCACTGCTGCTGGGCACCACTGTGGCACCTCCGGTCGTGGAGCACTTAAGCTTCGCGGTGGGGATCATGCCGTTGATCTTCGGTGCCATGCTGTATTTTGTACCGGTGTTGACGCGCAGCCGCGTTACAGAACCGGCAGTATGGTGGCTGCCTGTGCTTGCCGGCATCGCCGCGCTGCTGGTGGTCAGCGGCTTCGCCGTACCGGCGTTTTTCACCGTCGGCAGCAATGCCGGTGCAGCACTCGCGCTGATGACTGTTCTCGTTCTGGCGGCATGGATGGTGAAGCGTGGACAGGCGGCACTGGACCCGCCTCACCCCTGTCTGTACTGGTACCTTGCGGCTGTGTTGTGTCTGGCCTTGGCGCTCGTGGCCGTACTCGCCATGCCTGTCTGGCCCTCGCAACGTTTGGCGCTGCGCCTTTTGCATCTGCACCTGAATACACTGGGTTTCATCGGCATCACGGCCATCGGCACGTTGCAGGTTCTGCTACCGACGGCTGCCGGCCGTCCCGATCAGAATGCAGGCGAGCGCCTGCGTAGCGATCTGCCACTGACCGTGATCGGCGTGCTGTGCGTGGCGGTCGGCGCCGCCTGGCTGATGCCGCTTGCCTATGCCGGTACCGTGTTGCTGTTGTTCGTGGTACTGCGACTCGCAACGGTGTGGGTGACACGCTTTCGCGATGTTGTATTCAGACTGAACGGCGCCGCCCCGTCACTGGCATTGGCACTGTTCGGCCTGTTCGCGATGCTGATTTTCGGTATGGTACATGCCCAGCGCTGGCTGGATGGCAGGAATACCGTATACGGTTTCATACTGGCATTTCTGTTGCCCTTGGTTACCGGTGCGGCGAGTCAGTTGCTGCCGCTCTGGATCAGGCCCGGCATGCAGACGGCGTGGCATACCAGAGCGCGTGATACCCTGACGCGTTTCGCTGGCATCCGCGCACTGGCATTCGTTGCTGCCGGTCTCGGTTGCGCTGCGGGCTGGCACGCGGCTGCCTGGCTGGGTGCGCTCGCGCTGGTGTGGTTCGCGGGCCAGATGCTGCGGGCCTTTACGATGCGCGCCTGAGACGTCGTACTTGCACTGATTCGCGATGATCCGCTGTTGCGCTACGTGCTACCGATAGCGGGGAACAGCACCCGTACCCTGAGACCGCCTGTCGGCACATCCGCGAGCCTTAGCGTCGCACCATGGCGTTCGGCGATGGCCTTGACGATCGCGAGCCCCAATCCCGTGCCGGACCTATCCGTACCGATCTGACGATAAAAGCGATCGAACACGCGTTCACGTTCCTCGGCGGGAATGCCGGGACCGGTATCCGTAACCTCCAGCCAGACGCTGTCGGCAGTCGTTCCGGTCGAGACGTCGATACAGCCACCACGCGGTGTGTAATGAATGGCGTTCTCCAGCAGATTGGCGAGCAGTGTTTCCAGCGCGGTCGATTCACCGGGCACCACTGCCTGTTTATTTTCCACGGCGATACCGAGATCCAGACCGTTGGCCTCGGCGAGCGTCAGGTAGCGTGACGAGACGATACTCGCGAGATCGGACAGGTTAACGGGTTTGAAACGACGCTCGTCACCGCCGGGTTCGCTGCGTGCGAGTGTGAGCAGTTGTTCCACCAGATGCGTCGCCCGTTGCAGCCCCGCCTTGAGATCGGCCAGGGCGTCACTGCGCTCCGCTGCGTCTTTGGCGCGCCCGATGAGTTGGGCCTGGAGGGCCAGCGCGGTGAGGGGGGTGCGTAATTCATGCGCGGCATCGGCAACGAAGCTGCGCTGTGATTCGAGGGACTTGCCGAGGCGGACCAGCAGGCTGTTCAGGGCGTGAATCAGCGGCAGGACTTCCGTGGGCGTGCCTTGCAGCGGCAGCGGTGTCAGATCTTCCGAGTTGCGATCACCCACCCATACCGCCAGCCGCGACAGGGGTGCCAGCCCATGCCCCACAATCAGCCACACCATGAGTGCGACAACCGGTAGCAGTACCAGAAAAGGTGTCACGGCCCGCGCGGTGGCGTTGGCCGCGAGTTCTTCCCGGTCGCTCAAGGGCTGCGCCACTTCGATAATCCGGCCCTGGTAGTTGTCGGAGAATACTCGCCAGGCCCGGTGATCGAACTGCAAATCATCGAAGCCCATGTGCCGTGGGCGGGGCAGTCCGTTGCGGGCGTCGGACAGATAGCTACGACTGCCATCCACCGCGAACACCTGCACCACAAAATCCACGTCCTCTTCCGGATCATTCTGCGCGACCGCTGTGTGAAAATCCCCGTGGCGCTGTGCGAACGCAATCTGCCGCAACTGGTAATCGAAGTTCTCGTCCGTCTCCTCGCGGGCGACCCGATAGGAAACATAGGCCGCAGCCAGCAGCGCCAGACTCAATGCGGTGAGCAGCGCGAACAGCAGCTGGCGGCGCAGCGAGGTCATAATGCGGAAGGCACCAGCCAGCCGACCCCGCGCAGGTTGCGTATCCACTCCGGCCCCAGCTTGCGGCGCAGGGCATGAATGTGGACTTCCACCGTATTGCTACCCACTTCTTCTTCCCAGCCGTAGAGCCGGTCTTCCAGTGCGGCGCGGGAAACCGGCTGGCCGGGTTGCTCCAGCAGTATGCGCAGCAGCGCGAATTCCCGTGCCGACAGATCCACAGGCTGCTCGCGCAACCAGACTTCATGGCTGGCGGGATCCATGCGTAATTCGCCCACCTCAATGATCGGGTTGGGTCTGCCGCTCCGACGTCGCGTCAATGCCCGCAAGCGCGCGGCCAGTTCATCGAGATCGAAGGGCTTGACGAGATAGTCGTCAGCGCCGGCGTCCAGTCCGTGGACGCGATCGGATACGCCATCCCGGGCGGTGATGATCAGCACCGGCACGGAATTTTTTGCCCGGCGGATGTCTGTCAATAATTCAAGGCCGCTTTTGCGCGGCAGTCCCAGATCGAGGACCACGATGTCATAGGGTGTGTCCTTGAGAGCTAAGCCGGCGGCGTGTCCGTCCTTCGCCCAATCCACGGCGTAACCTTCCTGTCGGAGTCCACGCTGGACAGCCGCACCGATCATGGCGTCATCTTCCACTACCAGTATGCGCATGCCGATTACGCGCTCGTCTCTCGTTGGTGGACCCCGGTCAAGGTCATGGTCACATTTCATACATACACGCTATCCACGTCAATCATTTCCGCAATCGGTCGGCGTAGGTAACGGGTAGCATGATGCATACTCATGCGGCAGTCTCAGTCAGGGTGCGGACCTTCCTTCGCGTTTTCCAGCACCTTGCCCGTTTTTGCGTCAACCCCGACTTCCTGGGTGACGTTGCCGTGCTTGATGTCGAAAGAATAGCGCAGTCCGGTACCGCCTTTCTCGCGCTCCAGTTCCTCGTCGCTTATCTTGCCGGGGAACGCCTTGAGCGCGATCACTCGGGCCTGTGTTATGGAAATGGCGGCGTCCTTGGCCAGATTCTCTCCGGTATAGGCCAGCGCGGAAACGCTTGCCACTGAAATCGCCAGGCCCACTATCAGGCCGGCACCGATTTTACTGCGATTGTTGCTGTTCATGATGTCACTCCTCACTTGGTTCATGGATAACGATTGGTAGCTTTCCCAGCCGTCACAAGCAGTGTATCCAGGCTTCAGTTAAGACTGACTTAAGCCTGCTGTGAAAGTCGTTCCACGCGGCGTTTTCTGCGTTTTTCCATCGCGTGGAACAATGCCGGCATCACCAGCAAGGTCAACGGCAGTTGCACCACCAGGCCCGAGATGATCGCCACTGCCAGCGGTTGCTGCATGGACGAGCCCTGGCCCAGGGCAAAGGCCAGCGGCAGCAGAGTCAGGATGGCGGCCAGGGTAGTCATTGCGATCGGCCGCATGCGATTTTTTCCGGCATCAAGCAAGGCGGTTTCCCAATTCATCCCCGCGGCGGTCAGATCCTGATACTCGGAGAAATAAAAGATGGCGACCTCGGTGACGATGCCGACGATCATGGTCATGCCCATCATCGCGGAAATATTCAGTTCGATTCCACTCAGCCATAAGCCGATAAACACCGCCGATACCGATAGCAGCGGAATCGCCAGTGTGGCGAGTGCCATGCGCAAGTGTTCGTAGAGGAACAACAAGAGCAGGAACACCAGCGCCACCGACGCGGCGAACACCGCCATCAATCCCCGAAAAGCGATGCGCTGCTGCTGATACAGGCCGCCGAGTTCGTAGTACACTCCGCGTGGCATGAATCCGTTCTGATCCATGATCTGCTTGACCGCCAGAACCACCGAACCCATGTCGCGGCCGCTGATGCGGGCGGTCACCGCTACCATGCGTTTCAGATTCTCGCGATTGATCTGCGGCTGGCCGTTGATGCTGACCACGCTGGCAATGCGTCCGACTGGCACACTATGACCATCCGGCGCACGCAGCAGCAAGCGTCCGATGTCGCTGTCGACAGCTCTATCGTTCGGCGGTATCCATACCCGCACACCGATCATCTTCGGACCCTGTTGAATATCGGTGGCAACGCTGCCGGACAAGTCGTTGGAAAGTTGCTGTGTCACCACTTCGGGGTCTAGCCCTTCCAGTGCGGCCTTGTCCCTGTCTACGGTGATTTCCAGGGCATCGCCGGCCGGATTGATACCGTTGCGCACATCGACCACGCCGGGAATTTTGCCTATAGCCGCCGCCGTCTTGGTTGCCAGCGTCGATAATGTCGCCGCATCGTCGGAAAAAATCTTCACTTCGATCGGCTGCGGCACTGCGGTAAGATCGCCAATCAGATCTTCCATCAATTGCAACAGCTCGATGTCGAGTCCCGGGACGGTTTTCTCCACCTTGCCACGGACTTCATCCATCACGGTTTCGATGGGTCGACGCGGACCGGTCTTGAGGCGGACGAAGAAGTCGCCTTCATTGGCCTCGGTGAGGCCGCCGCCGAGTTGCGTGCCGGTGCGGCGCGAATACGTCGCCACATCCGGCGTGGCTTTAAGAATAGCTTCCACCTGGCGCAACAATCGGTCGGTTTCCGCAAGTGATGTGCCGGGCTGGGTGCGGTAATCGAGGATAAAACCGCCTTCGTCCATCGCCGGCATGAAACCGGAACCGGTGTGCTTGTAAGCGAGCATCCCCAACAGCACCAGTGGCACAACTATAACGAGTGCCAGCAACGGCTTTGCCAGCAGGCGCTGCATGGCCAGGCCGTAGTAATGATGGAATTTCTCAGTCAGCCTGCCGTGCTCTTTCTGGCTGGCGTCCTTGGCATTGAGAAAATGGTCGGCAAGCAGCGGCACCGCCAGCCAGGTAACGAGAAAAGACAATATCAGCCCCGACGCCATGGTGAGAGACAGCGCTTTGAAGAAGGCGCCCGTCACGCCGGAGAGGAACGCCAATGGCAGAAATATGATTATTGTCGCGGAAGAGGAACCTGCCAGTGGTCGGATGAATTCGCGAGCCGCCGCCATGACCCTGCCATGATGCTCGTTTGGGGCTCCGCGCAGGCGCCGGGCGATATGTTCGATCATGACGATGGCATCGTCGATGATCAGTCCCACCGCCGCCGCCATGCCGCCCAGGGTCATGATGTTGAAACTCATCCCCAGCACATGCAATAACACAACAGTGGATGCCAATGCAGTGGGCACCACCAATATGGCTATCAGGGTGATCTTCAGGTTGCGCAGAAATAACAGCAGTACCAGTGCGGCGAGGACAATGCCGATGAGAATGGCGTCGCGTACGCTGGCCGCGGAGGCCACCACCAGTGCGCTTTGATCGTACCAGTTGGCGATCTTGGCGCCAGCCGGCAACTGTGACTGATAGGCTGCGAGTTTGGCTTTTACATCACGGGCAATCTGTACACTGTTGCTGCCGGGTTGCTGATAAATGTCGAGCAGAACGGCATCGCGGCCATCGGCGGTAACACGTATCCATTGCGGAATGGACGAGTCGGTCACGACCGCAACGTCGCTCAGTTTGACCAGGCCGTTAGCACCGCTTTTCAGGACGGTGTTGCGGATGTCATCCAGTGTTCTGAGCCGCGTGTCGGACACGGTGAGGTAGAGCTTGTAATGATCTTCCAGACGACCCACGGCCGTCACTACATTGGCGACCGCCAGCGCATGCGATACGTCATCCAGCGTCAATCCGTAACTGGACAGCCGCGCCGGATCCACGCTGACCCGATACTCTTCCGGCGCGCCGCCGGTGACTTCCACGCGGGCGAGGCCGTCGATGCTGGACAGCAGTGGTCGCAATTGATACCGGGCGAGATCGTACAATTGCGTGAGCGAAAGATTTTTTGCAGTGAGGCTGTACGCGAGTATCGGAAAGACCGTCGGGTCCATGCGCCGTGCCTGAATCACGGTGCCGGCGGGCAGGCTGGGCAACAATTGGGCCGTGGCCTCGTTGATCTGTGCGGTGGCGAGGCCCATGTCGCTGCCCCAGGCGAAATTGATGGAGATGTCGGCGCTGCCGCGACTGGTGGTCGAGCGCACGTTCTTGACGCCGGGCACGCGGCGCACCGCTTCTTCGACCGGCACGGTGACCTGGGTCTCCATCTGGTCGGCGGGACGGTCGCCGGCATCCAGCGATACTCTCACCCGGGGAAAATCTACCGTCGGGAACAGTGTCACCGGCAAATTGAAGGCGGCGACAAGCCCGGACAGCGCCAGTACTGCCATGAAATATAATATGGAAAGGCGATGGGCTTGCACCCATTCGGTAAAATTCACCGCGGCTCCTCGCGTACCGCCATGCCGTCGCTCAGTTCGTAGTTGCCCTGGATGACGACGGGCAGGGCGGGATTGAATGTGCCGGAAACCGCCACCACTCCCTTGCTTTCCAGACCAGTCACCACGGCCACGCGCTTGGCCTTGCCATTTTCAACCTGAAACAGATAGCTTCCCTTCGCGTCGCTCAGTACGGCCGCACGGGGTACAGCCGGCAGGTTTTGCCGCGCGATAGTAATCTCGCCACGCACCCGCGTTCCCGGGAAAAAGTGCACAGTGCCTTTATCGAGTTTGACAGTGATAGCGATCAAGCGTGTTTGTTGATCGAGGGCACCGTGTATTCCGGACACCTTGGCCATGACGCTGATCGCCGGATTGAATACCGAAACGATACGCACCGGCATGCCAGTGGCTACGCGCAACGCATCCTCGGGCTCAACGCCGATCTGGACTTGCTGTGGCCCGGCCTTTTGCAGCCTGAGCAACGCTGCGCCCGCAGCCAGGAAGTCACCCTGGTTGGCGGATACCGCCATGACGACGCCATCATAAGGTGCGTTCATCTGCTCTACGGTCTTTGCGGAACCCAAACGGACCTGGGCGGCGAGGGCGTCTTCAGCGTCCCGCAGTGCCTTACGCGCGGTGTCGAGTTGGGCTGCCGTGACGAGTTTTTGGGAGAACATACTTTCTGTACGTTGCAGATCGCGGTGCGCCAACTGTTGCGCGGAATGCGCCTGCTGATAGGCGAGACTGTCCGCGGTAGCGGTGCCGAACTCAAACAACTTGTCACCTTTTTTCACAACTTGCCCGGTGGTCACCTCCAGCCGTAGCAGTCGTCCGGCCCGCGGCAGCGCGATGCCGGTCTCATTACCGGTCGCGGCGCTGACGATACCGTAGCCTTCCAGGTTTTCAGTAAGCATGTGGCGAGTCAAGGGTGCGACCCGCACCAGAACAGAGGGGGCAGTATCAGTGGCATGGGCGGCGCTTGAGATGACAAACACAAGCAATGCGACGCTGGGCAGGGAACGAAAAAAACGCATGTCCGGTTCCTTATTTCCTGGCGGTCTCGGTGGGGATGTCGGCGCCGAGTAGAATTTGCAGGGCAATATGCTGCTCCGCCAATGTCTCTCGCAAGCTCAGCGCTTCCAGTCGCTTGTCCGTGGCTGCGGCGCTGAGCAGAACGTAACCGGGTTCATCGATATTGCCGGCCGCAAAGGCAACCGCGGCGCTCTTTGCCGTATTGGCGGCATCGGCAAGCCCGCGTTCGATGTCTTGCAACTGTGCAGCCATGAGGCGATCGTCGTCGAGCAGCTGGCGTACCTCGGCATAGGCGCTGGCGAGACGTGAGCGGAATTCATCATGCAATCGCTCACGGGTGGCTTTTGCCTGTGCAATAGGCCCCTGGTTGCGGTTCAACAACGGCAGGACGAAGCTGAGGGCGAAGCCCTGAGTGAACAAAGCGGACGTGTCGCGTGCGCGTGTCAAGCCAAGATCAAGGGGCGGAAACTGGGCCAGCACCGCCTGCCGCAAGCGTGCTTCCTGAGCGTGGTAGCCCCATTGCAAGGCCAGCAGGTCGGGGCGGCGGTGTGCCAGGTCAGGCAGCATCTTTTCCACTTGCGCGGGATCGAGCGCTGCAATGTCTGGAGCACCTGTCAGCGTGAGCGTGGACTCCGGGTCAAGGCCCAGCAGCGTGTTGAGATCATGCCGCGCACGCAGGACTTGTCGATCGAGATCGTGTAATCGTTGGTTGACGCCCTGCAGCGCGGCGAAATCGGCGCTGACCGCATCCAGGCTGCGATTACCCGCGGCAAGCGCGGACTGTGAATGTGTGTAGCGGGAAACAAACAGCTTTCGTTCCTGTGCAAGTATGACGCGGGCCTTTTCCAGTGCCGTCACGCGCACGAACAATAAGCGGGCCTGATTGGCGGTTTGCCATTCTTGCCATAACAGATCCAGGTCGGCACGGTGTACTTCACCCGTGGCCGCCTCACGAGAGGAAGAGCGCAGCAGGAGCGCGGCCAGATTGAAGTTGACGCCCAGATTGAAGGCGCTGGTATTGCCCGGGCCGCCGTTGGTGGGATAGTCCCGGGCGATGCTGATTTGCGGGTCCGGTAACAGACCTGCCGTAAAGGCCTGGGCACGTGCCTCACCCGCCTGATCACGGGCTGCTTTGAGCTGGGGATTGTTGGCGACGGCCAACATGGCGACTTCATCGCTGTCCAGTCCATCACTGGGATCGAATACATGTGCGCGTAATGCCGGCAGCGAGAAGGTCGCGGGATCGACGCTAAGACGCGCGGTCTTCGGGAAGTCGATGCGGGTGTCGAGCGGCTTGGCCTGGTAAGACGCGCAGCCCGTTACGGTTATCATCAAGAGGATGAGCAGTGGCAGATGCGACCTGCTTGTCGCTGTGGTTGCGCTGTACGCGTGCGGTGCTGCGGGTGTCTTCATGGAGTGTGTCGACTCGGCTGCGTCAGTGTCCCGGTCGGCAGCGCCGACCCTCGTCACCTGTGATGCGACGGAGCCGAGACTTTAGCGCAGGGAGACTTAAAAGCGACTTAAGGGCAATAGCACTTAGTTTAGCGGATTTAACCTAATTGTAGGATGGGTCCGTCGATACGGACAGCCATGTCGATGGCCGACGACGCCACGGATTCCAGCCGTGCCTTGTAGGCATCGATATCGAAAAAAAACTGAAATAGAGTGTGATGACAGCCACTGCCGTAAAAATGCGCCGGCGATGAAAGGTATCAGTCTCGGTATTTTCACCATCTGAAGTTGCAGTTATCCGCGTTATTGCACGATTGTGGCTGTCGGCGCTACCCGCTTGGCTGGTCAGGATGCCTGTTCTGGTAGTCGCTATGCGTTGCCGCCGCTGAGAATTGTTGGAAAGTATAGGAGCCATTTTTTTCGAAAACTACCGCTCATACCAGGCGCTCCGCGTATTCACAACCTTATTTTCACACGCAACGGACCGCTTTGCTGTATGGTGAAGCCTGATAACCTGCGAATGCCAGTGTTGCGGCGGGTGCCGGATTGAAATTATCCGGCTCACCCGTATGACAATGACATCAAGCTTCATATAACGGCAGCGCAGGCACTGCGCTGCCGACTGATTCGAAACTCGCCCTATTGACCCGGCTTTCCAACGGCAAAACGCTCATGTCCATGACTAACACAACAGACAGAGACTCTCCCAAGCAAGCTGCAAGCACAGACACGGCGCCTGTGCTGTTGCACACCTATCGGGTTGCACGTGTAGAAAAGGTCCAGGCGCCCGACGGTAGCGAAGGAGTGGACTGGCGCCGGTATGTGCTCGAGAGCGGTCGTTCGATCATAACGGGTCAGCGCCGCGGTTCACCCGAAGCCGTGCTTGCCTACGCCGTGGAATGCACTGAACGTTTGAATGCCCGGGGACGGAAGGGCGAATCCAGTTGGAGTCCGCGCAGCAAAAAACCCGCTGCACTCTAATTATCCGTGCGCGGCAAGGTCAAGCAGCGTTTGTGGACGACACACAAAAAAAGACCCCGCCATAAGGCGGGGTCTTGGTCTCGAACCGGCTTGCGCCGGAAGGGACGTTTAAACGGATTGCAGATTGACTGCCGACGGACCCTTCGGACCCTGTTCGATGTCAAACTTCACCGTCTGGCCTTCGGCCAGTGACTTGAAGCCATTACCCTGAATGGCGGAGTGATGTACGAAGACATCCTTGCTGCCGTCCTGCGGAGTAATGAAGCCGAAGCCCTTGGCGTCGTTGAACCACTTAACTGTTCCTGTAATCATGTAGTACCTCTGTAACTGTTGAATTGCGATAGATTGCAGTTCATTCTGGAGACATTCATTGCGGGAGTAACCACGGGAAAAACAGGAGGGCTTCCGAACTGACGGCAAGAATTGTACTGCAACATAATCACTGTACACCAATCCTTGCCAATAGCTACTAGTATTTCACGGCGTATCAAAATGGAACCGGGTACGCATCATTCGATACGGAGCGGCGCGGATTACCGGCGTGTCGCGGGATTCCCGCAAGTCGTTTATTCGGTCGTTCCATTGCGCACAGTGTATGTCGAGCAGGGCTGAAAATTCCGAAGACGCGGTCTATCTTCAATCGATCGAACGCAGTTGTTTGAGGCAGGGCAGCGAGGAATGGCCGGCGCCGACATCATCCATGGGAATCCTGACGTCGATATTCTTCAGAGCCTGTATCTTGGCGACGGTGTCGCTGGCATGATCGTGCATCAGAGTCGATCTATGGCGGGGCATTGTCTCCAATCGGGGCGGCAAGAACCCCGGGTTTTGTCCGCTGGCCCGGAATATACGCGGGGTGGTGATCAAATATGAGTTTCAACTGAATGTCATTATTTGTCTCTTCCGCAGAATTTGTGGGTCAACTGCAATCAAGTCCCCTCTCCCTCAGGGAGAGGGGTTGGGGTGAGGGGATTTAATCAGTGCCTGATGGATACACTCCGGAATGGCCTTTGCCCCGATCAGAATCTCATGATTCCAGAAGCGCAGAACCCAGTACT
>JBBQDK010000059.1:0-15365 GCA_038319625.1 Gammaproteobacteria bacterium
TTCGTCATCGTCATGGAAATGACCGACAACCGGGCCATGCTGTTTCCGCTCATGACCGCCGCGTTCATCGCCTACGGCACGTCACGGCTCATTTGTCACGAATCGGTTTACTGGTCGCTGGCGCAGGCCTTCATCACACCGAAAGAACCACTCGTCGAAACAACAGCGGCAGCAGAACTCACAACGCCGGCATCGGCGCCGACCGACACGCCCTGATGGGACCACCAAGGGGTTTCGAGCAATTCAGGATTGGCCGTAACAGGGCCGGGACACGGCAGGCCACAGCGCCAGTGCCTGGCAGGCACTGACTCAGACGCTTATTTCAAACGCTTGGTTATCTGCACGCCAACCTCGAAATTGCCGTCGATCCGGTCCACGCGCACCACATTCGCAATCACGTCCAGCGGCTGGACCACCGGCGTGTCCGGCAGGACGCTGACCGTCAGCTCGCTGCCCAGCGTCGGCGGCGTGTCCGTCATGAACAGCACGCCGCCACCGCTCAGATTGATGGCGCGGCCGTGATGTTCCTTGCCGGCGTTGTCCTTGTAGATAATCTGGCAATCCACCGTCATGCGGATGTAATCGCGCTTCTCATCGTTACCATGATGACCATGTGACATATGTGACCTCTTGCGGGTGGACGCCAATGTTGGTGAAAAGTATAGCAAAGGACACGCCGGAACGAACTTGTCACTACGCGTTTCCCAAGGATGGCGCGAGACGGTATGCTGATTCGGTACCAGAACCGTGCTGAAACCGTCCAACCCCATGAAGCCTACACTATCAGATCACCCACTCGCCGCTCCCCGGACCGTGCCGACGCTGTTCGATCCGCACGACCTCGACAGTGCGCTCGCGCAGGGCCGGGACATGCTCGAGACATTCCGCGCCACGCTGAAGTCCGCCGCCGCGATACTGCAGCAACAATTTAACGATGACGCCGATGCCGCCATGCTGGTGCTGGCGCGCAGCCATACGATAGACGCGCTGGTGACACATGCCTGGCGTCATTTCATGACCGCGACGGATCACGGCACTGCGCTGGTCGCCGTCGGTGGCTATGGCCGCAGTGAATTGCTGCCCGGCTCCGATATCGACCTGATGATCCTGCTCGACGGCACCGCTCACGAACTTTGTCACAGTCGTATTGAAGACTTCCTGGCCTTTCTCTGGGATATCGGCCTGGAGGTCGGACACAGCGTGCGTGACCTGGCGCAGTGCGTGGACGAGGCACAGCGTGACATTACCGTCGCAACTAACATCATGGAGGCCCGCCTGCTGGCTGGCGCCGTTACGCTGTTCGAGGCGATGCGCGCCGCCACCGGCCCGGACCGCATCTGGCCGATCCGCGAATTCTTCGCGGCCAAATTGCGCGAGCAGACCGCGCGCCACCACAAATTCCACGATACTGCTTACAAGCTCGAACCCAACGTCAAGGAAAGTCCTGGCGGCCTACGCGACATCCAGATGATCGGCTGGGTGGCGAAGCGCCATTTCGGCGCCGAAACGCTCGCCGAACTGGTGCAGCACGGTTTCCTCACGGCCGCCGAATACCACAGCTTGATCGATGGCCAGAATCACCTGTGGCGAGTGCGAATGGCATTGCACCTGCTCTGCGGACGCCGCGAGGATCGCCTGCTGTTCGATTATCAGCGCACTCTGGCGCAGCAATTCGGCTATCGCGATGCGGCTCCGCATCTGGCAGTCGAACAGTTTATGAAAAAATATTACCGCACGGTGATGGAATTGAACCGCCTCAACGAAATGCTGCTGCAGCATTTCGAGGAGGACATTCTGTACGGCGAAGACTCCTCCGAACCGGTCGCCATCAACAAACGCTTTCAGTCGCGCAAGGGTTACCTCGAAGTTACCTACGCCAAGGTCTTCAGGCACTACCCGTTCGCGCTGATGGAACTGTTTCTGGTGCTGGCGCAGAACCCGGATCTCAAGGGCGTGCGCGCCGCGACCATCCGACTGGTGCGCGATCACCGCCACCTGATCGACGCCAAATTTCGCAACGATCTGCGTGTGCGCAGCCTGTTCATGGAAATCCTGCGCCAGCCGCAGGGCGTCAATCGGGTACTGCGGCGCATGAACCGTTATGGCGTGCTCGCCGAGTATCTGCCGCTGTTCGGGCAGATCGTCGGTCAGATGCAATACGATCTGTTTCACATTTACACGGTAGACGAGCACACCATGTTCGTGGTGCGCAATCTGCGCCGCTTCATGGTCCCCGCCTACGCCAACGAATTTCCGCTCTGCAGCCGCATCATGCCGACTCTGCCCAAACCCGAACTCCTGTACCTGGCAGGTCTGTTCCATGACATCGCCAAGGGGCGCGGCGGCAATCACTCGGAACTGGGCAGCAAGGACGCCGAGACCTTCTGCCTGCATCATGGTCTGTCCAGTTACGATTCGCAGCTGGTGGCCTGGCTGGTGCAGAACCACCTGGTCATGTCCACCACCGCTCAGCGCCGCGATATCAGCGACCCGCTGGTAGTGAACGAATTCGCCAACAGGGTCAGCGACCGCATGCGTCTCAATTATCTGTACCTGCTGACGGTCGCCGACATCCGCGCCACCAACCCGGATTTGTGGAACAACTGGAAAGACGCGCTGCTGATCGAGCTGTACAGCCTGACCATGCGCGCGCTGCGCCGCGGCCTGGAGAATCCGTTAAACAAGGATGACCTGATCCGCGAGACCCAGGAACAGGCGCGTGAGCTGCTGCATGCCCGAGGTATGGACGAGGCGCAGATCGGCAGTGTGTGGTTCGATCTCAGTGAGGATTATTTTCTGCGCTATTCCCGCGATGAGATCGCCTGGCACACCGAAGCCATCGCGCACAACAGCCCACAAGACCTGCCCCTGGTGCTATTGGGCCTGGAAAGCGCGCGTGGTGGCACCGCGTTGTTCCTGCATGCCAGAAGTGACGACCATCTGTTTGCCCTCACCACCTCGGTACTCGACCAGCTCGGCCTGACCATTGTCGATGCCCGTCTGATCTCCACGCTGAGCGGTTACACCATGGACACCTACCTGGTCCTGGAAGACAGCGGCGCAGCCATCGCCGGCGACTTGCGTGCCCAGGAGATACTCGACACCCTGAATCGCGAACTGCGCCGCGCTACGATGCAAACCCCGGCGGTTACCCGTCGCGCACCGCGCAGTTACCGGCATTTCAACATACCGACCGTAATCGACTTCAGTCAGGACCAGCGCAATCAACGCACCATCGTGGAACTGACCACCGCCGATCACCCCGGATTGCTATCGTGCGTTGGCCAGGCGTTTCAACACTGCGGCGTACGCGTGCAGAATGCCAAGGTCGCCACCTTCGGTGTGCGCGCGGAGGATTTATTCTTTATCACCGATACCGACAACCGGCCGATCACCGATGCAATCCACCTGGAGCAATTGCGCAGCGCCCTGCTGCAACAGTTGCTGGATTGACGAACCACTGCCCGATTGGCAACCAACAGCACCCGCGTTCGCGGGTACTCCAGAAAATCGGAAGCCCGGCATTACCCTGTGTGAATCTCGATGAACTCCAGGCCGTTGCCGTCCGGGTCGCGGCAGAACAGCGCGCGCCGACCGGAACGGCTCAGGCTGCAGCCGATGCCCGCGCGCGCCAGCGTCGCCTGCAGTTCATCCAGGTCCGCGATCAGCAATGCCGTGTGCCGATCCCGTCCGGCATGGGCGGGTCTCCCCGCAATCGGATCGGGATTCGGCAGTTCGATGAGGTGAATCTGGCGCGAGCCTACCCGCAGCCAGGCCCCGGGATAGCCCAGGTCCGGACGCGCTTCATCCACTGTCAATCCCAGCACGCCGCAATAGAACGCCAGTGCGCGCGCGGTATCGTCGACCAGCAGGCTGGCGTGGTGAATGTCGGTGATGCGGACCATGACAAGATAATAGTGCGATCCGTGCCGTGCCGGAAACTGTTTTCTGGCGCACCGGTGCGGAATCAGGCATCCGGCGTGGGTCGTGAGGCAAAATAAGCGGCAACCACGATCAGCAGCCCACCGATCAGTTCGCGCACACTGATGACCTCTTGTGTCAGCAACTGCGAAGACACCGCGCCCGCCACCAGTTCGAACAGCAGGATCACCGCCGAGCGGTGCACCGGCATGTGCGTGACACCGTACTGTACCGAGACCGTCATAACGATGATACCGAACAGACCGAGCGCGGCGGCGCCCAGCAAGACAGTCGCGGAAACCACCGGCACGGGATGTCCGGCGAGCACGATCCACGCGCCGGCCACCAGTACCACGCCAAGCCAGGAGGCGAGCGTCTTGGCCGGCAAGGAAACCCGGTGCATGCGCCGCACCAGCACATTCGACAGGGCGAAGCCAAAGCCCGCCGACAAGGCCAGCCAGTCCACCGCCATCTGTGGCCAAGGCAGTCCCAGGGTATCGTCCCAGAGCATGATCAGGGCACCTGCCAGCGCCACGGCGACGACACCCAACGCCTTACGGGAAGCGCGCTCGCCGAGCAGCCAGCGTCCCAGCAGCACCGACCACACCGGTGACAGATAAAACAGCAACAACACGCGTACCACCTCGCCGTCGATCACCGCGACGACAAACGCGACATTGCACCAACCGGCGGCCAGCGCCATCAGCGCCAGTCGCGCCTTGTCCTCGCGCCAGGTCAGCTCGTAGCGCCAGGCATACAACGCGCCGGCCAGCAAGGCCACGCAATAACTCACCAGACTGCTCCACAGTCCGTTCAGTCCGTGTTCGTCGAGCAGGCGCAGCGGATACCAGATCACGCCCCACATAGTCGCGGCAAGCAACAGACTGAGCACTGGGCCCTGGAGAAGATGCGGTTTGGAAGCCATGGGCTGATATCATATAATTTCGCGGAACAGATGACAGAGTACAGGGAACAGGTCCGAAAAACATGCACGACCTGAATTCATTGCACCTGCCATTGCCCCTTGCGCCCTGTCACCTGACGTAATCAAAATGAATCCCGACCTCGCCCAACTGCAAGCCTACCCCTTCGAGAAACTCGCGACACTATTGCGTGACAGCACGCCGCCGACCGCCAGGCCACATGTCAATCTTTCCATCGGCGAACCCAAGCACCCGACGCCGGGCTTCATCGCCGCAGCGTTGATCGAGCACCTGCACGGCCTGTCGAATTATCCGACCACCAAAGGTCTGCCGCTGTTGCGCGAGGCCATCGCCGCCTGGCTGATGCAACGCTTCACCCTGCCGGACGACAGCATCGACGCGGATCGTCACGTGCTACCGGTCAACGGCACTCGCGAGGCGCTGTTCGCCTTCGCGCAGTGCGTCATCGACCGGCGCACGCAACCCTTGCTGGTCATGCCCAACCCGTTCTACCAGATCTACGAAGGTGCGGCCCTGCTGTCCGGTGCTGAACCGTACTTTCTCAACAACACCACTGCGCACGGTTTCGTGCCCGATTACGACGCAGTTCCGGCCGAGGTCTGGCAGCGCTGCCAACTGCTGTATCTGTGCTCGCCGGACAACCCCACCGGTACCGTGACCGACAGCCGCATACTGCAACAACTCATCGCCCTGGCCGACCGGTACGATTTCATCATCGCTGCCGACGAATGCTATTCCGAGATCTACCTCGACGAGGCCGCGCCGCCCGGTGGTTTGCTCGGTGCCGCTGCCGCCATGGGCCGCACGGATTTTGCCCGCTGCGTGGTGTTCCACAGCTTGTCAAAGCGTTCCAATGTACCCGGCCTACGCTCCGGCTTCATCGCCGGCGACGCCGTGATTCTCAAGCAGTTCCTGCTCTACCGCACCTATCACGGCTGCGCTATGCCGCCGGCCACGCAATATGCCAGCGCCGCCGCCTGGTGCGATGAACGGCATGTGCGCGACAACCGTGCCCTGTACCGCGAGAAGTTTACCGCGGTACTCGCTATACTGGCGCCCGTGCTCGACGTGCAGCAGCCCACGGCCGGGTTTTACCTCTGGCCACGCACTCCCATAGACGACAGCGAATTCGCGCGCCGGCTGTTCGCGGAACAAAACGTCACCGTATTACCCGGCAGCTTCCTGTCACGCACGGCGCACGGCACGAACCCTGGCGCGGGACGCGTGCGCATGGCACTGGTGCCGCCGCTGGAAGACTGCGTGGCGGCGGCGGAGCGCATCCGGAATTTTGTGGCAACTTTGTAGTGAAACCCGATTGAACCGCCAAGAACGCCAAGGGATGAATGTAGAAACCGATATGCATTTTGCAAAGCTGCAGTAGTTATATTTGCCTTGGCGTCATTGGCGTCCTTGGCGGTTCAAGTTTCTTTAGCCCCAGAGCGGAAATCTAATGACCGACATCAAAAGCACTATCGAACAGGCCTTCGGCCATATCGCCGACATCACGCCGCGCAGCGTCGAAACGCATGTCAAGGAAGCCGTGCAGGAGGCGATCGGACTGCTCGACACCGGCAAGGCGCGCGTCGCCGAGAAGATCGATGGCAAATGGGTCGTCAACGACTGGCTGAAGAAGGCGGTGCTGTTGTCGTTCCGTATCGAGGATAATGCCTTCATGAAGGGCGGCTTCACCAATTATTACGACAAAGTGCCATCCAAATATGCCGATTACAGTTCACGCGATTTCCGCGAGGCGGGCGTGCGCGTGGTGCCGCCGGCGGCGGCGCGCAAGGGCAGTTACATCGCGCCCGGCGTGGTGCTGATGCCGTCCTACGTCAATATCGGCGCCTATGTCGATTCCGGCACCATGGTCGACACCTGGTCCACGGTCGGCTCCTGCGCGCAGATTGGTAAGAACGTACACTTGTCCGGCGGCGTCGGCATCGGCGGCGTGCTGGAACCGGTGCAAGCCGCACCGACCATCATCGAGGACAACTGTTTCATCGGTGCGCGCTCCGAAGTCGTCGAAGGCGTGATCGTCGGCGAGGGCGCGGTGATCTCGATGGGCGTCTACATCGGCAAGAGCACCAAAATCTACAACCGCATGACCGGCGAAGTCACTTATGGTTACATCCCGCCCGGCGCCGTGGTCGTCTCCGGCAATCTACCCTCCTCGGATGGCAAGTACAGTTTGTATTGCGCCGTGATCGTCAAGCAAGTCGACGAGAAGACCCGCGGCAAGGTCGGTATCAACGAATTACTCAGGGACATTTGAGCGGTCCGACAGGTATCACACAGCGCATCGACAACGGTTCGACTGCGTCAGAACACTTATCCAGGGGTGAGGATATGAACAACCAGTGGTCAAAGATCGGCCAACGAACGCTGACCCTGCTCGAAGGGGCCGGACTGGTGGTTGTCGGCGTTGCGACCGTGGTCGCATTCGGGCAGGAAATCATGGCCATGGCGACCAATCTCAAGGTGACGCTGGCCGATCTGTTGCTGCTGTTCATTTATTTGGAAGTCCTGACCATGATCGGCCTCTACCTGTCTTCCGGCCATTTGCCGATACGGATGCCGCTCTACATCGGCATGGTCGCGCTGGCGCGCTATCTTGCCCTCGATATGAAGCAGATGGATGCCTGGCGGATGCTCGCCGTGGCCGGTGCGGTACTGTTGCTCGCCGCGGCCGTGCTGCTGATCCGTTATGGACACGTACGTTTCCCCTATGATTACGAAGACGAATCCGCGAAGGCGGATTCCGAGTGATTGCAAGCACCTGCTGAGGCCTGCTCGGCGAGACCGCGATGATGGAAACTGCAGGCAAATGGTGGATGCGGACTGGCTTCCTCGCTTTCGTCGTGATCATAAATGCCGTCGACTTGCTGTTGCTGCGCGCACGGGGGACTCACACGATATCCTTGCGCGAAGTGGCGCTCTGGTCGCTGCTGTAGGTGTTGCTGGCACAGGCGTTCAATGCGCTGCTCTGGTGGTATCTCGATGGCAGTGTCGAGCGCGCGCCGGCCAACGAAAAAACGCTGCAATTTCCCGCTGGCTATCTCATCGAGAAGTCGCTGGCGGTCTATAATATCTTCGTATTCATAATGATCTTCGGTTTTTTTTCGGTACCGGCACAATACCAACGGTGGGTACTGATCTACAGAGTGATCGGCGCGAACGTCATGCGCACCATCGTGATTCTGGCAGGCGCGGTACTGCTGGCAAAGTTCCACTGGGTCATGTATCTGTTCGGTGGATTCCTGGTGATCACCGGCATCAAGATGCTGGTGTTCGTCGAACAGGAACCGGACCTCGGCAAAAATCCACTGCTACGCTGGATGCGCGGCCACCCGCGCATCACCGAAGATTATCACCGGGATGCGTTCACCGTGCGCCGCGATGGCAGGCTGTGGTTTACGCCACTGTTCATGGTACTGGTACTGATAGAGATTTCCGATCTGGTCTTTGCGGTCGACAGCATACCGGCGATCTTCGCCGTTACCGACGATCCGTTCATCGTGTTCACCTCCAACATCTTCGCAATACTGGGGCTGCGCGCCATGTACTTCCTGCTGGCCGACGTGGCCACGCGCTTCCATCCGCTCAAATACGGCCTGGCGACAGTTCTGGTCTTCATTGGCGTAAAAATGCTGATTATTGAGGTCTACAAGATTCCGACCCTGATGGCGCTCGGGGTGGTCGCGCTGGTGATCGCCGCCTCGGTGGCCGCAAGCCTGTTGATACCCAGAAAGAACGCAGGGTAGAGGTCACCTCGGAATAGTCATAGAATTATTCTCATCCGCTCCGACAAAGGCTCCTCACCATGGTCCAATTGAACAAATCATTACACGCTTGGGGTAGGGCGGACTTCGACAGCGTCTTCAAGGGAGAAATCGCGCAACTGGGCGTCGATCAACTGCCCTTGCAACAAGGCTTGACTGCCAGCAGTATCGCACTTGACGATGATCTCGAGGTATTGATCATCAACGCGACCGAGCAGCCGGACCACCTGCACGTCAAGGCAGGAATCTTCTATAAGGGAATCATTGCCGGTTGCAGTTGCGCCGACGATCCCACCCCGATTGATCTGAACACCGAGTATTGCGTGGTGAACATCGATATCGACAAGGCTTCAGCACATACTACGGTTACGCTGCTGACAGAATAAGTGACACTCTGAGTTATTCTGTCACTCCCCTCCCCCGCTCATGGGGGAGGGGTTGGGGGAGAGGGTAATACCGTTGCGCGGCCTGTTGAATGCGGCGGCCTGCCGGGTTACGCTGCAGCATATCCGGAATGAATCGATTCCCCCTCGCCCCGCTCCCGCCCTCTCCCGGCGGGAGGCATGCAAGGTGCCTCAAGTCCATGATCGTTCTCTATGGCCTGACAAACTGCGATTCCGTGAAGAAGGCACGCAGATGGCTGGAACAGCATCACATCAACTATCGTTACCACGACCTGCGTGCCGAAGGGCTCGATGCCGAGCGCTTGAAGGTCTGGATCGAGACCTTGGGCTGGCAGACACTGCTTAACACCCGCAGCACCACGTGGCGACAATTGCCCGCCACCGACAAGCAAGACCTGGACGCCGCTCGCGCTTTCGACATAATGCTCGCCCATCCGACTATCATCAAACGGCCGATCCTGGAAAACGGCACGCTGGTGGCAGTGGGCTTCAGCGTGGCGGCTTTCAACGAAATTGTCTCTTATACATAGAGAAACCCGATTTATTATTTGAACCGCCAAGGACGCCAAGATATTTCCTCTTGAGTTTCAAAACAGATTTTCTTGGCGTCCTTGGCGTCCTTGGCGGTAGATGGTTTCTTCAGTCTTTCCCCAGCCCGGGCAGTGCATGGCGAAATCCGGGCTACGGATATTGACTTTACGCTGGGCCGGGACGGCGCACTGTGGCAAAATCGCGCCATGTCAGACACCCTCGCCCTTACCCAGCAACTCATCGCCCGCCCTTCACTCACACCGAACGACGCCGGCTGTCAGGAACTGTTGATCGAACGACTGGCCACCCTTGGATTCGGTATCGAACGCTTGCGCTTCGATACTGTGGACAACCTCTGGGCACGGCGCGGCGATTCCGCTCCCTTGTTCGCCTTCGCCGGCCATACCGATGTGGTGCCGACCGGACCGCTGGCGCAATGGACATCGCCGCCCTTCGAACCGACGCAACGCAACGGTCATCTCTACGGCCGTGGCGCAGCCGACATGAAAGGCAGCATCGCGGCCATGGTCACGGCCTGCGAACGTTTCATCGCCGCGCATCCGGATCATCAGGGCTCGATCGCCTTTCTGATCACCAGCGACGAGGAAGGTCCGAGCATCAACGGTACGGTCAAGGTGGTCGAACAGCTGGAAGCGCGCGGCGAAAAGATCGACTGGTGCCTAGTCGGTGAACCGACCTGCGAGCAGCGCCTCGGCGATACCGTCAAGAACGGCCGGCGTGGTTCCCTGTCAGGCCGCCTGACGATCAAGGGCGTGCAGGGCCATGTCGCCTATCCACAGCGTGCCGACAATCCTGTGCATCGCGCCGCTCCGGCGCTCGTGGCCCTGTGCACCGAGGTCTGGGATCAGGGCAACGAGAGCTTTCCACCGACCACCTTCCAGATCTCCAATATACACGCCGGCACCGGTGCAACCAATGTCATACCCGGCGAACTGGAAGTACAATTCAATTTCCGTTATTCCACCGAGGTCACCGATGCCGAACTGCGCCGCCGCATCACGGAAATACTGACGCGCGACGAGTTGCACTACGAGCTGGAGTGGACACATTCCGGTGTGCCATTTCTGACCCGCGCCGGCGAACTGGTCGATGCCGCGCGTACCGCGATCCGCGACCTCGCCGGTATCGAGGCCACATTGTCCACCAGCGGCGGCACCTCGGACGGCCGCTTCATCGCACCCACCGGCGCGCAGGTACTGGAACTGGGTCCGCTCAATGCCAGCATCCACAAGATCGACGAATGCGTCGCCGTCGCCGACCTCGATTTGCTCTCGACAATCTACGAGCGCATTCTGCAACATCTCTTAAGACAGTAACAACGGAATGGAGCCTGTATGAACCTCAACTCGCTGTATGCCGCCGCACTGATCCTGCTGCTGACCGGCTGCTCGATGAATCAAATGGTGGTGCGCACCTCGACGCCGATGCTGACCGGTGGCATTACGGCCATGAACCACGAGACCGACCTGAAGCTTGCGAAAGATGCCATGCCCGCCAGCCTGAAAATGCTCGAAGGCATGCTCGTGAATGACCCGGACAACAGTCTGCTGCAGGGCTATGCCGCGCAGGGCTTCTATGGTTACAGCTATGGCTTCATCGAAGATGACGACCCGCATCGCGCCTCCGCCCTATACCAACGCGGCTTTGCGCACGCACAGCAGGCATTGCACGCCGCCGGTCTCAAGCTCGATGTGCTCGGCACGCGGCAGCAGGACCTTGAGCCCGCCGTGGCGCACCTCGATCGCAAGGCCCTGCCCGCCTTGTTCTGGGGCGCTTCATGTCTAGCCAAATGGATCGACATGAACCGCAACGATCCGCTGATGATCGCGCAGCTCGGCAAGGCCGCCGTGCTGATGGACAGGGTATTGCAGCTCGACGACAGCTACTACTACGGCGGTGCGCATCTGTTCTTCGGGGTATACTACGGTAGTCGCGCACCGATGTTTGGCGGCGACTATGCGCGTTCCCGTCAGGAGTTCGCGCTGGCCCGGAAAATCACCGCCGGCAAGCTGCTGATCGGTGATGTGCTTTATGCCCAGTATCTCGCACGCCAGCAACAGGACCGCCTGGCCTTTCACGACAAACTCACCGCCGTCATCGCCGCACCGCCCGATCTGTTTCCTGAAATGGCACTGGTCAACAAAATCGCGCAGCGCAAGGCGCGGATGCTGCTGAAACTGGAGAAGGAGTGGTTCTGAGATGATGAAAAGGGCACTGCTGATTCTCGCCCTGCTGTGCGCTGGTACGGCACAAGCCACGGAGCAGTACGTATTGAAGTTCGCCACGCTCGCGCCGGCCGGCACCTCCTGGATGAACATCCTCGATGACTGGGCCAAGCAGGTGGCGCATGACAGCGGTGGTCGGCTGGTCTTCAAAATGTATCCCGGCGGTGTCGCCGGCGACGAACCGGACGTGCTGCGCAAGATCCGTTTCGGCCAGTTGCAGGGCGGCGCCTTTAGCGGTCACGGCATCGGGTTGATCTACTCTCCCGCGCGCGTGCTGGAAATGCCGTTTCTGTACCGCAACGTGCAGGAAATCGACTACGTGCGTGAGCATCTCATGCCGGAGATCGACGCGGGTTTTCGCGCCAACCATTTCGAAGAGATCGGCTGGATGGAGATCGGCTTCGTACGGTTCTTCTCCCGCAAGCCGATCAACAGCATCGACGATCTGCGCAAGTCCCGGGTCTGGATGTGGCAGGGTGACGCACTCGGCCAGGCCTTCTTCGATGCCACCGACATATCGCCCGTACCGCTGTCCATAGCCGATGTTTACACCAGCCTGTCCACCGGACTGATCGACACCGTGCCGAGTCCGCCGCTGGCGGCGATCGCCATGCAGTGGTTTACCAAGACCTCCTACGTGACTAACACGCCGATGTTCGATGCCATCGGCGCGCTGCTGGTCGACGAACGCTTCTTCAAAAAGCTGCCGCCGGACCTGCAGAAGCTGCTCAAGACCACCGGTACCGCGGTCGGTGAACACCTGATCGCCGAGACGCGCAAGGATAACGCGAAGAGTCTTGATGTGCTGAAACAGAACGGCTTCAAATTCACCATGAATCCGGGTGATGTGAAGGAATCCGAACTGTTCGACATACGCGACAAGGCCGCGGCACTGCTGGCCAAGAGCGGCTACATTCCACAGGACATGTTCGACCGCACACGTAAACTCCTGGACAAATACCGCGCCGCACACCCGCAGGATCAATCCGTCCAGGCGCAACCCCACTGAGCCCGATACTTGACAAGACCAAACGCTTTCTGTACCGCACCGAGGCCATGCTCGCTGCGCTCAGCCTGCTGAGCCTGCTGCTGCTGTCGTTGGCACAGATCACCGCGCGCAACCTGTTCCATAACGGACTGCCAATTGCCGATACGCTGTCGCGCTATCTGGTGCTGTATGTCGCCATGCTCGGCGCGGTCATCGCCACCGAAGGCGACCGGCACATCAAGATTGACATCGCCACGACACTGCTGCCGCGTCTCGCAAGATTCATGCATCGGCCCTTCCAGGTACTGTCGGGCATCGCCTGTGGACTGTTGAGTCGGGCCGCCTGGCACTTCTGGCGCGAGGAATGGCAGTATGCGGCCACCGGCCAACACTGGATCGCCTTGCTGGAAATCATTCTGCCACTGGGTTTCGCCCTGCTCGCCGTGCACTTCCTGATCCTGGGTCTGGGCCGCGAGCGGCGGAAAAGTCCGCGATGACCCTGCTTGCGACCCTGCTGCTGATCCTGGCCGCGACGCTCGGCATGCCCTTGTTTGTGGCGCTGGGTGTGGGCGGCCTGCTGGCCACTTCGATGCAACACATCGACAGCGCGGTTCTGATTGTCGAAATGAACCGTCTCGCCACCTCGCCGAATCTGGTCGCGATTCCGCTGTTCACGCTGGCCGGCGTGACGCTCGCCGCCGGCGGCGCACCGCAACGACTGATCCGCGTCTTCAATGCGATGTTTGGCTGGCTGCCCGGCGGACTGGCGATCGTTGCGCTGACTTCCTGCGCTTTCTTTACCGCCTTTTCCGGCGCCTCCGGCGTGACTATCCTGGCACTGGGTGGCCTGCTCTACCCGATGCTCACCGGCGTCGGCTACCGCGAACGCTTCTCACTCGGCCTGCTCACCTCGTCCGGTTCGTTGGGACTGCTGTTCCCGCCCAGCCTGCCGATTCTGCTCTATGCCATCGTCGCCGGTGTCAGCATCGACAAACTGTTCCTGGCAGCACTGGTGCCGGGCGTACTGCTGCTGATCATGCTCAGCGGTTACAGTTTTCATACCGGCAAGGGCAACAAATTACCAGAGCAGGCCTTCACATGGTCCGCACTCGGTCGGGCCTTGCGCGAAGGTGTCTGGGATCTGCTCATGCCGGTGGGCGTGGTCGCCGGTATCATCTCAGGTACGGTTACGGCCAGCGAGGCCGCGGCTTGTACCGCAGCCTATGTATTTCTGTTGGAGATGGTGATCCACCGCAACATTACCCGGCCGCGCGCGGTCTACCGGATACTGCGCGACACCAGCGTACTGGTCGGCAGCATCCTCATCATTCTCGGTGTTGCCATGGGCCTGACCAACCTGCTCATCGACGCGCAGGTGCCCATGCACCTGCTCAGTTATCTGGAACTGCACATCGACAGCCCGCTGCAGTTCCTGATACTGCTGAATCTATTCCTGCTGGTGGTCGGCTGCATGATGGACATCTTCTCGGCCATCGTCGTGGTAGTGCCGTTGCTGTTGCCGCTGGCGACACGCTACGGCATCGACCCTATCCATCTCGGCGTAATCTTCCTGGCCAATCTGGAAATCGGCTACAACACGCCACCGGTCGGCATCAACCTGTTCATCGCCAGCCAGCGTTTCGGCAAGTCCATCGTCACGCTGTTCCGCGCCAGTCTGCCATTCCTGACGCTGATGCTGATCTGGTTACTGGTCATCACCTATATTCCTGTCATTACTCTGTGGTGGAAGTAATTTAGCCTGAGTTGAATACAGTGACACCTCGGCTCATGGCGTCCCTGTTTGACGACAATCAAAGCGGAAACCCCTGCCCCGAATAATTACGCTTCAGCCTGATCAGACCTCTGGGCAGATATACCGCAAGACCGCTTCTGATATCGCAGGGATAGACTTGGTGAACGGCAGCAATGCAGCGAAATCAGCTCCTGGAGACACACAAAAACCGCCTGTATTAATGAATGAAAATATTTTACAATCAGTCAATTAAGTATTCATAATTGGCGCCTGGAATATTGTTATGCAGACGCAGGCGTCCGTATATTACCTGTTAGGCCATACATATGAGTACGGACATCATCATCCAAAGAGCAACTATCGATGATGCGGAAGAAATTGCCATGATGGTTGGCGAGTTGCTGGCAGAAATTATGAACGCCATTGATGTTCAGGCATTCAATTTCGATCCTGACGAAACATTATCCAGACTCAAAGACTTTCTTAGCCGTGAAAAATATTTCGTGTTTATCGCTCGTAACAATAATGAGAATATGGTTGGGTTCGTGGCGTTATATGAAAGCCATGCTCTTTACGCTGAAGGATGTTTTGGAACCATACCAGAATTCTATGTTCGTCCCGACTACCGCTCAATTAATGTGGGGCTCAGTCTCGTGTCAAGAGCAAAGTCGTTCGGTATGTCACGTGGCTGGAAGCGTCTGGAAATCACAACACCACCACTTCCACAGTTTGATAAAACGTTGGCTTTTTATGAGCGTGAGGGTTTCGCTATTACGGGTGGCCGCAAGTTAAAGGTAAC